>JBGPNQ010000027.1:0-26753 GCA_041487615.1 Anaerolineae bacterium
CAATAAATTCGCTGTGTTCCCCACTGGCTATTTCGGATTGATCACTCCCGAAAACGGGCTCGAGTTATACGATGGAAACGTCCGTCTCATCGACCGCGAAGGCGCAGAAATGGAGCGCTTCCCCATTGCGAATTATCTGGACATCATCCAGGAACATGTCGAACCGTGGTCATATCTCAAGTTCCCCTATTACAAGAAGATGGGGTACCCGGATGGCGTGTACCGCGTCGGTCCACTGGGACGGTTGAACCTTGCCGAAAAGATCGATACTCCGTTGGCCAATGCTGAGTTGAAGGTCTTTAAGAGTCTGAATAATGGCAAGCCGGTCGAAAATACTTTGTATTACCACTATGCCCGCCTCATTGAAGCGTTGTTCGCTGTGGAAAGAGTCCGCATTTTGTGTGAAGACCCGGATATTCTCAGCACTGATATTCTCAACACCCGCAAGGATTACAAAGGACACGGCGTGGGCGTGATCGAGGCGCCGCGCGGTACTCTCATCCACGATTACACTGCCGACGAGAACGGCAAGCTGCTCAAAGTCAACCTGATCGTCTCCACCGGACATAATAACTGGGCGATGAGCAACGCGGTTGATAGTGTTGCCAAGACGTATGTTAAGGGGCCAGACGTCAGCGAAGGTATGTTGAATCGAGTAGAGGCGGCTATTCGTGCGTATGATCCGTGCCTTTCGTGTTCGACTCATGCGGTCGGGCAGATGCCCATCCAGCTTGATATCATCGCTCCGGACGGCACACTGGTCAAGACCCTAAAACGAGACTAAGATTTTCCCGTTTAATCCAAAGGAGCTCCACCATGACAACAGTTCGAAAAATACTCGATGAAAAAGCAGAAGCAAAGATCTACACGGTTCCCTCCAACGCGTCCGTCTTTAATGCCTTGCAAGTGATGTGCGAAGGAAATACGGGCGCGGTGCTGGTCACGGAAGACGAAAAGATCGTCGGAATATTCACCGAGCGTGATTACGCACGTGAAGGCGAAGTCAAGGGCAGGTCTGCAAAAGAAACAAATGTTTCCGACGTGATGACCAGCCAGATGGTTTTGATCAAACCCGAAACCACTCTTGAAGAATGTGCGGAGTTAATGGGCAAGTATCATGTGCGCCATCTGCCCGTCCTTGAAAAGGAGAGGGTGATCGGCATTGTCTCGATCCGTCGCCTTGCTGAGGGGCTGCTCGCGGAACAGAAAGGTGCAATTGTCAAACTGGAAAGCTATATTCTCGGAAGCGGTTACGGCGAATAACATATTACAATTGCGTTACTTGAGTCTTGAAACGTACGTCTGACAGATCAGATACGAGAGGGTATTGGTATTTCTTGTGTCTGGTCTGTTTCTTTAGCAGGTCTTCCTGGAAAAGATATATCTCTTGAAAAAATTATTGATCATCGGCTATGGAAATCAGGACCGCGAAGACGATGGTGTTGCCTGGCATATTCTGCGTGCGCTGACAATAAAGCTCGGTTTGGACTCACCTGAATCCTACGAGGATGAATTTCCTGAATTTGCACTCATTGACTTTGCCTTCCACCTTCAATTAACCCCTGAAATGGCGGATGACATCCGCGTATATGAGTATGTTTGCTTTGTAGACGCGCATACTGGCAACATCCCCGAACCTGTACGCTTGATCAAGGTGGTAAGTGAGTTCCAGGCATCACCTTTCACCCATCACCTTACGCCGCAGTCACTTCTCTCCTTGTGCGAAACACTTTATGGAAGAAAGCCTGAGGCCGCACTATTATCGGTGCTTGGTCATCGTTTTCTTTTTTCGCGACAACTTTCCAAAGAAACCGCACGGGTTGTCCCGCAAGCCATTGAACTGCTATGGGATTGGTTGAATGACAGAAATATTCTGAATCAGCAAGCGATATAGCTCCTGGCCCGGAGTTGATCAAGAAACGAGTGAAGGCATTTTCTACGGGTTTTTTGATACAATCTTCGAAAAGAGGAGAGAGAATGGTAAAGCTCGCACCCATCCAACAGGAAGATTTCGAACGGTTTCTGGAACATGAGATCGGCGCATACGCAAATGCCCATGTGAAGAATGGAAACTGGGCTCCTGAAGGTGCGCTCGAAAAATCCAGGAAGGAATTTGAAAGCCTTTTGCCGGATGGTATTAACTCCAAGCATCAATATCTGTGGTCCATTCTTGATGAAGATGACAATAAGATCGGTGTGTTGTGGGTGCAGGTAAAAGATCAAAAAGGTTTCATCTATGATCTCATCATTGACGAGGCATTTCGCGGCAAAGGTTACGGAAAACAGTCATTAATGGCAATGGACGAGAAACTCAAAGCCATGAATGTCGAATCGGTAGCCTTGCATGTTTTCGGTGATAATGTCACAGCGCAGGAGCTTTATAAGAAGATGGGATTTGAGATCACTGGAATTCACTTGAGGAAACAGCTCGGCAAGTCGTAGTTTACTGGAAACCAGATGGACTCCCGGCTTGCATTTTTTCTATACTGTTTGTAACGATATGGCATGAGCACAGGTATTCTCTTCCTGAAAAATTATGAGTAAGGAGTATCAGAATTATGGCTACCGTAAAACATCTCGTTGATACTAAAACGGATAGCACCCACTACGCTGTCAAGGCGGATGAGACAGTCTTGAAAGCACTCAGGGTGATGGCAGGGGCGAAAATCGGATCGGTACTGGTGCTAGAAGAAGGCAAAATCGTCGGTATCTTCACCGAGCGCGATTATGCCCAAAAGGGGGAGCTGGAAGGTCGTACTGCCAAGGGGACAAACGTCAGAGACGTCATGACAGAGGAGATGTACACGGTCACGACCGACACATCCACAGACGAGTGCATGGCGCTTATGATGCAGCTCCACATCCGCCATTTGCCTGTCGTGGAGAATGGCAAATTGCTTGGCATCGTCTCCATTCGAGATGTGATCGCGGCGGAACTCGAGGAGCGCGAAAGCAAGATCAAAGGATTGGAGGATTTTATTCGTGCCTCAGGTTTTGGCCGGTAATCCCCTCTATCAATTCAGCGCTGCTGGAGCGGGCAATCGTGAACTCATTGCTCGTTTTTCAAATTATGACCCATGTTTGGTAGAATCTCACGCATGCTTCGAAACACAGCCAATCATCTGCTACGCTTTGCAGCTTTCGTTTTACTGCTCTCATCCTGTACAAAAACAAGTCCAACAGAGTCTTATCCAACATATGATCCTTTTGCACCCGTGAATGGCACAAATGCCGCGCCGATGGCGGCCCAAACGGGTCAGATTGTTACAGATGCAAAAACGCCGAACGGTCCCACCCCAACGCGCGCTCCCATCTCCATAACCGTCGGACAACGCAATACCAACGCAGACTTTGCCACGCCCACGCCTGATCAACCTCACGCGTTGCCTTCGCCGCGTGCAGTCGCTGAATCTTATACAGCCCAGCCTGGAGACACGCTTGACAGCATCGCACAGGCATATGGGATTTCCCTGGAGGCATTGCTACAAGCCAACGGGATGAGCGCAGCTGATATCCTACCCATCGGCACAACGTTGAATATTCCGCCCGTTGACGCGGATACAAATCCCGGCACATCGTTCAAGATCATCCCGGATTCAGAGTTGGTGTATGGTCCGGCCAGCGCACAATTTGATATCGACTCGTTCCTTCAGAAGCAAGGTGGTTATCTTGCCAATTACACCCAGGAAGTCACCGGTGAAACCCTGACTGGTGCACAGATCATCGAACTCGTTTCACAGGAGTATTCCGTCAACCCTCGCCTGTTGATCGCCCTCCTTGAATATCGGAGTCAGTGGGTCACAAATACGGTCCCCTCCAATGTGGATTATCCCCTTGGGTTTTACGACGATTATCATGCAGGCCTGTACCGTCAGGTGACATGGGCAGCAAATAATCTAAATCGAGGTTATTACTTGTGGCGCGCCAATGCCCTGTCAACACTTTCATTAAGTGATGGTTCATACGTCCCGATGTCTGCGACTATCAACGCTGGAACAGCCGGCCTGCAGTATTTTCTTGCACTATTTAGCACTCGTCCAGTTTGGGATTTGGATGTGAGTGAATTTGGATTCTTCCTGACGTATAACCTGCTCTTTGGCTATCCCTTCGACTATGAGGTTACTTCCTTACTACCACCGAACTTGACCCAGCCATCCATGCAGTTGCCCATCGAGCGCGGAACCACCTGGTCCTTTACCGGCGGACCACACGGAGGCTGGGACGATGGTTCCGCGTGGGCAGCGCTGGATTTTGCTCCTCCGGGCGAGGGCGGCGGATGTGACCCTGCTCCCGAGTGGGTCGTGGCTGTTGCCGATGGTTTGATCGTCCGCGCGGAGAACGGCGCAGTCGTCGAAGACCTGGATAATGATGGGTATGAACAAACCGGTTGGACCGTGCTCTATATGCATATCGCCACAAGCGGACGCGTGGAACCAAACACCTATGTCTATGCCGGAGACATTATTGGACATCCTTCCTGTGAAGGTGGCGTATCGAATGCAACTCATCTGCACCTGGCGCGTCGTTATAACGGCGAATGGATCCCCGCCGACGGAAGTATTCCATTCATTCTGGATGGATGGGTGTCAAGCGGCAACGGTGTTGAATACGACGGTTCCCTGACCAAAGGTACAACAGTCATCGAGGCATGGGAAGGCGTACACGAAGGCTTGAACCAGATATCGCGCTGATAGCAAGGCACGTTCACAGTGTTCACATTTTATCTTCGTGATAACGAATCAATACAGGTATAATCTCTACCAATGGTCGAATCGTGAAACGAATCCTGGGCTTGCTACTCATCGCCTCTTTTATAACCGCGTCCTGCGGAAGCAACGCGTCCTTATGGGGCCAATACTTAACCCCTACTCCGGTAGGTTATATCCCGGCAACAGCTTCATCAACCCCTGCGATCTTTGTTTCGGAAACTCCCACACCATTGGATTCAATGGCATTTGTTGAAACGACAAGTTTTACGGCCACGCCAACACTAACGAATGATGCATTTGTCACGCAGGAATCAACTTCTGCGACGGTGGTGAGCACGTCTACAAATCTGCCGAGCGGACCGGTTGTACTGTACTACTCTCAAAGCGGAGACTGGCTTCCGGCCGTTGCAAAACGCTTTGGCGTGGATGTGAACGCGATCACGTCTCCCAAAGTCCTCCCGAAAACGGGGCTGCTCGATGCAGGCACGCTGCTTATGATCCCAGACCGCCGGGATAATACCGTTGAATATACATCCCCTCTGCAAATCATCCCCGATGGTGATGTCGTCTTTTCAGCCACTGCGCTTGGTTTTGATATTGCCTCGTACATCAAGGAGGCGGCTGGCTTTCTTTCATCTTATCGTGAATATCTCGGCACGACCGGCTGGACAACGGGCGCGGGCGTGATCGAACGCAACGCCTACGAAAACTCAGTCAATCCGCGGCTACTGCTGGCCATCCTCGATTATGAGTCACGTTGGGTTCGCGGGACTCCTGAAAACAAATTTCGGATCGATTTCCCGTTAGGTTATGATAGCTATCGATATAAGGGTGTGTTCATGCAGTTGGTCTGGGCGATCAACCAGCTTCAAGCCGGGTATTATGACTGGCGCACAGGAAAGATCACGGATATCACCTTCAGCGATGGGACAAAAATACGGCTCGATCCCACACTCAATGCGGGCACCGTCGCTGTCATGTATTACTTTTCCCGATTGCATAGCCGGAATGAGTGGCTGCGAATCATGGATCAGACCAGTGGCTTTGCCTCGTACTATCAGAATATGTTCGGTGACCCATGGTCACGCGCCGAAGCTGCCGGTCTCCTGTTTCCACCCAGCATCGAACAGCCTGAAATGGCACTGCCCTTCGAAGCGAACTCGCCATGGGTATTCACCGGTGGACCTCACAGCGCGTGGGAACATGACGGCCCGCTTGCCGCGCTGGACTTCGCCCCCGCCGCCGATAAAACGGGATGTGCCGTTAACATGGAATGGATTGTCGCTTCCGCGCCAGGGCTCGTTGTCCGCTCCGGACAGGGTGTCGTTGTCATAGATATGGACGGCGATGGTTCTGAACAAACGGGTTGGAACATCCTGTACTTGCACGTTGCGAACCAGGACCGTGTGCCGAAAGGACAGTGGGTGGAAATGAACGATCACATTGGTCATGCCTCCTGCGAGGGTGGCATTTCCACAGGTACACATTTGCACTTTGCCCGCAAATACAACGGTGAATGGATTCCTGCAGACGGACCCCTGCCTCTCGTCCTCAGCGGCTGGACGGCTGTCGCAGGCGAAAAACCATATCAGGGCAAACTCATCAAGGGCAATAAAACCATCATCGCGGATGTCTATGGACAATCCCGGGCCCTGATCTATCGCGATGACGACGGAGAATAAGAACGCGAGAACCCTTGCTGCTGTTGAACAACGAGAGCCTGTCAGAATTTTCCCGAATGGAACATAAAAAAATCAACACGACCGCCACCAAATTTAGAGGGAGAAATATTCATCTACGTGTATTAATCGGCATGATCATGATGGCGCTGATCGCATCCTGCGCGCCGAGCGAACCAGGAATAAACATGCAAAACATGATCACGCCGCTCGCGCCAACCTCCATCCCCGCGCCAACCTCAGGCAGGCCCGAGTACTCTCCGGGCGAACTGGTGGATTACACCGCCCAAACTGGCGATACCATCCCCGCGCTGGCCAAACGCTTTAACACAACCGAAGAACAGATCATGCAGGCCAATCCCATCATTCCACGCGAAGCAACTACCATGCCGCCCGGTCTTCCGATGAAGATTCCAATCTATTATCTTCCACTGTGGGGCACGGAATATCAAAGCATTCCCGATTCTGCGTTCGTGAATGGACCGTCGCAGATCGGCTTTAGCACATCCGCTTTTGTTGAGTCAACCAGCGGCTGGCTCAAAAATTACCGCGTCTACGCCGGGGATAAAATCCGTACCGGTGCCGAAGCGGTGGATTATGTCGCTATGAATTACAGCATCAGTCCGCGGCTGCTGCTTGCCATTCTTGAATATCAGACGGGTGCGCTCACACAACTTGAAATTCCTGGAGGAAGATATCTGCTTGGTTTCCGCCGCTCCTTCTATGAGGGTCCCTATCTGCAAATAGTCATCGCGGCGAATACATTGAATAACGGATACTATGCCTGGCGCAGCGGGAAACTTACTGAACTGGAGCTGCTCGACGAAACACTCACCCGACCTGATCCATGGCAAAATGCCGGATCGGTCGCGCTGCAATATTATTTCTCGCGAATCTATTCCGGGGATAAATTCTACGCGTCGATCGGACCCGACGGATTGGCGCGAGTCTATAAGAGTCTTTTTGGCGATCCCTGGGCAGATCCCAGTAACGTCCTGCCTGGAAGTCTGCAGCAACCTGAGCTGCGTTTCCCCTTTCCGGCAGGACAAGTTTGGGCCTACACCGGAGGCCCCCATACAGGCTGGGGCACCGGCGATCCATTTTCGGCAATTGACTTTGCACCGGCTTCCGACAAAACAGGCTGCGTGATCGTTCCCCCGGACAAATATGCGGTTGCAATGGCAGATGGACTGGTCGTCCGCTCGGGTATTGACGGGACGATTATTGACCTTGACAAGGACGGCGATGAGCGGACGGGATGGACACTCTACTATCTTCACCTTGCGACGAATGCACGCATCCATGTGGGAAGCGAGGTAAAAGTCGGCGAGCCCGTTGGCTATCCCTCCTGCGAAGGCGGGCACGTGACAGGGACTCACGTTCACATTGCCCGTAAATATAACGGTGAGTGGGTACTCGCTGACGGTCCTCTTGCCTTCAATCTGGAAGGCTGGGTGACTCATAACGGTTCACGGGCTTACAAGGGAACGCTTACGCGCGGCGCGCTGACCATAATCGCGTGCGATTGCTCTGATGCGCCCAGTCAGGTTGTTTCTGATCATTAACAAGAAACCCACGTCAGGCAGATTCCGGTAAGTTTCGATTCATTCACGTAAAAAATCCTGTAATCTACCGTGATACGTTAGGTGCTTATTTCCATCCCCAACATCTTCATAAATCTCATAACACATGTCCATTGGAAAAGCTTGTTCCAACATGGCTTGTACTGGACAATATTTCGTGACAGACAATTCCATGGCGCGCAACAAAGCTGATTCATCAACATTCTTTCCAGTAACCATGTAGGTAATGATCGCATGGGTAAACACTCTCGGGTGTTCCACAGATAGATCTGCATCCACCTGTACATCAAACTGGGTTATGGTCTGCCGTTTTTTCTGCAATATCGAGAGGACATCCATTGCGGTGCAGCCTGCCAATCCCAGAGCTATCATTTCCATGGGACGTACGCCGCTGTTATTCCCACCGGCCGATGTACCGGCATCCATTTGAACAGAAAATCCGGAATTTGCGGCGCCAACAAAGATCATTCCCTGTTTCCAATGGACAGTTGCCTTCATTGCAACTCGTTAATGATGGGAGTTACATATTTTTCGAGGGCTTTTCCGTTGATCGCACCCACCCAACTCAATACGATAGTCCCATTCCGGTCAATAACAAAGGAGCTGGGAAGGTTTAATGTTTTGAAAGCCTGTTCAGTGCCAATATAAGTAGGGTCAAGCCAGACAGGAAATGTCAGACCATAATCGTTTACAAATTGCATCACATCGGGTGCAGGGTCGCCGTCATTAACGGCCACGATGACAAATCCATCTTCCTTATGTTTACGATAAAACGATTCGAGCGCAGGCATTTCCTCCTTGCAGGGTGGACACCAGGTCGCCCACAAATTGACCAGAACAACCTGCCCACGATAATCAGCAAGAGAAAAGGAATTTCCGGTGGTATCACTCAATGTCAATTCGGGGGCGGAAAAATTTACTTTAACGGGAACCGCTGAAGGGTCCGTTTGAGACGGGATATTCCGCAGGACAAAGTATGCAGATGTGGCAATCAGCGTGATTCCCAATCCTAACAAAAGAAGGGGCAACCAACGATTCGGTTTTTGCACAGTTTTTTCCCATATACTCATTTTTTGTAGCTTTCAGCACAGTATACACCGTCAAAACGGTGAAAAATGAATTTCAGGATAAATGTCATACAAATGATGATATTTGCCACTGGAACGGCATAGGTCAGTCAGTTAATATCCACAAGAGGTTTACACAATTGAGCCTTGTAGGCATGTTTAAGAATATGAACGAGAAATATCTGGATTTACTAAAGCCGCTTTTTGAACCCTACTCCTGTCGGCCGGGGACTACAGTTGTACAGCAGGGGAAACCTGCAGATTATATCTATCTGGTGCTCAGCGGCAAGGCACAGGTCTCGTTCAAACCTGATGACGGGCCTTCCATCACAATCTCGCATGTAGCGAAGGATGGCCTGTTCGGCTGGTCTGCCGTGGTGGGAAGCCGCACCTATACGTCTTCGGTGATGGCGATCGAAAACCTCGAAACGTACCGCATCCGTGGTAGTGAACTACGCAAGTTATGCGTGGAACACCCGGATGCCGGCAAGGATATTTTGGAACGGTTGGCAACTGCAGTCTCTTCGAGATGGAAGAACTCTCACGAACAGGTGAAGTCCATCCTTGTAAAAGGCTTGAAACATTAATTAGCATATACTGGTGAGGGCAGGGCAGGACGAAAACGGGAACGCTGTAGCATTCCCGTTTTTCGTTTAATCAGAGCAGTACTGTTAGCCTGATGATTGATTTCGAAGGAACCGGATGATCAAAAACCCGCCCAATACAATTAATATTGCCGGCCAGAAGTATCCGGAGATTCCAGAAAATGGAGTTCCGAGGATGACGCCGAAAAGCAAAAGGATCGTTCCAGGGATAAACGCCCAGGAACGCCATACTTCACCTGGCAATATTGCAACCAATAGGAAGGTAAGCCCCAGCCCGATGAAAAAACTTCCACCTGATTCCATGCCAGAAATACTATCGAGTGCAGAGACCACACCCAGCGTAAGCAAAACACCAGCCGGGATGATTGCCCACCATCGTTGCCGATCGGTGAAATATACCCACCAGAAGGCAAAGCTGATTCCGGCGAAGAATGCCAATCCAGCATATCCTTCGAGTGAATCCGGTAGGAATGAGGATAGTGCAAGACCGAGCAGGGTAAAACCGGGGAACGCTGCCCACCAGTTGTTGGGATCGTTGAATAACATGTAGAGAAAGACCGCACCACCCGCCGCAAATATCAATCCCCAAAAGATTCCGCTGCCGTTCGAGATGATGCCCTGGACATCGAGCAGGGAAAGCACGCCGCCAACGACCAGCAGTATGCCGATGAGCAACCTTGGATCTATGCGTCGCATTTGATTCTCCTTTCGCTTCCTTTGTAGTGACGACTATTATTTCACGGAAACGGAACCAAGACCTGATTCGATGTTGATCTCCGCCCGGTTCTGAGACGCGTCAAAACTGGCCGATTGATAGATTCCCGAGTCGAGTCGCGGGAACCGGTTCGTATCCACGTTGACGGCTGTCACACCTTCCTTGACACGAATGCGGGCCGCGGTCATATCGGGGACGCGAATATTGATCGAAGCCGCGCCCGCCTCCACATCCAGAAGAGAGCCGCCGCGTGAGGGCATGGTAACGTTCGCGCTGCTGGCTCCCGTCTTCAGCGCGAGACGCGTTGCAAGTACATCCGTCAAATCGATATTGAGGAGACTCGCGCCTGATTCCACCGTGATCAACACAGGCACAGCCTGTGTGAGTTGGAAGCGCCAGATCCCTTCGTTCGGTCCAACAAACGGAATGAAGGACGGTCCCGCCTCCACACGGACCTCGAGCCTGTCACCGTTCAAATTACTTCTTCTGTTCATCCCAACCGCGGACGAGCCAACGATCGCCTGCCCTGCCGGCGCTCCCCCGCTGATCTCGAGCTGACCTGCGCCATGAGAGAAATTGTATTTCACACTTTGCGCCGCGTTCAATGGAATGGAAAATGTTTCATCAGAAGAACGATCAGATTTCCAATAGACTCCGAGGATGATCCAGCCGCCTACGAGAATCAAAGCCAGAGGCCAGAAATATCGAAAAACATTGGTGACATAGCCTTGTGTTTGCAGATACAACAGCACACCGACCAGAATAAGCGCTCCACCCCAGAAAACATTATCTCGTTTCATTCATGCCTCTATTCGCATTGCGCATGAAGCCGCGTATGAGGATATAAACTCCCAGCGCGATCAACAGGATCGCCGGGCCGTTCGTGCCCAGGATGCCGAGCCCGCCGAAGAGTGCGCCAAAGATCAGGAACATCACGGCGCTGATGACGATGAGATTCAACCCACGCGCCAGATTATGACGGGTCTGTTCACCGAGCAATCCTGCCAGGATGGCGCCCACGCCAACGAAGCCGGGAATCAACGTCCACATGTAGGACCAGGATGTGAAGTTTTCAGTGGCATTCTGATAGTAGAGGATTCCACCGATCCCGGCAACAATTGCCGCAGGGACGGCCATGCCCGGTACCCCGGTGATCAAACCAATGAGCAGGATGAGCAGTCCTGCTCCAATAGTCCACATGGGCCAGGCAAAGTTTTGATCGAGCCAGTGCTGCACAGCGGGAACCTGGCGGCTTACCACAAGCCACGCCCCCAGCAAAATGAGAAGGACTCCAAGAAAGAGAGTGGAACGGTTTTGTCGCATGTGAATTCTCCTTTTGAGAAATGATGTCGAATGACTCAATATTATTATACGGGAAAGTGACTGCTCAGTTTCAGCGGAGTTAAGGATCGATCTGCTTGCACTCAATCTGCCTGGCTTGGTTTACGTTGCCACTGCAATGGATGACCACGACAGGAATATCCTGACGCTGCGCGGTATCCACCCATCGTTTTTGCTGCATCAGGTCGTAGAAACCAAACCGGTATATCAACGAGATGGTAAATTCGACTTCGCCATCATCCGGGGCGGCAAAATAATATTGACTCTCATCCTTTCCACCAGGTTCCAGGCGGTTATCGGAGATAACGCCATCTTTTTTTGTCACCTGGGCCGGTTTTGTCTGATTCCAGTAGGCTGCTGATGGCCAAAGGTTGATATCCTCTTCGATCAGAAGGTTTGCAAAAATCTTTCCCGGCAGACCCGCGTATCCCTTTACGCCGCTGTTTTCCATGTACAAACTATTGAGGCCTCCCCAATTGGGGATTTGTGAACCATTCACCTGCAAGAGTGTGTTCCCAAATTGATCTTTTCCCTCCAGCACCAAAATTAGATGACGGAGGGGAGAATCCGTTGGAAATTTATGTCCCACCGTCTTATTGCTCACAACGACATTTACTTTGAATGAATCGTCTTTTTCTGGCTTGTATTCGAAGCTCGCCCCAATCTGGGCAGCACCTCTGACCATGCGGGGGATATCGCGTCCTAATTTTTCATCCCGGCCAAAATCCATCAAATTGTGACTAAAATCCTGGAATCCCTTTGCAGTTTCTGAACATGCTTTTCTCCTCGAAAACGGAGTAGCGTCCTCAACCTGCATATGAGACATGTGACAATCCTGGCAGGTCCGATATCCCTTGCCCTTCGGATCGTCTGCGTACGAACTTTCCTTCCATTCCTTGTAGGAAGCATATATCAACATATCGCCAAATTTTCCGTAATGACAGGCCGCACAAAACTCGCTGCTGCTGTAAATCGGTGAGCACATGGACACGGGTTGTACTGTCTCGGATACCGGCGAAATAATATTCGAAAAAGGCTCCGTTCTAAACAGATCAGACCTCAGCAACTGAAGCGATAGGATTCCGGGTTTATCGACAAACGGGTAGCCATTGTCATTCAGTATCACGCCATTGACCTTATGGCATACATCGCACGTGATTCCTTCCGTCTGAAGATCGCCATTTGCGAAGAACAAAGGTGATAAGTCAACTTCCGCACGTGAGGCTACTACGGCGGCCGGGGCATGGCAAAAGCCACAATTCCCGGCTTGTCCCGGATAATCCAATTGAAACCCTGGGCCCTTATACTCGGGGGCATCGGTTTTTGGTTTCCGCACCAGTTGATTGCCCATGAAAACCCGTTCTGTCACGGGTCCGCTCACACCGCTTATATCGGTGCCACGGTACATTGTCTGGAAATAAGGATCTCGAAACACCCTGCCATGTCCGCTCGATTCCCATTCGCTGATCTCACTATACGTGGGACTCAACTGTGCCGCGTGACAGGGGCTGCATGTGCCATAGGCGGAAGCCCAGGCATAATTTGGGTTATCGCCTACACCCTGGAGAGACAGTAAGGAAATTGAATACTGATTACTTGAGCCATCACAAGGGATAAAGCCAACCCGATAATTCGGCGCCCAGGCAGCTATGTAATGACCGGCAGGGCACGACTCCAGACGGAATTCACCATTATCATCACCATCTGATTCAATTGAATCCGTAACACGAATTATGACCCCTTTGACAAGGGGCGTTCCATCCACACCGGTAACAGTTACATGAATATTTCCTTTATCAGGTGGAATGGGCGTTTTAGTTGCCTCCGGCGAGGCTCCGGCAATGGCCGAACATGCCATTAATACGAATGAAGATACCAGCAAGACTGCCGCGATGATTACCCACCAAAATCTTCCTGAAGCTGCCCCTGATGGACTCACTCTATAGCCTCCTATAAAGTATTTCAATATTATGGACGATATTGGGCTTTAAAACAAGTAGACGACTGTCACATTAATTCCGTTCCCTACTGACTTGTCACCGGTCTCATAAATAAGAGCACTTTCTGAACGGCTCTACAGGTTGGAATCAAAACTTGAAGCTTACATAATCATGCGGCACTTCGTAATCCTGGCAAAGAATACCACTCTCCCTTCTGAGACGGATGTGTCACATGGACAAGCCTGCGCTTCTCTACCAAGCCGGTAATAGTTCTCGATATTAACTCCTTTCTCCAGCTGAACAACTTCGCGGCATCCCCTTCCTGCGCCGCGCCGACCGAACTGAAATAGAGATCCATGAGCGTGGCGCGCGCTTCGCCTTCCCTGATATGGCGTGCCTGTTCAGGCAAATTTGGATAGTGACGCGGGACAATTTCATAGATGAACGAATACTTCCAGGCACCCGCTTCTGCAACACCAACGGGCAGTATTTTGAAGTCCGCTTGTAAAATCTCCAGTGCCTTATTGAACTCCGAATCTTTTGCGTTGGTCAATTTTGCCGCACTTCTCAGGTCAATCGTATTCAGAGCGCCTTCCTTGAGTAAAGCTTCATAGACCTGTTTCGCCGCTTGCGATAATCGTCCTTCTTCGTAGGCAAGCAAATAATCTTCTTCCGGTGCACCGTAATTTTCGGATAACGCATAAAAATAGGGGGCGACATCGAGCGAGATCATCGTCGCCTTTTTGCGGAGGACCTTTGCGTAGTACCAGGCCTTCTTTCCGAGAGCATTGTCTTTCCAACGCCAGGTGATATGACCGGGATCGTCATGCTTATCGGCGACGACTCGATTTCCAGCGACGGCTGTCCACAGGCTGGGAAGGTCAATCCCTTTTATGGGCCAGAAATAAATAAAGCCGCGCGTGTTGATGAATTCGAGGGCCGCTTTCGGTGAGCCAACGCGTGGAGACGGCGGCAGGCGAAAGGTCCGCGCGCGATGTGAGTTTAATTTTTTCAAGTCAAGGTTTGGCATAAAAATAATTTTAGTCCATCCTGTCGAAAATGTCATTGCGAACCGCGCTTCGACGGCGCTATAGCCCTCGGCGCGATACAAAGGTTGTATAATGCGCCGATATGCACGTCCTTTTTATCTTTCTCGATGGAATTGGTTTGGGAGAAAATAATCCCGAGAGCAATCCATTTGCGCGGGCAAAGATGCCCCATTTGAATCAGTGGCTGGATGGAAGGTCATTGCTGAAGCAGTCAGCTCCGTTTCATGGGGATCTTGCATCGCTTGTGGCAGTTGATCCCGCGCTGGGAGTGAACGGACTTCCACAATCGGCAACAGGACAGGCCGTTTTGTTGACGGGAAAAAATATCCCTGCCGACCTGGGTTACCACTATGGACCGAAACCAAACCCTGAAGTCGCAGCGTATTTGAATGACGACACATTGTTCTCAAATTTCACGAAAGCCGGAAAGAGAGCGGCACTGTTGAATGCCTATCCGCCGCGCTATTTCGATGGGATCGATTCAGGAAAGCGTTTGTATTCGTCCATTCCGCTGGCAGTGACAAACGCGGGCATTCCGCTTTTTAGACACGATGACTTGTTTGCCGGACGCGCCCTCTCGGCGGATTTTACCGGCGATGGATGGCGAAACATGCTCGGCTTCATTGATGCGCCTGTCATGGATGCAGAGGAGGCAGGGCGTAAGCTTGGCACGCTTGCAAAGGGATATGACTTCGCTTTATTTGAATACTGGGCAAGCGATTATGCCGGACACAAACAACAAATGGACGAAGCAATCCGTTTAATGGAAACGTTTGACGAAGTGTTGCGTGGACTTGTAGACGTGTGGAAGGATGGCTTGATCCTTGTTACATCAGATCACGGCAACATGGAAGATTTATCCACGCGGAGGCATACAGACGCAGATGTACCTGCCCTGGTGATAGGAGATAAATCTGCCCGCAAAGAATTTACTCGTGATATGAAAAACTTAACCGATATCGCTCCGGCGATTTGGAAGACCGTGATGGGATAACGCGTGACGCGGGATGGCATCCGGCATTACACAAAGCGCATAAATACCTGATTTCCCAGCAAACGGCCGCGCTTCGATAGCCTTAAGAACTCCAAGTTCTTGCGCTCCAACAGTCCCAACTTCAACAATTCATCAATTTCATTTCCGTAAACTTCACGCATGGACTGACCGAACCGCGTTCGGAATTCATCTTCATTCACGCCTTCCTGCGTCAGACGCAGACCGGTCATCATGAACTCGGACATGTCATCCTGCAATGTCTGTTTGCGATGATTGACGGTGGCAGGAGAGAGGGGGAATTGGTAATTAGTAACTGAGTAATCGATGAAGCGGTCAATATACGTTTTGATGCGCAATACATTGGAATAGCGATAGCCATTGACATATCCATGTGCACCGGCGCCAAAGGCAAGATAGGGAAGTCCGCGCCAATATTGGAGGTTGTGTTTACATTCATGGCCAGGCTTTGCCCAGTTCGAAATCTCATATTGGAAATAACCGTTCGCTTCAAGAGTTTCACTTACCCATTCGTACATTTCCGCGGCGAGGTCTGGATCTGGAAGAGGCAGTATTCCTTTCGCTGACCAGCGTCCAAATGGAGTGCCGTGCTCGAGGGTCAACGCGTAGGCAGAGATGTGTTCGGGGTGCAGACCGAGAATCCGCTGGACGGTGGTTTGCCAGGTTGGAAGAGTCTGCTCGGGTAAGCCGTAAATAATGTCGAGGTTTAGATTGTCAAAGCCAGCCTTGCGCGCCGATGTAACTGCTTCAATGACATCGAAGAAATTGTGAGCGCGTTCGAGCATCCGCAGTTCTTCTGTGTTTGCAGATTGGACGCCGAAACTGATGCGGTTGATTCCAATCCTGCGCAGTTCAAGCAGGTTTTCGTATGAGACCGTGCCAGGATTGGCTTCGATGGTGATCTCAGCATCGTGAGTGAGTCTAAAATTAGCGTGGATCGATCGGAAAATTGATTCGAATTGTCCAGGCGAGAGGAGGGATGGAGTTCCGCCGCCGAAGAAGATGGTATGGACATTCCCCTCACCCCTAACCCCTCTCCCAGCGGGAGAGGAGAATCGCTTGCCGACAAATTCAACCTCACGACACAACGCTTCCACGTATTCCGGAATCATTTCTTCCTGTCCAGCATATGTGTTAAAGTCGCAGTAGGCGCAGCGGTGGGTGCAGAACGGGATATGGAAATAAAGAGAGTAATTCGCTGTCATGTTTCAGGGGTCAGGGGTCAGGTGCGAGATGTCAGGTTATTGATACGTCTTGGAAGGCCGATAAGCAAAGCAAGCGGGCCGAGCAATAGAATCCACATGGCGGTCTGGAGTCCAAATTGGTCGGCGAGGAAGCCGATGAGAAAGGGAAAGAACTTTGCAAACGGAGCTGTGACGGAGCCTATCGCCAGGATGCTGGCGCTTTGCCCCGGCAGGCTTGAGTATAACCGTCCCTGCAGAATGGGATACCAACCGGTGTTAAACAGATTGACAACGATCACAACGATTATTTTGGGGATAAAACCGGGCGTCAACAGAAAAACAGCAAACGCAAACAATTCCAGGATTGCGGTAGTACGCAGGAATCTCATCGAATCGTTCTGGCGATCAATGAATGGGATGAATAGAAAGTCTGTGATAAGTCCCATCGCAAGCCAGATGGTGACGGCAATCCCTGCCTGAGTTTCGGTGGCGCGCCCAACGTCTACAAAGTAGAGGGCGAGATAACTAAATAGCACATCGCCCATCAAGTCCGCGAATTCCAACAGGAGGAGCCAGCGCCATACATCCGCGCGTTTTAGGGAGGAGAACGCAGCGAGGAATCCATCGAAAACCACGCGCAAAGATGGGAAGGACGGCGAGGAAACAGAATCGGGAGGTAAATATCCCAACGCCGCAAGCAGGCAGAGGGTCGAGAAAGAGGCGAGCGCGGCGTATGTGCCGCGCCATCCCAAGCCAAAGTAGACGAACAATCCAAGAAGCAACGGACCCGCCAGGACTCCAAGCGATCCCGCAAATGTCCAGCGCGCCATATTTTGTTCGTGACGGGTCGGATCGGAGTCCATCAGGTTGGCTTGCGAGAGGCTGACGAATGCGCCCGAGGAGGGAAAGAACAATACGAAGGATGAAAGAAGAAAGAGAAATGAGGTGCTGGCACCGGTCACAAATAGGGATAGTGTGAAGAGAATGCCGCCGGTAACAATGAGGGTCCGTCGTTTCCAAACATCACCAAGAATTCCAATAAACGGTTCAATAAATGCCCCAATGATGCCAGGCAGGCTGAGCAGCAAACCGATCTGTGTGTATGTGAGATGAAGTCCATCGCGAATGAGGGGCAGTGCCACTTCGCCAACGCCAAACACGAGTTCGTCCACAAATTCGATAAGAAGATAAATTAAATGCATTGGAAATATCAGGGTTAACAGGACGGGATTATAGCGTACCCAGCAAAGCCATTTTGGTTTCGCACTAAATAATGACATTATTGTGATGAAAGAAGGCTTATGAAAAGATTGACATCCTGTCGTTACATAGTATAAATGCCCGAACAGAGTCTATCCGAAGGCGGTTTCGCATGTTACGCAAGGCACACATCTTGCGGATCGTGTTGAAATTGAAAAGCTCGAAGCCTTCGGATGGGTTCTTTATATTTTTGCCGCTTGACTCATGAATAATTAGACCTGTTCCATGGATGTTCAATATCAAGTTTCGTGGATCATGCGGCACTTCGTAATCCCTGGAGGTGTGAGTGAACGCGACTTTGAAATTGGGAGAGCACTTTATCTTTGATCTCTCCAACTGCAACCATGAGATTCTCATGGATAGCGAGCGGGCATACTCGCTGTTTGCGCAAGCCGTGCATGAAAGCGGCTTGACGGTTGTGGATGAGGGCTTTTACAAGTTCAGCCCGCATGGCTTTACCTGTTTTTTGCTTCTCGCAGAGTCGCATGCAAGTCTGCATGCCTGGCCCGAATATGGATATTGCGCCATTGACCTCTTCACCTGTGCAATCGGCAAGGATATGATGCCGTTGATCCAGCGTATTAAAGAGTCTTTGGGCGCGGATAACTTTACGCTTCGCAAGATAGACCGCGATGCGGAGATTCAAACCAGAATTGCCGTGGCGGTTTAATTCATGAGTATCTGGCTTACTGAGGAGTTGCATCCCTATTACCGTAAGGGCGTGCGAGTCAAGCGCGTCCTGGCGGATGAACAAACCCAATATCAACATCTGCAGTTTGTCGAAACGGAGTTCTTCGGCAATGCGATGATTTTAGACGGGATTATCCAACTGACCGAGCGCGACAACATGGGCTATCACGAGATGATCGTCCATGTACCGATGCTGGCAGTTGGAGGACCGAGGCGCGTGCTGATCGTCGGTGGCGGCGACGGCGGATCACTGCAGCAGGTTTTGAGATACCCATCGGTCGAGGAAGCGGTCGTCTGCGAATTGGATCAGCGCGTGGTGGACCTTTCGCGTGAATATTTCGCCGCTTCTTTCGGGGACCCTTGGGCCGATCCGCGGGCCAAACTGCTCGTGCGGGATGCCTTTGGTTATCTCGAGGAAAACTCCGGTCAATTCGATGTGATCATCTCTGATACGACCGATCCCATCGGCATGGCGGAGCGACTCTTCTCCGATGAGTTTTACAAGCTGACGGTACGTGCCCTGGTCGCTGGAGGAGCCGCGGCAACTCAATGTGAACAACCATTTTTTGACACCGCATTGATCAAAGAGATTTACAAATCTGCCAAAACGCTGACTCGGAATCCCGCTTATTATTATGCCAATATCCCCACGTATCCGGGCGGTGGGATTGGATTCATGTATGTCTCGGATACACCCTGGGAAAACGGGATGAAGACTCCGTATCCGCCGGGAGTGAATAATTACATCAATCCTGAAATCCATAAGGCAGCGTTTGCACTGCCAGAGTTTTTTAGAAGAGAGTTGTATGGTTAATAACATAGGTCGCGCTTGCAAGTCCTCGCAAGGGAAAGCGTGACCTACACATTTTGCAGAATGAACGCTGCCGAGGACGGCGGCTAAAGCGATCTTAGATTTTGCGAAAGCGCGCAATCAGCACAGGCGGGATTTCGCTAAATTTTCCTCCCCACCCAAGCGGAGCGGTCTGCGGGTGATCCGGCGGGAAGGCGCGTTCTTCAAAGCCATCCAGTACAAATCCATTCTGGAAGCCGAGATTCAAATAATAGTGCAGCGGACGCTCAAAGTACAGCTGGGGCTTTGGCTGGTTGCGGAGGGCAAGTCCCTGAGCGTGATATGGAGTCATATAGCGGGAAATCTTCACGGAATAAATCGTCTTGATCCCACCATCGTCAAATTCTTCCATTGTATGCACGGATGATGAATTGTTGAAGCATGGATGCGTGAGTGAGAAGACGAATATTCCATTGGGCCTGAGGAGCTTGGGCAGGGTTCGGAACAGGGTTTGGATATCTGCCATGTCAAAGAGAGCCATGTTGGAGAGGGCGGAGTCAAAACCGGATTCACCGAGGGACAAGAGCTGCTCCTGGTTTGTTGCGTCGATGATGTGATATGTGATCAGGGATTGGAAATTCGTGGAGCGCGCTTTCGCTTTTTCGATCAGGTTGGCAGAGAAGTCGAACGCCGTGACTTGTGCGCCGAGCGCGGCGAGGCGGCGGGAGGTCAGCCCGTTGCCGCAGGCAATATCCAGGATATGTTGACCAGGCTGAGGGTCCAGAAGTGAGGTGAGGGATGGCCAGCAAAGGATATTGAAAAAGTCATTGCCTTCGTCGCCCATGCGCGCATCCCAAACTTCTGCATTGGCATCCCATGCATCATGGGTAAACTGGTGGGGATCAGGTTGAATGTCCATGACAGGATTATCCATGGGACTGCTACGCTTGTCCATGGGACTGCTACGCTTGTCCACAGGACCGCTACACTGGTCCACAGGACTGCTACGCTTGTAAACCAGTGATTTTGGGCAAATCGAAACGTGACGTCAACTGTTTAAACCATTGGTAGAATCCGCAAAACATCAGGAGACGCCACATGGACAAATACAGAAAGCGCGCGCAGTGGGGTTGGTACTGGTTTGATTTTGGGAATTCGGCTTATGCAGCGGTCATTTTGCTGGCAGTCTATGCGGCGTATTTCCAGGGGACAGTGGTTGGCGGTGCAGAAGGTACGCGCTTATGGGGAGTTTCGATGGGCCTCGCCATGCTGGTCGTCGCGTTCATCTCCCCCATCCTCGGGGCCATGGCAGATTTTTCGGTTGCCAAGAAACGATTCCTGCTTTTCTTTTCGGTGCTCTCCTGGATCGCAACCGCGCTGCTTTTCTTCGTCCAAAAAGGGGATGTGTCCATTGGCATGTTCTTTTTCATCCTGGCTGAGATCGGTTACCGAGGTGGACAAGTTTTCTACAACGCGCTTCTCTATGATGTTGCAACTACGGATGAAATGGGTCGCGTCTCCGGGAATGGTTGGGCATTTGGATCGATCGGTGGGATCGTTTGCCTGCTATTCATTCTTCCTGCGATCATCATCAGCAAAAGCAATGTAATGGTGGTACGTGGTTCGTTTGCTTTCACAGCGTTGTTCTTTGCTGTGGCAACCATTCCCATGTTTTTATGGGTCAAGGAAACGCGCACACCGAAACCACTGCCTATCGGTGAAAATTATTTTTCCGTTGCGTTCAAACGGCTCGGCAGCACATTTCGATCGGTCCGTCATTTTCGCGAGTATATCCAATTCATTGTTTCGTTCCTGATCTACAACGATGGCATTCTCATGGCACTTGGATTTGCTTCGATCATCGGTCGAGTGCTGTTTGGAATGACACAGACTCAACTCATCGTCTTTATGATCCTTGTCCAGGTCACAAGTGCAATCGGTGCATACGTATTTGGTATCTGGGGCGAGAAATCTGGGTTCAAGCGCGCATTGAACTGGTCCATTTTGTTGATGATCTTTGCGATCCTTGCCATGATCTTTAATCCATCGCTAACCGGTTATTACTTCATCGGCGCGTTGGCAGGATTTGCATTGACGGGAGTCCAATCGTTGAGCCGCACGATGGCAGGTCTGTTCGCGCCTGAGAGCAAGAGTACTGAATTCTTCAGTTTCTTTGCTGTCGCCGGAAAATCATCCTCGTTTATCGGGCCGACAATCTATGGCTTGCTGGCTTTTTCTGCAACGCAATTTTTCACAGGACAGGGAGTTGCAGGGACACTCGCAGAACAGTATGGTCAACGCGCAAGCATCGCGACCATTGCCATTTTCTTGATTGTTGGGTTTCTAATGCTTACATCGGTCAATGAAGCACGGGCGCGTGAAGCCGCGTTGGAATATGTAGCGGGAGATTAATTACCCTCACCCTACCATCTCCCAAAACGGGAGACGGTTTACACAATATGACTAACTCATCACAGCGCTTTCATACTCCTCAACGACAAGTCATCCGTAGGTTCCTCAAGTGGTTATCGAAACCAGCGTTCAATCTCGTTTCCCAACTGGAGGTCACGGGCGAAGAAAATCTGCCGAAGCAGGGACCTCTGATCGTCGTCAGTAATCACTTTAGCTTTATCGATCCCGTTTGTTTGGTACGACTTTCACCGTGGCAGATCGAATTTGTCGGCGGAGCAGATTTGCCTCACTCGCCGCTCGCGACACGAATGATTCCAATGTTGTGGGGCTATCATCCCCTCTACCGCGGGACGGGCGCAAAGGACTCACTCAAAGTTGCAGAGAGGATTCTCCAACAAGGAGGCGTACTTGGCGTTTTTCCAGAAGCAGGGAATTGGGCAAGCGTTCTGAGACCTGCCCGCCCGGGGACAGCCTTTCTCGCGGCTCGGACCGGCGCGCCTGTACTACCTGTTGGCCTGGTCGGGCTCAATGATGTGTTCCCCAGCCTCAAGCGTGGACGACGCGCTAAAATCCAGTTCAACATTGGCAAACCTTTTGGTCCATTCAAAGCAGACGGACGCGGACAACATCACCGTGAACAGCTCGATGAAATCGGTCACGAGATCATGCGACACATCGCCGAATTAATCCCACCTGAGAAACGCGGACACTATTCAAACGATCCTGCAATCCGGGAAGCCGCAAAGGGCACCGAAATTTATCCGTGGGCTGATAAAATAGAGGGTGAAGTCAAGGGAACGGTCCACTAAGATTTCATCGCGGCATCGAGCTATTCCCATATTGTCTAAAGGTATTCAATGGCCAAATTATTTGTCTCCTATTCCAGAAAAGATTCCGTCGCCGCCCGAAAATTAATTGAAGCGTTCAAGTCCTTTCAACAGGAAGTTTGGGTGGACTGGGAATCCATTCCTCCCGCTGTCGACTGGCTCGAGCAGATCTTTCGCGGCATCGAGGAAGCGGATGCGTTCATCTTCATGGTCAGCCCGAATTCCATCATATCCGAGGTCTGCAAAGTGGAGATCGCGCGCGCAGCTCAAAACAACAAACGCATCATTCCCATTGTTTTGAAGGACGTCGACCCGAAAGATGCGCCTGAAAATATCCGAAAACTAAACTGGACATACATCCGCAAGAACGATAATTTCGAAGAAGGTCTTGCAAAGATCAAGACTGCGATTGAACTCGATCTCGATTGGCTCGAAGAACATCGCCGGCTCCAGGTCCGCGCCTTGGAGTGGCACCGCAGGAAGGATGCGAGTCTGCTCCTGCGCGGCCGGGATTTGCGCAATGCCGGAGATATGGTGCGGACATCTACGTCCAAAGATCCCATCCCGACTGAACTTCAACTGAAATATATCGAGCACAGCAGGCAAACGGAAAGGAACCGAAACCTTGCTTGGTTCGCAACTGTAATGGCCCTTCTCGCCCTGGCGTTCCTGTCATATCAGGCAGTCACAGCATCCATAGTAGCCAGGGCCAAAGAGGCGGATGCATTGGTTCAAAAAGGAGAGGCGGATAAGCAGCGAGGACTCGCGGAAGACAATGCTGCGCTCGCCGAACGCAATCGACAGGAGGCCGATAAAAATGCGCAGGAGGCAATAAAACAGAAAGATATTGCCGAAAAGAATGCGAAGTTTGCCGAAGCGCAACGCAGCGCCGCGCGAGCACAGATCTATCAAACCAGGACCGGAGAGCTATATAAAAGTACGCTCTTTGCGCTTGATTCCTGGAAAAAATCGCCATCGGATGAAGCAGCAGAAATATTGCGGGAGAATATCAGACTGCTTCCACTCCCCATTGCGCAGATCCGGCAAAATGGAAGTATCACGGTATTGGACCTCAATCCCAACGGCAGGGCTTTCCTGACTGCCAGCGATGATGGAACAACTTGCGTGCGAGATCTGAAAGATGGCAACGAATTATTTTGCGCAACCAGCTCAGCGCCCGTTATGGATGCGATCTTTATCCGGGATGGGAAATCCATCGTAATAGGAGACAAATCCGGTCATGTCCAGGAATTGAATGCGGAAAATGGAGGTCTGGAACGGGAAATCGAAGAGGGATCGCCCATCCGGGATTTGGATGTTGCTGCAAACGGGAAGGATGTGTCTATTGCCCGGGAGGATGGGAACATCACCGTATTGAATATCGAGAATCCAAAGGATGAAGGTGATCACTTGAAGCTGACCGGCAAGCTGACAGTCGCTGACCTCAGTCCGGATGGTCGATGGTTTGCTGCGGGATCAGAATCAGGGACAGTGACGGTCTGGGATTTGAATAGCTCAACAATCTACCCGCGTGGTGGTCATAAGGGTGAAGTGCTTGCCATTCGCTTCAGTCCAAACAGTCGCTTTGTGGTATCGGGAGGCGCAGATAATTACGCAGTTGGTTTTGATACACAGAATGGAGAGGAGATTTTTCGTCTGCTCCATTCGGATTTTGTGAGAGATATTGTCTTTGCACAGAACGGTACCTGGTTTGCCACCGCATCGGATGATGCCCGGGTTCGGGTTTGGGATCTGAGCACTGCCAGGGAACGATTGAACATGTTCCAGGATAGCGCCATTACAAATGTGGAAATCAGCCCCGATGGAAAATGGATCACGACCACCGGGGATGACAACACAGCACGAGTGTGGAGCGCATACACCGGAGTGCAGATGTTCCAAATCCCACTTGAGACGTATGGGACTGCACTTGGCTTTAGCGAGGATAACCAACGTCTCGTTACCTGTGATGGAGCTGGTAACATTCGCATCTGGGATATTTCAGGGCTGAACGCTCCTGTGAATTACATCCAATTCGATGAGTTGACCCGGATATCGAAATTTACAGCCACGGGAAACACACTCATCGCTTCAGACGCCAATCGGGTCTGGTTGCTGGACCCCGGCAAATTATCCGGCCCGGGATCGCGTCCACCGAGTAATGCCTCGTTCGCGTTCAAAAATGACATCAATGGCCTGGTCATCAGTCCCGATTCGAAAACGATCGGCATCTCGACATACGAAAATGAATATATTATCTATAACTTGAAGTCGCGTAATCCCGTGCGAATAACTCCCACCGGTGACGCCTATGCACTCGCTTTTTCTGCAGATAGTTCGCGTTTCATCACAGGCACAAACGACCGCATCATCGAAACATGGGATGTGAAAACCGGAAAAAGGATCAGCTCCTTGAATGAAGGCGATAAGATCTTATCCATCGCCGCGGGACCTACAGCAGTCGCTGTTGGTGTCGCTGATAAGCTCGTTATCCTGGATGCGAATGCGGAACAAAAAATCACCAAATGGCAATCGCCAGGCCAAAATCAATTCGTGGCTTTTAACTCGGATGGCTCTTTACTTGCCGCCGCAAACTCCTCCGGTCAAATCGAAATATGGAAACAGGAAAACGGAAGCTATAAATTACAAAATACCGTGACCAGACAACAACCCTACTCAATCGCATTCAACCCTCAAGGCGATCTATTGGCGGTTGGAAACCTCGACAATGTGTTTATCATCGATACTGCGAGCGGAGAGGAAGTGAGTCGCATCCCCCACAGAGGCATTGTGTATAGCGTGTCGTTCTCCCCGGACGGGAAAACTCTCGCGACAGCATCTCTCAAAGTGATCCAGCTCTGGGATGTTTCAAAACTGCAAAAGTTAAGAAATTCTGATCTCGTCCAGGCAGCCTGCTCGCGGTTGATCAATAACTTCAGCACATCGGATTGGCAGGTCCTATTTGGACTTGACCAGCCGTATATAAAACTGTGCCAGGATTTGCCGGTGCCGGAATAATGGAATTTATTTGAAAGAGATCCCATCCCGGTTCGATGAACCCGGAATTCCTTCCATTAGCTTGAATTCACAAAAAGCAGGTCGCGTCTCAGACGCGACCTGCTTCATTTACACCCACAACCTGACAGGGTTTTCAACGAAGCCTGTTAGTGCCCGCATGAATTGCGCGGCTTCAGCTTCATCGCTGACGCTGCGATTAGCAGAGATGGTGCCCTCCATCCTCTAACAAAGAGGATTCAAAGGGCGGTCAAAGGGGATTGTAATTGTCCGTATTCTGTTTATAATGGAACAGGCTTCAAAGGGCTAGATCTCCAGGTACATGGTCGGAAGTCATTTTGAAAAGCACAAAAGGGATGCTGGGAATGAAAATTTTCATATCGTATCGACGTGCAGATAGCAAATATGTTGTTGACCGTATCAGGGACCGTCTTATCGCGGCCTATGGGGAAGATTCGGTCTTTCGGGATATCGAGAGTATTCCACTTGGGCAGAACTTTAGCAGTGTATTGGACGAGGCTACATCCACCTGTAATGTCATGCTGGTGGTCATCGGCCAGCAATGGGCGGGTATTACTGATGCACAGGGCAATAAGCGGCTCTTCGATCCGGGCGATTTCACAAGGATTGAAGTGGAAACAGGTCTCACTCACAAGGAGATTCTTGTGATCCCCGTTCTGGTCATGAACGCCATGATGCTGGCGGTAAAGGAGATCCCGGAAAGCATGGCAAATCTTTTGTTCAGAAACGCCATCAGCGTCCGTAACGATCCGGATTTCAATCCCGACATGCTTCGTATGATCCAGGGTATGGATCGCTTCGTAGGGACTGCACAGATCACGGTTCAATACTTTGAACCGGAGACAATTCACATC
>JBGPNQ010000028.1:0-26471 GCA_041487615.1 Anaerolineae bacterium
TAAACACATTGTCAAAAACCCCGGAACGTCTCCAACCTGCGATCACTCCGCTCACGAGTCCGAGAGGAACCAGGAACAACAGAGAGCACAGCGCCAACTCCAGAGTGACGGGTGTACGCCTCACAAGAGCCGGCAACACCAGTTCCTTGATCGATGGGCTATATCCCCATGAACCGTTAACAAGAGACCTTAACCAATAACCATATTGCACTATAAATGGATCGCGAAGGTGATAGTGTTTGATAATCGATTCCTGGAATTGGAGGAATTGTGCCTCGGTCATGTTGGGATTCATGCGGGGAGGGAAATACAGCGAAGCGCGGCCTTCGGGCGGCGTCAACATCACTCCGGCATACAAAAGCATGGTGATGATGATCAGCGAAACCGGGACCACCAGGAAGCGGCGAATCACAAACTGAAGAAAGGGCGGCATGGGACCTTTGGACAATTTTACCTGCGAAATCGAAACACGATAGGCGCACAAAATTCAGGTATAATCTGCGCCATGATCCACAGCACTGCTTTGCTTATCCACAGGACTGCTTCGCTGGTCCATAGGATTGCTTCGCCTATGTTGAACCCGCTCCCGTCTCCTCGAATGTGTACACCTGCCTGGTCTGGATGAGGTTCAGTTCCGCCTACGTAGACGGCTCCCAGACTCTGGTGAGCCGTTTTTTGTTGCCCTCACCTCCGCCCCTTCGCGGAGCATCCCTTCGGGGCTCCCGGGCTGAGCGAGTGGAGAAAACGAAATGGATATCAAACAGCTCGCCGAAGAGATGAACCGTTTAGTCCGCTCGAAAGGCTGGTACCAGCCAAACAGCAAACGACCGCAAACACCGCGCAATCTGGCGATCTCCCTTTCAGTGGAAGCGGGCGAAATTCTGGAGCATTTTCAATTTCAAGAGAATGCAAAAGACAAACAGGAACTCGCAGGCGAATTGGCGGACGTGGCTTTGTACTTGTTGCAACTTGCATCTGTGACAGAAATAGATTTGGAAAAAGCTATTTTGGATAAGATTGAAATAAACAAAACAAGAGAATGGGATGTTGAGGAGTAATGTCATTCTGAGCGTAGCGAAGAATCTCTACCCTATAATAGAGACTCTTCACTTCGTTCAGAGTGACATGGTAAGGAAAAGAATGAGAGTATCTGTATTTGGTGGTGCACAACCCAAAGAAGGCGAAGCAGCCTATGTCGAAGCATTGGAACTCGGCAGGTTGTTAGCCGAACGCGGATATACTGTCCTGACCGGCGGCTACATCGGCACGATGGAAGCTGTCTCGCGCGGCGCGCATGAAGCGGGCGGACACGTCATCGGCGTGACCTGTGAAGAGATAGAAGAATGGCGGAAGATCAAGGCAAATGCCTGGGTGAAAGAAGAGATCAGGAAGAAGACGCTGATCGAGAGGTTGCAGACCCTCATCCATGAAGCGGATGCGGCGTTTGCCCTCCCCGGCGGCGCGGGCACGCTGACCGAAATCTCCTTAATGTGGAATTTGATGATCGTGGAGTCCCTGCACCGGAGGCCGTTGATACTGATCGGGCGCGGCTGGCAGTCCACGTTTGATCAGTTCTTCAAAGAGTTCAACTCCTATATGACCGCACCGCAACGCGAGATATTGCGTTTTGCGAATGATGTGCAAACTGCTGTAAAAATGTTGGATTAACTCCGGTAGTCAAGTAGTCCCGAGCGTTTTTCGAGGGACATGTCGAGACCACCAATGAAGAGCAAACATAAAATATCAAAAATACTTGTCATTGGTTGGTCGCGATATGGCTTCGCCCTACCCGACCAACGGGGCATAAATTCAAAGAGGAAAAAATGGCCGAAGAAAAATTGACAACTCGTGCAGAGGACTTTGCAGAATGGTACAACCAGCTTGTTCTTCGAGCGGATCTTGCGGATTACGCGCCCGTGCGCGGCTGCATGGTCGTGAAACCTTATGGCTGGGCGTTGTGGGAAAACTGCATCGCCGCGCTCGACAAACGGTTCAAAGAAACGGGACATGTGAACGCCGCGTTCCCTATTCTGATCCCCATGTCATTCTTCGAAAAGGAGAAGGAACACATAGAAGGCTTCTCGCCCGAACTGGCAGTGGTCACGCATGGCGGCGGCGAAAAACTGGAAGAACCCTTGGTTGTCCGCCCTACATCTGAGACCATCATTGGCTACATGTACTCCAAATGGATCAAATCTTGGCGCGACCTGCCGGTACTGATCAACCAGTGGGGTTCCGTCCTGCGTTGGGAAATGCGCACAAAACTGTTCCTACGCACCTCCGAGTTCTACTGGCAGGAAGGTCATACTGCGCACGCTACCGCAGAGGAAGCCAGACAGGAAATGTTCCGTATTCTGGATATCTATGCGGACTTTGCCATCAACGAAGCCGCCGTGCCTGTGTTCAAAGGCACCAAGAGCGAAAGTGAGCGTTTCGCCGGCGCGCAGATCACCACCTCCATTGAAGGTATGATGCAGGATAAGCGCGCATTGCAATCCGCGACATCACATTATTTTGGTCAAAACTTTGCCAAGGCATTTGAGATCCAGTTTGTGGACCAGAGCAACACGCTGCAATATTGTGAAACGACCTCCTGGGGACTCTCCACTCGTATGATCGGTGCGATCATTATGACCCACGGCGACGATCAGGGACTGGTCCTGCCTCCCCGCCTGGCGCCTATTCAGGCAGTCATAGTTCCCATCTATAAGAACGAGGCCGAGAAGAGCAAGGTCATGGAAGTAGCCGACCGCGTCTTCATAGAACTCAAAGCCGCAGGCATCCGTATCAAGATGGATGACCGCGACAACGTCAGCAGCGGATATAAGTTTAACGACTGGGAGATGCGCGGCGTCCCTGTCCGCGTGGAGATCGGTCCCAAGGATGTGGAAAAGGGAAGCGTTGCCCTCGCCCGCCGTGACAGACCCGGCAGGGAAGGCAAATCATTCGTCTCACAAATGGATCTCGCCTCGACCGTGAGCGGACTGCTGGTCGAAATCCAGGATGCGCTCCTCAAGCGCGCCACTGAATTCCGCGATGCCAATATCCACGATGTGAAGACCTATGATGAACTCAAGGAAGTGGTCAAAGACGGCTGGGCGTTTGCTTACTGGTGCGAATCACGCGAATGTGAAGCGAAGGTGAAGGAAGGCACCAAAGCCACCACGCGCAACATTCCTTTCAACCAACCCAGCGAAGAAGGAACCTGCGTCGTCTGCGGCAAGCCTTCCAAACGCAAGGTCTATTTCGCAAAGGCATATTAATGGGTGCCAGGTGTTGAAGTGTCAGGTATGCTTGCCTGAGATCTGACACTCAGCACCTCACCTCAGCATCGTCCACTGTATAATTACAGAGCGAGGCAACCATGGACTGGAAACCGTATATTACTGTTGACCCAACTATTCAGCACGGGAAAGCTTGCATAACCGGCACACGTATTCCCGTCGCCGTCATTCTTGATAATCTTGCAGCAGGGGTAAAAGAAGAGGACATAATCAGGAGTTATCCACCTCTAGATTCAATAACAATTCGCGCCGCAATTGCATACGCCGCAGAGTTGGCACGTGAAGAAGTTATCGCCTTCCCAACCTGAAATATGCAATTCAAGATTGATGAAAACGTGCCCGTTGAGGTCGCAGACATGCTTCGCGAGGCAGGTCATATTGATACAGTTCACGCTGAAAAGCTGACGGGGACGGATGATAAGCATCTTTCGATTGTTTGCCGGACTGAAAATCGAGTCTTAATCACCCTTGATATTGGATTTGCTGATATACGGACTTATCCACCAAACGAATTTCCGGGCTTCCTCGTAGTCAGATCAAAACGACAGGATAAACCCTTTATCCTGGATGTTTTTCAAAGACTTATTCCTATCATTGAAAAAGGGGAAATCACAGGAAAACTCTGGATCGTGGAAGAAAAGCGAATCCGCGTTCGCAGTTAACATGCTCTCCAATAATTTGGAATCCTACAGCGGGTCGCGCGAATCTTTTCTGGCAAAGATTGCCGAATCATTATCAAGCGATCAAAGATTCGTCGCGGCATGGCTCACAGGAAGCTTCGGCAGAAATGAAGCTGATTCCGTTAGCGATATCGATCTCAGTCTAGTCGTTTCAGAGGAACATAGTTCAAGCTTTTGCATGAAATTGGAATCGGTGAGCGACCAAACATCTCCAGAAAGATTTTCGCTCATCAGCCAATTTGGTGTTCCCGCACTCATCCATGAGAACAACAACAATGCACCCGACGGAGGAACGTTTACATTCGTCCTTTATGCGAATTCTGCTGTAATGGTGGACTGGGTATTAATTCCACAATCCAAAGCAAAACGACCTGCTCAGTCAAAACCCTTGTTTGATAAAATTGGATTTCCCATTTCTTCTCCATCCCGCCCTGAGGATTTGGAACAGCGGAAAAAATCCGTTGCAGAGAAATGGGCGTTCTTCTGGATGATGACAGCAGTTACAATTAAATATGTGATTCGAGATGATGGAGTCTTCGCTACACACTGGATTGAGTCTCTACATTCTTTAGCTGGAGATATCGAAAGACAAATCAACGGAGAACCCTGGATCTACACGCGTGGTTCGCTCAGCCGACCTCAAAGAAGTCGAGAGAACCAAATCGAATCCTTGAAAACACTTTGTAAAAGAATGCAGGAACTCAAACCCAAGGTAGCAGAATTTATGGAGTCCAAACCTTTGCTTCCATCCGCCGAAATCGAAAAATTGTTTTCGCTCGCAGATAAATAATGCCTGCTATTGATCTGGCCCGTCTGAAAAAACAAACCGCAAAACTAGCTGACCTCTTCGGCCAGCCATCTGATTTTTTGCGTGAACACCGCGAAATCCTCGATCATTACGTCAACCGCACGTTACGAAGTTTGGGCGTTGCACCATCTTCAGTGCTGCCCACCTATCGCACACCGGCGGTCGTCTTACGCCAGATCGAAAATGAATTGGGTCCTGTTGCAGAGAAACAACCTATTCAGGCGCTCGAACTGGCAGATGCGCTTTGGGACGAAGGCTGGCTGGAAACACGGCTGCTTGCCGCATATTTGCTGGGACGGATCCCGCCCCAGGAGGAAAGACTCCTTGCCCGCCTCACCGCCTGGACACAAGCCGTACGCGACCCAAGCGTCCGCGCCGCGCTGTTGACCACCAGCCTCACCCGTCTTCGCAAGGAAACACCCGATCTGTTTCTGGTACTTGTCAAGGAGTGGCTTCACCCGGCGCGCCAGCGCATGTGGTCAAATGGAATCCAGGCACTGGTCCCGTTGATCTCCTCTGAGGATTTTGACAACCTGCCCCCCATTTTCGAACTGGTAGAGCCCATTATCAAAGCCGCGCCTGCTGCATTACAATTTGATCTGCAGGAACTGATCACTACTTTGTACAATGCGTCGCCCGATGAAACGGCGTACTTTCTTCAACAGATCCTGACAGGGACAAAGAGCCCGTTACCCGCAGTGTCCCTCAGGCGAATGTCGGCGGAACTGCCGCATGATCTTCAAATCAGTTTGCGGGAGATGTTGCGCGACAAACATTGAGATTGGAAAGGAGAAACCTATGCTGCTCATAAGAGGAGTCATCGGAGGAATTCTGCTCTTCCTGGGACGTGAACTCAATTTTATTTTTGCGGGCGCCATGGCTGGGTTAATCGGTTTTCGGCTGACGCCACTTCTCCCGGCGCAGTGGCCGGCGTGGTCTGAGGGGGCATTCATGGTCACGCTTGGCGTGATTGCAGCAATCCTTGTTCTCCTGAATGAACGGGCGGGTTATTTCGTTTCAGGTTTTTTGGCGGGAGGCTTCTTCCTCGTCGAATATTATCAGCCCAATATGCTGACCGTCCCCCTTTTGCCGTTTGTAATCGGTGGAGTCATTGGGGCACTCACTCTCGGCCTGCTAACTGAATGGGCGCTGATTTTGGTATCGTCAGCAATTGGCGCTGCCTATGTTCTAAATCTCTTCAGGCTCGATCCGACCGCGGAAATCCTCATTGGAGCTGGCTTATTCATCATGGGCGCGCTGACGCAGGTCATTATTATGCAGGCGCAAAAACAAGCCGAAAGGTGATGATGCTCAACACCCGCCGCCTCATGTTGTACATTCATGGCAGTGCAGGCGATAGCAACAGTGGCAAAGCGCACCAATTTCGTGAATGGTTTCCCGGCATGGTAACACCGGACTTCAAAGGCTCCTTCGATGAGCGGATGAGTCAACTCTATTCAATCATCACAGACAGAGTCGGTTGGACTCTCGTCGGCTCTTCACAAATCTCACCTATCGCATCGTGGAAGATGATCATCGACTGCATAAGACGGCCAACGAAATTGATTGGAAATCCATCCTTGCCTAAACCAGTTTCGTTTACATCTGGAGGTTAAGATGCTGAATGTTATCAATCTGCTCCTTGGCGGTTCACTGCTCGTTGCGGGGAGAAAACTGTTCTGGCTGTTCGTCGGGGCACTGGGTTTTATTACGGGAATGCAACTGGCAGCCCGCTTCTGGCGGGGACCTGAGGGGACGGCCATCGTCATCGGCTTAATTGTTGGGGTGATCTTTGCATTATTCGCAATCTTTCTTGAAACGCTTGCAATGGGCGTGGCAGGCTTTCTCGCTGGGGGGTTTTTGCTGGCAGTATTCAGCAATATGCTGGGATTGAATAAAGGCGCGCTGTCCTGGATTATTTATGTCATTGGGGGAATCATCGGTGTGGTTCTGGTTATGCTCCTCTTCAATTGGGCGCTGATTACTTTATCCTCGCTGGCGGGTGCGTCGTTGATCGTTCAATCCTTATTTGCTCAACGCACAGCCGGCGGATTGATATTCTTCATTCTCTTTATCGCAGGCATTGCAATTCAAGGAGCTGTCCTCCGCCGGGAGGAGAGTTCGAAAATCAGGGAGTAGGAAAGGCGAATATGATTGTCAAACAACAGGTCTACTGGCACACCACAACTCACATGCCTGGTGAAGAAAACACGATTACTCCGCTTCCTGAAAAAGTGGATGTGGCGATCATCGGTGGCGGCTACACCGGCTTAAGCGCGGCGCGGACGCTGGCAAAGAACGGCACAAGTGTTGTCGTCCTCGAGGCTGAGACCATCGGCTGGGGTGCCAGTTCGCGCAATGGTGGCATGGTTTTGACCGGGCTCAAAGTAGGAATGGGGACGGTCCTAAAAAGATATGGACGTGAGATCGCCAGAAGATTGTTTCAATACTCGCTGGACTCCATTGATACAGTTGAACAGATCGTCAAAGAGGAAAACATTGAATGCGGGTTTGCGCGGTGCGGTCATCTTCTGACAGCCAACAAGCCAAACCATTTTGATGCACTGAAGGAGGAAGTTGAATTCATGGAAAAGGAGTTCAACCATAGACTTCAATTGATCCCGCAGGCGAATCAACGCGCAGAGATCGGCAGCAACATATATTACGGCGCAATCCTGGATGAATGCAGTGGAGGTTTGAATCCAGGGCAGTATGTTGCAGGGCTTGCCAGCGCGGCAGAAAAGGCCGGGGCAACGCTCCATGCCCGGGCACGCGTCCAGAGGCTTGAGCGTCGAGAGAACCGCTTCCTCGTCGAGACCGAACGCGGCTCCTTAAGTGCCGAATCTGTTTTGGTGGCGACATCGGGTTATACGGGAAACGTCACCAGGAAATTGCAGAAGAAAATCATTCCCATCGGATCGTTCATCATCGCAACAGAAAGATTATCAGACGAACAGGCAAAAGGACTGATCCCGAATGGTCGTATGATCTTTGATTCGATGCATTATCTGAATTATTTCCGATTATGGGATAACCGCATGATCTTCGGTGGGCGCGCCGCATTCTTTCCTGAAACATCCCGGACGATCGAACGCAGCGCAGAAATTTTGCGGCGCGAAATGGTCCAGGTGTATCCACAGTTGAAGGATGCGAAAATCGAATATGTTTGGGGCGGTACGCTCGATTTTGCCTTCGACATGATGACGCACGTTGGTAAAGTGGATGGGATCTACTACTCGCTTGGTTACGCCGGGCACGGTGTGGCCATGGCAACGCACATGGGACAGACGGTGGCAGAAGCGATGATGAAAGGTAACATCCGGGAGCATCCGTTCGCGTCTTTTGGTTTCCCATCTGCCCCATTGGGACTCTATAACGGTTTTCCGTGGTTCCTGCCGTTCGCCGGCGCATGGCACAAGATTCTGGATTGGATCGAATAGCGGCAGGTGACTATCACCCGCTTCTCAAACCTGATAAAATAGCGACCAACCAAGGAGAGATGGAGGAGCATGGACATCAATACGTTCTATGCAATTACCGCGGCTACCTGCTTTACTCTGGTGGGTTTGTGGTGGTCTGTGGTAAAGGATAAATCCGAGTGGCTTAAGAACGAAGCGAAGCGCCGCCTGGCGGGAGGCGTTTACGCTTCTTTTTTGATTCCTGGCCTGATGAGTCTGGGAGCGCAAGTTGGAGGCACAAATCATCTGATCTGGCAGGGAGTCTTTATCATTGCAGCCGGGGTGGGAATTGTTGCCTCAAGCAGGCTGATCCAGTTGACGCGCGCTGCCAATCCAAACGGTGCGTTCAGCAAAAATAGTTGGGCTGTCCCATTGCTCTATGGCTTTGTTTTGATCTTTGCACTTTTCCCGGGTCTGGCTCGCATCCTTGGACTCGAACCGCTTCAACTGGAAGCATTGCTTCTATGCTTGTTGATCCTGATCGCCCATGCACTGACATGGGAGTTTATGACGACTCCTTCGTAAAGGTGTCGTCCATTCAAATATTCAATCATCCATTTCATATTGAGGAGAGAAACAATGGCCACTCAACAAAAGACGATGGAAGGTGAAGTTTATTATCCTTCACAGGATGTGATGGATCAGGCGATTCTAAAAGACTGGGAGGCTACGGCAGAAAACGCGCGCAAAAACCCGGAAGCCTTCTGGGCGAAGGAAGCCGAAGAACTGGAATGGTTCCAGAAATGGGACAAGGTCCTGGACGATTCGAATAAGCCGTTCTTCAAATGGTTTGTCGGCGCGAAGACAAATATTGTCCATAACGCAATCGACCGTCACCTAAAAACATATCGTAAGAACAAACTGGCATTGATCTGGGAAAGCGAAGATGGCAAACTGCACCAGACCTATTCCTATTACGCCATGAACCGCGAAGTGAGCCGCATGGCAAACATCATCAAAGCGATGGGTATTAAGAAGGGAGACCGCATCACGATTTACATGGGACGCGTGCCTGAGATCGTCTTTGCCATGCTGGCGTGTGCGAAGATCGGCGCGATCCATTCGGTGGTGTTCGGCGGCTTCTCAGTCGATTCGCTGCAGGGACGCATTGATGACAGCCAGTCCAAACTCGTCATCACCATGGACGGGAGTTACAACAACGGCAAAGTAGTCGAGCTCAAACGCATCGTGGATGATGCACTCAGGCACTGCCCGTCGGTGGAGAATGTGATCGTAGTAAAACGGGTGGGGCATGATGTCCCGATGGAAGGGGGACGCGATCACTGGTATCACGATCTGCTGGCGCTTCCCATCGCAAATGGAAAATGTCAAACTGAGGTGATGGACGCGGAGGATCCACTTTATATTCTGTATACATCCGGTTCAACCGGCAAACCCAAAGCCATCCTGCACACGCATGGTGGATATATGGTGGGCACGTACACCACACTCAAATATGTCTTTGACATCAAGGATGATGACCGCTGGTGGTGCGCCGCGGACCCGGGCTGGGTAACCGGTCACTCTTACATCGTCTATGGTCCGTTGCTCAACGGCGCGACATCGTTCATGTTCGAAGGCGGACCGATGTTCCCATACCCAAACCGCTGGTGGCAATGTGTCGAGCGGTATGGGATCACCATCCTGTACACAGCACCCACCGCCATTCGCGGACTCATGCGCTTCGGGGAAGCCTGGCCGAATAAACACGATCTTTCCTCGCTCCGCCTGCTGGGTTCTGTTGGTGAGCCGATCAACCCCGAAGCATGGAGATGGTATTACCGAGTCATCGGAAAGGAGCGATGCCCGATCATGGATACGTGGTGGCAAACGGAAACGGGCATGTTCATGATCACACCGACTCCCACTGTTCCTCTAAAACCCGGTTCGGGCACGCGTCCATTCTTTGGTCAGGAGGCTGAGATCGTGGACGAGCACGGGAATCCTGTCGCGAATGATACCGAAGGCTATCTTGTGTTGAAAAATCCGTGGCCCGCGATGTTACGGACAATCTACGGCGACCCGGATCGTTATGTAAGTCAATATTGGTCAAAGAACCCAGGAAAATACACGACAGGTGACTCTGCCAAGCGCGATAAGGATGGTTACTTCTGGATCATCGGCCGCGTGGACGACGTAATTAAAGTTTCTGGTCACCGTTTGGGAACTGCGGAAGTTGAATCTGCGTTGGTGAGTCATCCTGCCGTAGCCGAAGCCGCGGCGATTGGGCTCCCGCACGAGCTCAAAGGACAGGGCATTCATACCTTCGTTCTCCTAAAGGCCGGCATGGCTGGGTCGCCCGAGCTGGCTGAGGAGCTTCGTCAGCATGTGGCAACTCACATGGGTCCGATCGCGCGTCCCGAGGATATCAAGTTCGTGGATAAACTTCCCAAGACGCGTTCAGGCAAGATTATGCGCCGTGTCCTGAAAGCAAGAGCGCAGGGGCTGCCGGAAGGTGATATCAGCACATTGGACGAATAGATCTGGTGTTCAAGAGCGCATTTTTATGAATGCGCTCTTTTTTATCGGCTCTGTCTATCAAAAGGAGGCTTAAATGGACGGTGAGATAAGAATCAAATTGGACGATGCGACCATCTTGCAGGCGACAGACGGTACGGTCACATTCACTCCAAGGAAAGCTGGAGGCTGTGTCACAATGGGATTGCTCATTGTGACTGCTCTTGTTGCGGCTGGGGGAATCGCGCTTACGGTGACTGGAATCATTCAACTAGTGAAACATAAGGCTGAGGTGAATGGTGGGGGTGTTATTTTTGGATTCTTCATGGCTGCCATGTTCAGCTTGTTTGCGTATTACCTTTATAGGAAAATGCGCGCGAGGCGGGATCTGAAGGAAATCTCCATATCACCGATTATCAATGTTGTAAAAGTAGGAGATCGGGTAATTCCATTCAATGATATTGTGGATATAGCCACAAAAGTAGGCCCGATCCCCATACTGGAAGGCGCAGTTGCCATACAATTTGGCCTCGCGCTTAAGAACAGCGAAATAGTGGTACTCGGCAACAAAGCCATGGACGCAAAAAGCCCGGAAAAAATAGAAAAACTTAAAACCGAAACCCTGACTTTACTCAAGAATGCAATCAGGCGAAATTAAGACGACACAAGTCGCGCCTATCCTGGGCGCATGTGGGAAAGATCATGAACACCTGTTGGAGACGCGGGCGCAAAGCCTGCTGTGGCTCTGGCAGAGCAGATGAAGACTCCAATCCGCATGCCTCAAAGCCATAAAATATCAGAGGGTCTTTTTGTATCGTGATAATATTAGGCAGATATGATCAACAGACTACCCTCAGGTACCGTCACGTTTCTCTTCACCGACATCGAAGGGAGTACCCAATGGTGGGAGCAATATCCCGAGTGGATGGCACACGCTTTTGCGCGGCAGGAGACAATGCTCCGCACGGTGGCAGCCGGGCACAACGGTTATGTGTACAAGATGATAGGTGATGCCTTTCAGATTGCTTTTGATACAGCGCTCGATGCTTTGAACGCCGCCGTTGACGCACAGCGACAATTGCAAACCGAATCCTGGGGCGAGTTGGGTCCTCTGCGGATACGGATGGCGCTGCATACGGGAGTCACGGAAGAGCGTGATGATGATTATGTGGGACCGATTCTCAATCGTCTGGGACGGTTGCTTGGCGTCAGTCATGGTGGGCAAATCCTGCTCACGCAGGCCACTCATGAGTTGGTATCTGATTGGCTGCCCAATGAAATTGCTTTGCACGATCTGGGTCAGCATCGTCTGAAGGACCTCATCAGACCGGAACACATCTATGATGTGACCGCGCCTGGTCTGCTTTCTAATTTTCCCGTCATCAAAACACTGGACAGCTTCCCACACAATCTGCCGTTACAACTGACAAGCTTTATCGGGCGGGAGAAGGAGATTGTTCAGGTGAAGCGCCTGCTTCTGGGCGATCGCTTCGTAACGCTGACTGGGCCAGGAGGCACAGGCAAGACTCGGCTTGCCTTCCAAGTCGCTGCCGAACTGCTGGAACTCTTCCCGGATGGAGTATGGCTGGTGGAGCTTGCCTCGCTTGCAGATCCGTTGCTCGTGCCGCAGACGATCGCAGCCACATTGGAGGTTCGAGAGTCATCTGGTCGTCCCATTATCAACATCCTGATTGATTATCTGCGCAGCAAGGAAGCACTGCTGATCCTGGATAACTGCGAACATTTGTTATCTGCCTGTGCCCAGGTAATAAAAATATTGCTGCAGGCATGTCCTAATTTATGTATGCTTGCCACCAGCCGCGAGGCCCTGGACATTCCCGGTGAAATGACTTTTCGGGTACCGTCACTCTCCGTACCCGACTCACGACATACTCTCCCACTTGAAACATTAACACAATACGAATCGATACGACTCTTCGTTGAGCGTGCTGAAGCGATCCAGCCGAGTTTCACATTGACAAGTGCAAACGCATCTTCGGTCGCCCAAATTTGCCATAGACTCGATGGTATTCCGCTGGCCATTGAACTGGCAGTCGCACGGGTAAAGATGATGCCCGTGGAGCAGGTCACAGCACGGCTCGACAATCGCTTTCGTCTGCTCACGGGTGGAAGTCGAACGGCTCTACCTCGGCATCAAACCCTGCAGGCGTTAATCGATTGGAGCTATGATTTGCTCTCGGATTCGGAGCGTGCATTACTTCAACGACTCTCGGTATTTGCGGGTGGCTGGACAATGGAGGCAGCCGAGATGATCTGTGCCGGAGAAGGAATAGGGAGCTTCGATATATTGGATCTTCTTTCCCAATTGGTGAACAAATCGCTGGTGATCCCGGACTCTGACCTGGGAATTGAGGGACGTTATCATCTTTTGGAAACAATCAGGCAGTACGGGCGCGAACGATTGATGGAGGCAGGTGGCGGCGAGAATATTCGAGATCGACATTTGTCCTATTATTTGAAGTTTACGGAGCAAATTGAACCTGAACTGCGGGGATCAAATCAAGTAGAGGCGTTGGACCGGTTGGAAAGGGAAGTAGATAACATTCGAGCAGCGCTGGAGTGGGCATTCGAAGCTGACAGTGAGGCCGGATTGCGGATGGCAGGTGCTCTCTTATGGTTTTGGCATATCCGCAGTCGCAAAAGCGAAGGGATCGAGTGGCTGGAGCGCGCGATTTCGGTGGAAACATCAGCACATGAAAGTGCTTCTCCGTCACCGGAAAGAGCATTGGTACGCGGTAAGGCACTTAATGCGATTGGTTCTCTTCTAGTTATGCATGGTAATGTGGAGCGCGGCTGCGAATTTTCGCAAGAGAGTTTGAGATTACATGAAGGATTGGGTCCCTCAGGCCGACAGGGCGCTACCTATGCACTCTGGAACCTGGCGCAAGGAGCCTCCTTTCGGGATGATTTCGACGGGGCAACTGCACTTTCAAACAGGGGTCTGGCACTGTCTCGAGAAGCAGGAGATAAATTTGGCACGGCTCAATGCCTCGACCACCTTGGCAGTTACGCCTTGATCAAAGGTGATTATGTGCAGTCGAAGGCGATCTGGGAGGAAGACCTGGCATTGCGCAAACAGATGGGAGATAAGGATGGAATTGCATGGATCCTCTCCTGCCTCGGGAACCTTGCTTTCTGGCAGGGTGACTATGAAATGGCGAAGGACTTGTACCTCGAGAGTCAAAATGTGTTTCACCAGGTCGGGAATAAATGGGCCGTTAGCATGGCCATGTCCGGTATGGGTAGCGTTGTGCTGGCGCAGGGCGAATTTGATCGGGCAGCCCAGCTTTATGAAGAAGCCCTGACTTTTGGGCGGGATATGGGAGATCAGAATACCATTGCTGGCCGTCGCTATGATCTGGCACGAGTCTCTTGGGCACGCGGCGACTACGAACAGGCCGCCAAACTCTACGAGGGATCACTGCACATTGTCCAGAAATTGTGCAATCAGGGCGCAGTGGCTGGTACGCTTTACGATTTGGGAAGTGTGGCATGGGTTCAGGGAAATCTTGACCTGGCAGTGAAGTACTACGAAGAATCTTTAGCCATTGGACGCGAGATTGGAAGTCCTTATACGATCGCAGGTGCATTGAATGGATTGGGAAAAGTGGCATATGCGCGGGGTGACTTTGAAAGAGCCCGTTCTTTCTATAGGGAATCATTGACGATATTGCAAAGCACCAAAAATCGCTGGAATATTGCGTACTCTTTGGAGGCATTTATTGCCCTGGAAGTTGCTCAACACGAGATGATGCGGGCGGCCAGGCTATTCGGTGCAACCGAAACATTTTTCACTCATCTGCGATTTCTGCTTTCGCCGTTTGAGCGCGACCACCATGAACAGGATGCGACGACGACACGTGATGCCCTGGGTGATGAGATCTCGGCTGCCTGCTGGGCTGAAGGGCGTGCCATGACCATCGAACAGGCAGTTGAGTACGCCCTCCAAGAGTGAATGGATTTGGAAGGTCTTAATCCTGCCATGCAATGTATAATCACTCTCGATGAAAGATTTAGAGTACGAACAACAAATCCTGAAATGGCAGGCAAAGAAGTATGACGAGCTGGTCCGCGAGAACGGCTGGCTCGCGCTCGCGGGATTAAGCTGGCTCAAAGAGGGAAGGAATCTGATTGGTTCCAATCCTTTGTGTGAAGTGGTCCTGCCCGATCGCGCACCCACGTTTCTTGGAATCGTAACGATGAAGGGTAAGGCAGCCCAGTTTCAGACGGCAGAGGGCGTTCGCGTGGAAGTCAATGGCAAAGTAGCCGGCAAAACTGCCCTCAAATCCAATCAGGAGGCACATCCCAGTTTCATCACGTGGAATGAAATGCGCATGGTGCTCCATGAACATGCAGGCAGATATGCCATCCGCATCTGGGATAACCAGCGAACAGAGCGGTTCCTGCTCCCACCGCTGAAGTGGTTCCCCATTAACAAGCATTTCCGCATCAGCGCGCGCTTTACCCGCTACACTGAACCGAAACAATCCGGACAGCCCGATACGTTTGGTGACACCGTGGAGGACCGCATGGATGGATACATCAGCTTTACATTCGAGGGAAAGAAATATAAGCTCGATGTGACAGAAACGAAAAGTCATACTCTTTTTATAAAGTTCAAGGATCTCACCAGCAGCAAGGAAACCTATCCACCCAGCCGGTATTATTACACCGAGCCCGTAACTGATCATAAGGTCACTTTGGATTTCAACCATGCTTATAGTCCGCCCTGTGCTTTCACACCTTATGCAACCTGTATTTTTGCTCCTCAGCAGAACTCCCTGCCCTTTCGCGTGGAAGCAGGTGAGATCTACAGAGGCTAATTCGTAACAAAACTGAAAATTTTCAATATCATCGCTCAGGTATAATGCCAAACATGGTTAACGAACAGTACGAACAAAGTATTCTCAAATGGCGACAGGAAGTGGATGCGAATCTGCGTCGCGAGAACGGCTGGCTCGCATTGGCGGGCCTCTTCTGGCTGAGCAGGGGAACCAACGTTATCGGCTCTGATACGAAGGCCGATATTATTCTTCCCAGGCGCGCACCTGTCAGGCTCGGTACATTTGAATTCGATGGCAATAATGTCACGTTAAACATTGAGGATAACATGCCGGTCGAAGTGAATGGTACTGCAACGAAAAGCGCCCTGCTCGATGCTGACCAGGAGGATGTGCCGAGCTTCATCACCTTTAGTGATATGAGAATGGTTGTCGTGCGCCGGTCCAAGGGAGTGGGAATCCGAATTTGGGACAACACGCGGGAAGAGCGCCGCCTCTTCCCCAGCCGGGAGTGGTTTCCCGTTAAAGAATCCATGTGCATCCCTGCCACATATACCCGTTATGACATTCCCAAAGTAGTGAAGATGCCGGACATCCTTGGCGCGATCCTGGACGAACCCATGCAGGGGTTTGTCTCTTTTGAGTTGTTTGGCAAAAAACACGAATTAGACGTGGAAGAGCTTCCGGATCGACGCCTCTTCATCCAGTTCATGGACCTGACCAACGGCAATCCAACGTATCCTTCCGGGCGTTATCATTACACCGATGCTCACGAAGACGGCAAAGTATTCGTGGATTTTAATAAGGCGTATAGTCCGCCATGTGCATTCACCGATTACGCAACTTGCACCTTCCCACCGCAGGAGAATCACTTGAAGGTGGCCATTGAAGCGGGTGAGATTTACCCGAGACATCTCTAAACGAAACAACCGATACATCGGTTTGTATCGGTTGTTTCGTTCTTATTCGAATACGATTTTATCCCACCAGCAGGTTGGTGAAGAACTGGGGGACGATGAAGCCGCCGATCCCAAATCCCCATTTCAGTATACAGCATGCGACGAAGATGGCAACACCCAGCCCGATCATCAGATAATCGCGGTTGGCATAATGCAACTCCTTCAGCCATGTGCGCGGAGCGGTGCCAAAGGCGCGCAGATCCATGGCGTCGATGACTTCCTCCCCTGTTACAGTGGATTGCATGACAACAGGGATGACCAATGGGGCCAGTTTTCGAATGCGGCTGAAAAGTCCGCCTTTGAGCTTGTCCATTTCATAACCACGCGCGCGTTGAGCATCCATGGTGATCATCAGGTCTCGGACAGTCGTGGGCAGGAAACGAAAAGCCAGATCCATCGTAAAAGAGACTTTATCCGACACACCCATTCGCTTGAAAGCTGTGCCATAGATATTTGGGTCCAGGGTGTAAGGTATCGGAATAGCGAGCATAGCCATGGTCAGCATACGCACCATCTGGTTCAGCGCGAACCAGATTTTCGATACAGTAACAGCCACATCCCATCCCAGATCGGTCCATGGAATTTTGAAGGGAACAGTGAAAACAACCGGCGATGGAATATTGGTCACCGAGGAAGGACCGCCGCGCCCCGAGAGCATGCCATTCAAGCCAACGATGAAGAACACCAGAATGAAGATATAGATAAAGGCTCGCCGTACATCTTTCCATTCAATCCGTGCCATCAAATACAGGGTCAGCGATATGGCGAAGACCGGGAAGATGATCCGATAGTCCCAAATATCTGATATGGTCAATGCAAAGATAATGCAGACCATGAATATAAATCTGGTTCGTGGATCCAAACGTTGGATAAATGTATTGCGCGGTCGGTACTTCCAGCTCACAAGCATTGATTATCGACCTCTTTGGGCAGCAACTCCGGCAAATGCAATCATCAATATTGGCAGAAGTATGATTGTGACTATAAAATTCCCGAGGAAGGCTGGCACAAAGTAGCCAACGATCGCAGTGCTCCAATCAATACCACCGGTGAGTTTTTCCATCACTGATGCAAACAACATGCCCACTGCAATGCCTAACGTACCCCATCCAACTGCTTTCATGATCTCAGGGCGGGCTTTGAAATCTTTGATGGAAGCCATAATCAAGCCGGGTACCATACCCATCAAGCCATTACCCAGACTCCAATGCCAATAGAATCCCCAACCAGCAAACCAATCGCCAATGGTGTTGCCAAAGAAACCGGCCAACAACCCCACCCACGGACCGTAGGCGGCTCCAAAGAAGATTAATACGGCAACAGCCGGACGGAAGGTGATATTACCCGCGGCAGGCAAAGGAATTACGTTTGTTAGCAACGAAAGACCACCATATAACGCCGCGCCGATAGCGCCATACACCACCTGACGAGTACCAAACTCCCATGTAGATTTGTCGTTCATTTCTTCTCTCCTTTTCAAGAATTGAATAGACGTGCTGACCCATTCTTGATAACCCTGCGCAGGTTTATCCGTTGCAGGGCAAATCCCTATGCAAAGGCAGCCAACGCCTCAGCCGGGAGGAACTGTCCCGTTTGCGGGAGCAGATTAAGATTTAGACGCAGAAGCGAAGTGGGGCGAACGCGGTAACGCTTCAGCAAGTCGAAATCCTTGAGCACATCTTCGGGGCGTCCATCGGCAATAACGTGTTTGTCACCAAACAACAACACGCGGTTCGCATATGTCACCGCCAGATCGAGGTCATGCGTGATGAAAACTGTCGCAGCAAAATTCGCAGCCACCAGTGACTTTGACCCATCTGCAGCTTGTCGGCACATCGCGTCCATGAAGTGGGTGTAATTTGCGTAATCCTGTCCAGCTGTGGGTTCATCCATGATCATGATCCTGGACTGCATCGCAAGCACGGCCGCAATCGTTGTGCGCTTCTGTTGTCCGAACGAAAGACCCAACGGCGGATAAGACTCCAATCCACTCAAATTGACTGTGGACACACTCGCTGCCACTGTCTGGTTCATCAGCTCCTTTTTGAAATCCAAATTCTTTGGACCAAACTCGAGTTCCTCGCGCACGGTCGGCGCGTACAACATATGTGTTGGGCTTTGGAACACATAACCCAGTGTGCGAGCAATTTGCGCTACACTCATGCTGCGCGTGTCTTTACCCTCAATGAGAACACGCCCCCTGGTGGGCTTCAACAAGCCGATGGCATGTTTCACCAGCGTGGACTTCCCCGCGCCATTCGGACCGATTAAGCCGATCAGGTCGCCGCGATTAATCTGTAGGTTTACATTTTGCAGGATAAGCGGGGAATCGTCGCTGTAACAGAAATCGACATCTTCAAAAACAACGAGGGGTTCGCCTCGTTCTACAACTGAAACTGCTTCCGTTTTATCAACCTTTTCTACCATTTGCTGAACGCGTTTCACCACCCACTCCGCGGGGAGCTTCACTTCCCTGTGATCGATCTCAGTCGGCAAATTTTGAATGGAACCCAAATACTTAACTTCACCCGCTTCCATGTAAAGCATACGGTTTGGCTTCGCAAAGATGGCATCCTCAACACGATGTTCAATCAAAAGAATTGTCTTGCCTTCATCCGCGAGGCTGCGGAACACTTCCAATGCCTCGTACGCAGACGCGGGATCAAGTGATGCGAGAGGCTCATCCAGCAGCAGGATGGATGGGTTCATCGCCAGCAAGCCCGCCAGCGCGACCTTCTGTTTTTCACCTCCCGATAAATTGAATGTTTCGCGATCACGCAAATATTCAATCCCCAAGCGTGTCATTGCGGTTTCGACCCGTTCCCGTATTTCTTCACGCGGCAGGCCAAGATTTTCCGGTCCAAACGCAATTTCATTGTACACATTGCTTGCAACGATCTGGCGTTCTGGATCCTGTAAGAGTGTCCCCACCTTCTGAGCCACCTCGGCGATCTGCATCGCGGCGACATCCTTGCCATGAAGCAGTACCCTGCCCGCACGCTTGCCGCGATATGAACGCGGAATCAAACCGTTAATGCAGCGCGCCAGGGTGGTCTTGCCACATCCGCTGGAGCCTGCGATCAGAAGCATCTCCCCTGGTTTGAGTTCAAACGAGATATTTTGTATTGCCTGTTCGGGACGAGTTCGATATTGGAATGAAAGGTTTTCGATGACGAGGGGAGAGTCCGACATTAGGTTTCCTGGATATTTGGTTGGGCAAATTATATAACAGATTTGCTCGTGTGCTTCTCACATTAACAGGACACAGAATACTACAAGCTTTCATTTTTCATCCGAAGTTTATGTTTTTTCAGGATCATCATGGGTGGCAGATCAAACTGCGGAGCTCGGTCAGTGGACCAGGAGGCTTGTGGGGCCATGACCAGCCCGCACAGCAGGATCAAGGCACGGTCATAGTTGACGCGCCAGCCTGCGAAGTCGCTCCAGGCTTTGTCGCGGTCCGCTTTGAGGGGAATTCCTGCAGCGGTAAGCTGGTCCATCACTGCATCAAACTCGGTGCGCTCCACGCAAATGGGAGTTTGAGGATAGTGAGGGTCCTGGGGATTCGGAATATCAAAATAACTCGCAATCCGGCGAAAAGCCAAAAATCCGGCCCGGATGCAGAGCGCAGCTGAAATCTCATATGGAATTTCGATCGCAGACAAGGTAATTGCGGCAGCATCCAGGACGGCGCCTGCGGCAGTCACCCACGAATTCTCAGCGCGCGGCGAGCGGAAGAAGATCAATGCCGGGAGCGTTGTGTGACTCTCCTCGATGTCGGCAAACCAGGCTTCCCAAATCTTCCAGTACTCGGAAAGTTTCTCCAACCCATGATTGCGATGAAAACGCAGGATCATCTCAGACGCGGAAGGCGGACTCCCAGCGCGCACTTCCAGCATGTTGACAACCTGTTCCCTGCGCGAAAAAGCAGAATACATGGTAGGTAGATAAGCGATGAGCATGGCAACCAGGATCAAACCAATCATCGCCTCGGAGAAGATCAGGACGGTCACCAACAATGTCCTGGGCGCTTCAAAACCAAGTGTCAGGATCGATGAACCGCTCAGGCGCAGAACTGCAAAAATATTTCCGACTCCCAGAGCCCAATACATTGCAGCATACCCAAGCGAGATTAATACATACCACGTCGGAACCAGTAACATCAATCCGATGGGCGCATAATAGGCCATGATCGCGTCGCGCCGTGGATACGTTTTGGCAAAGTGCAGAATAAAATTGAAGATGCGACGCAGCAACCCAAAAACGATCCGATTAAGTTGGCTCCGCGCGGCACGAGGCAATACAAATGTGGACAGGGCCGAGGAGAGAGTCAGGATGACGACCACCAGGCCTGTTAAAAACACCAGGGCATTGATAAGTATTTGCATGGACAAATTATAACCGCCTACAAAAAAGACCTTATATAGTGCTATACTACGGGTATTGATTGAATGTAGATTCAGGATCGGGATTCTTGCGTAATAATAGTTACGCAGTGCCTCATGTTTAGCTGAACTTGAAAGTTCAGGTTCAACCTGAAATGGCATTTGAAAAGTTTAGTTATTATGAGACAAGCGGCAGAACTTATGAGCGGTGAACGAGGAGCGGCATTCGAGTGAAATTAAGGGAGTATACGGGTCCCTTAACAGTTCTCATCACAGGGATTCTGGGGTTTAGCCTGTTTTGTATCGTATCTGCGGCGGCTTTGGCAGGTCCGAAATTGCCCAACACGTCCGCCCTGGAGCCCAAAAACATCGTTGATTCTGCGATCTCCAACATGAATACGATGGCTGCCTTAACGGTGGAGGTGATCTCGCAGTATATTCCCACACCCACGCTTACCCCATCCAATACAAGTACCGTCACACTAACAGACACTCCATCCAGCACCCCAACCCATTTTGGAACACCCACCCGGATCCCACCGACTAACACACGCGGATCGTCGGGGCTATTTCCTACGGCAACGCGCACTCCTGTCCCAACTTCAACCCATACGTTGATACCTAGTCCCACCGATACCCCGATTCCGCCAACAGACACTGATACGCCGATTCCGCCCGATACCAATACGCCGATTCCGCCCGATACCAATACACCCGTTCCGCCTGATACCAATACACCCGTTCCGCCTGACACAAACACACCGGAACCGCCACCTACCGTCCTTCCGGTAGTGGGATAAATTCCAAACTTTGAAGAGATCTCCGTGTAGTTATGACTGCGCGGAATTCATGTTATGGCAAGTATTGTACAAATATACTTTCGAACTGTTCCGCTGTTTGATATCCAACCCATTGATGCAGAACATTTCCGTCACCATCGAGCAAATAGAAGCTTGGACGGTATTGGAATCCCAAATAATTTCGAAAATCAGCGTTTAGCGGGTTGCTGATTTCCAGATAAGTAAACTTGATTCGGCCAAAGTAGGTTGCTTCAAGCCCATGTACCATGGGCGCCATGTGTTGGCAGGTCGTTCACCAAAACTCGAAGAATTCAACGAATTGCAGCCCGCCAGATGCCATGCTGACAGTTGTCGGATCGGTGGCTTCCAGGTTCGGTCCACGTGAGGTAGCGACCGGGAACGGCGTGGCGCTGAGCGATTCGGGGGGTCCGGCTATGGCCTGGGCAGAAGTATCCAGGGTTGAGGTAGCCGGCACAAAAGTTGCAGATGCTTCAACCGTCACGGGCTGCACGGGCTGCACGGGTGGAACGGCGGATGTGGCGGGGGCGCAAGAAGCCAATATAGCGGCGAGCAGCACCAGGCTTATCCAGAGCATCGACGAAGGGAGAAGGATACGGAGTCTCATCATTTTTTCTCTCGATCTTGAATATTCAGTCCTTTTGTAGCACAAAATCCTTACGTATCGATTAACAGTAATTCATCTGGGGACTTTCGGACGCTTGTCTTTGACTGTTTAAATGTCCTACGCTATACTAGGTTAAGTCCTATTGTCCTATAGTTTGGGAGTTGAAGGTCGGTCAACTGCCAATGTAGACTTCCCGACCAAACTACTATTCAACCAGATTTAGGAGGCTGTATGGCAGGTTTCAGACTCACGTATGGCAATATGTTCAATCCGCCCGAAGAGATGCATAAGGGCTTTGACAAGGCCGTTGCAAAACTCAAGGCCAATCTCGGCAGGGAATATGGGATGATCATCAATGGCCAGGACGTTTTTGCCGACAACAAATACGAAGACCGTTCGCCCGTCAACACGGATTGGGTGCTGGCGGTTATGCAGAAAGGTGACGCTTTGCAGGCCAACATGGCAATTGACGCCGCTCGCAAGGCGTTCCGGGCCTGGAGCCAAACCCCATGGCAAAAACGTGTTCAACTGGTTCGCAAGGCTGCTTCCATTATCGAGAAGCGCATTTTCGAACTCGGCGCTGCAATGGCGCTGGAGGTCGGCAAGAACCGCATGGAATCGCTCGGTGATGTGCAGGAAACTGCCGACCTGATGTATTGGTCCGCACAAATGATGGAGGAGAACGATGGCTTCATCAAACCGATGGGCAAGGATCCGCTTACCGGATATGACTCTACAAACATGTCCGTGCTGCGCCCCTACGGTGTGTGGCTCATTGTTTCTCCGTTTAACTTCCCCTTCGCATTGACAGGTGGACCGACCGGCGCGGCTTTGGTAGCTGGAAACACGGTCGTCATCAAGCCGGCAACAGATACCGCCTGGATCGTCCGACTCTACGCTGAATGTTTGCGCGACGCAGGCTTCCCGGACGGCGTGGTGAACTTCGTAACCGGGCCAGGATCAACACTGGGACAGGCGCTCGTGGAAAACAAAGAAGTGGATGGCGCGACTTTTACCGGTTCCTTCGATGTGGGCATGCGCATGTACCGCGACTTTGCAAACCGCAACTACATCCGCCCGATCATCCTGGAACTCGGCGGAAAGAATCCTGCGATTGTCTCCCGCAAGGCCAACCTTGAAGATGCGGCGACGGGAATTGTCCGCTCGGCCTTTGGCCTGCAGGGACAGAAATGCTCAGCGGCTTCGCGCGTCATCGTGGAAGAACCGGTCTATGCTGAACTCTGTGCAAAGCTCAAGGCCAAGACGGAGGCTTTGGTCATTGGCGACCCAACAGAACGCACTACATACTGGGGACCTGTGATCAACCAGAGTTCCTACAACGACTTCAAAAACTTCACCGAGGAGATCAACGGCGCAGGCGGAAAATTCCTAACGGGCGGTCACGTCAAAACCGGTGGCATCTATGACAAGGGCTTCTTCTGCGAACCGACTTTTGTCACAGATCTGCCCTTCGATCATCGCTTGTGGCAGTATGAAATGTTCCTGCCGATTACGACCATCGGCAAGGTCAGCGATCTCGATGAAGCCATGAAGATCGCCAACAACGTAAATTATGGGCTAACCGCGGGCTTCTATGGCTCTGCCCGGGAAACCGATTGGTTCTTCGAAAATATCGAAGCAGGTGTGACCTACGCCAATCGTCCGCAGGGCGCGACCACCGGAGCGTGGCCGGGATTCCAACCATTCGGCGGCTGGAAAGGTTCCGGCGCGAGCGGCAAGAACGGCGGCGGTTATTACTACGTCCAGCTTTATCTGCACGAGCAGATCCGCACCCTGGTCAAGCCCGCCAAGGCCAACGGAAAAGCCGCAACCAGGAAATCAGCCAAGAAGATTACACCCAGGAAAAAAGTCGCTGCAAAGCGTAAATGACCCCTCACCCTCTACCCCTCTCCCATTCGGGAGAGGGGAATTTTGACCTAATCACTACCCCTTATAAATGCCCTGGGACCCTCCTCAATATCACAAGTTCCAAGCGCAGCGTTCCGCGCCTTTTTATGATTTGCTCGCGCTGGTACTGAAACGCCCGAATCTCAAGGTCGTGGATTTGGGATGTGGCACAGGTGAGCTAACTCGTCAGCTTGCGTATTCACTCCCGAACAGCGATGTGACCGGCCTCGACTCATCTCCTCAAATGTTGGAGAAAGCCGCCGCTTTTGAAGGCCCAAGCCTGCACTTTGAACAGGGAGATCAATCCCAACTGACGGGTGAGTGGGACGTCATCTTCAGCAATGCTGCGCTGCACTGGTCGGAGGATCATGCAGAGTTGATTCCGAATCTATATCGGAGGCTGGCCCCGAGTGGACAGCTCGCCGTGCAAGTCCCCTCCAACTTCAGTCACATCTCACACCAGATCATTCGTGAGACCGCGACGGAAGAACCGTTCAAATCCGCCTTGAACGGATTTCAGAGATATGCACCCGTGCTGTCCATTGACCAATATGCGCAAATCCTATTCGATTGCGGCGCAGAAAACATCATCGTTTTCGAGAAGGTCTATGCTCACATTCTGGAGGATTCCGACGCGGTGGTAGAATGGATTTCGGGTACAGCTTGCGTGCCTTACTTTGAGCGACTTGGCGAACACAAAGACAGCTTCGTTCAAACGATCAGAAACAAAATGAAAACTGCATTGCCACAATCGCCTGTCTTTTATCCTTTTCGAAGAACATTCTTCTCCGCGCACAAACCCAACTAGCATGAGCGAAAATCAGCCGAACAACTACACCGAGCTTATCTACCGGGTGGGGACCTTTTTTTTGTTGGTGGGAATTGGGCTGGTAATATTTTTCGTTCTTTCTGAAGCAGCTCAAAAAACGGCATTCGGTTACTTTTGTTGGGGAACCATACTCTTGATAATAGGCTTTGTCTTCCGTGCCCAATACAAAAGATCCATGCCATCCAGTGGGAGATTTAGCATATTCAAAAGGCTCAAGACAAAACCCAAGGACAAGAAATAAGAATGAGCAAACTGCTTTCACTTTCTGAAGCCATCGCAAGAAACGTCAACGATGGCGATACAGTTTACGCGGCGGGATTTACGCATCTCATCCCGTTTGCGGCGGGACATGAAATCATTCGGCAGGGCAAGAGGAATCTTACTCTCGCGCGCGCAACACCTGATCTCATCTACGATCAAATGGTTGCAGCAGGTTGTGCAAGAAAAGTCATTTTTTCATACATGGGAAACCCCGGCGTGGGGTCGCTTCGAATTGTGCGATCCGCGATCGAGCAGGGAAAACTTGAATGGGAAGAGTATTCTCATTTCGGGATGATCACGCGGTTACAGGCGGGCGCTTCGGGTCTGCCGTTCCTGCCGATGAACCAGACCGGCGCAAAGGATTTGGAAAAGTTCAATTCCAACATCAAGCGCATCCCGGATCCATTTGGCGGCAAGGATGTGATCGTTGTCCCAGCACTATGTCCCGACGTAGCCATCGTCCATGTGCAGCGCGCGGATGCGGACGGCAACGCTCATTTATGGGGAATTATCGGCGAGCAGAAGGAAGCAGCATTCGCCGCAAAGAAGGTCATTCTTACCGCTGAAGAGATCGTGGATGAATCCATCATCCGCTCTGATCCGAATCGTACGATGATTCCGGGGATTGTGGTCAGCGCGGTGTGTCACGTGCCGTTCGCGTGTCATCCTTCCTACGCGCAGGGATACTATGACCGCGACAATGAATTCTATCTTGCCTGGGACAAGGTCAGCGAATCTGCCGACGCGACAAAACAATATTTAGATGAATGGGTTTATGGAGTAAGAGATCGAACTGAATATTGGGAGAAACTTGGTGCAGAGACTCATAAGAGGCTGGAAATCGCGCAGCAGATGAGCGAACCAATCAATTACGGAAGATATTAAAGGATAAGGGAAAAGGGTTAGGGGTATGGGCAATTATCAAGAATTGATCTTCTATCAGAAGGCTCGCAAGGTTGTAAAAACAGTAGATGGTCTGGTGAAGAGCTGGCCCAAAACCATGCAAGCACAGGAAATCTCTCGACAACTGTTTCGGTCGGCTACGTCAGTTGGAGCAAATATTGCAGAAGGACACGGCAGGCACCAAGGTACAGAATATGTTCACTATTTGATAATCGCTCAAGGATCTGCAAACGAAACAGAACATTGGCTTCATACTGCTCAAGACTGCGAACCTGGAAGTAAAGAAAAAATAGCTGAGATTTTAAAACTAAA
>JBGPNQ010000029.1:0-25880 GCA_041487615.1 Anaerolineae bacterium
AACATGGTGAGTAGTCTTTTTCATGGCGATCTCCTTCCTGGAGCATTCGCCACGAAGTGTAACTCGGAAATTTCAACGCTCCTCGCGACATGTCGTAGTAATATTCAAAACGTCGTTGTAACGCGAAACGTCGTTGTAATGTTAGCCAGTATGCGGGCCATCTTCAAACTTTTGAGAGGTGTGATACCAATCAAAATGTAGACTTGATGCAGGACATTTCGTTTTGCCAATTCATTGAGCCAGGTTTCCATCCCTTCCACGTCAAAGACCAAATTGGTTTGGAAGAATTGTGCTCCTGCATTTATCTTCTTTTGTTCACGAAGCGCCTGATATTTTGGCTCCGATGAGAAAGGTGAAGCCGCCGCGCCAAGGAAAAATCGAGGCGGATATTTAATCTCGCGTCCATCGAGATACCTGCCTTCATCTCGCATTCTGCGCAATATCCACAACATTTGAATTGCATCGAGATCGTTGATATCCATTTTATCGCGTGGATGAAGGGACAGTTTTGCACTGTCACCTGTGACGCAGAAAATATTTCGTACGCCCAAAGCGGTGGCACCAATGATCTCACTTTGCAAGTTACTACGAGACCGATTACGGGCGGCTACTTGCATGACGGGTTCTGCATTGAGATCCAATGCGACTTTGCTGCAAGCCCATGATGTCATACGCGGTATCGAGGATGCATTATCTGTGAAGTTGATGCTTGTTACATAAGGTTTGATCCGTTCGATATTCTGGATCAATTTGTCGGTGGAGGAGGAGAGTGGAGGAGAGATTTCGCACGTGACTACAAATTCACCTGCAATCAGCCTGCGTTCCAGGTCTGATGCAGGTTCGCTGTAAGCGGGAACATGATATTGGCTATCCCCTTGCCACCAATCAGGCTGACGGACCGGACGGAAAATCCCATCCCAGGTTTGTTTGCGGGTTTTTGAAGATCGTGAGAGAAATCCACCCGCGATTTTTCTGATACCTGTTTTTGACACGTTCCTGAATACTACACTCCACGAATCGCGTCCCACTTGTTCCCAATCCAGAGGCGGCAGAACTTCCAACAAACATTCTTCGCGTCCAAATTGGTAAGAGCGCTCAAAAATTTTATACCAAACACATGGACGGGATTTATCTACGTAACAATATTCTGAGGTTGAGCCGCCACAAGGACCATTTCGTAATCCCTTCGGACACTCCATTGGGCAGATAAGGGCTGTCTCTTGTAAGAGGCAGTTTCCACACATGCGGCATCCAAACAGTGGACCTTTTACGCTGTATTCAAGAACTTGCAAGGCACGGCCGGCAAAGTTCTCCTTCTTGAAAGGCGAATAAGTAGGTTGCCATCTACGACCAGGTGTAAAGCCAGGCACAAGAGTCTCCTAAGGTCATAATGAAAATAATAATGGAATAATTATTCGCCGAGCAATGCCTTGGCCACATTAACCGCGCGGCTTGCATCCGGTGAAAAACCGTCCGCACCGATTTGGTTGGCATAGGATTCCGTTACAGGTGCCCCTCCAATAATGAACTTTACCTGATCGCGCAAACCAGCGGCTTGGAACGCATCAATTGTCTGTTTCATCATTTGCATCGTAGTTGTCAGCAATGCTGACATTCCGACGATATCAGGCTTCTCTTCCCGTACCACGCGGATGAATTCCTCGATCGGTACATCGACACCCAGATCTTTGATCTCAAACCCTGCGCCTTCCAGCATTAAGGCAACCAGATTTTTTCCAATATCGTGCAGGTCACCCTTGACCGTGCCAATCACAACCTTGCCACTCGATTTCCTATCGGTTTGCTGCAAATAAGGCTTTAGGATCGCCATCCCGCTTTGCATGGCACGGGCCGCGATCAGCATCTCAGGCACATAATACTCACCTGCTTCGAATCGGCATCCCACCTCACGCATCGCCGCGATCATGCCCTCATTCAAGATGACATTTGGATCCAGCTTGACATCCAAGGCGGCTTGTACATTCGTCTTGACACTGTCAAAGTCTCCCTCCAACACCGCATCAAATAATTTCTGCAATACTTCTTCCATGGTAACTCCTTATGATTTCGATCGAATTCCAACACCTTCAGCATTGAATTGTTCAACGGTCTGCACAGACAGTGGATGATTTGAAAGACTCGCCAGCAGATCAAATGGGACCGTGATATGCTGCGCGCCCGCCAGGAAGGAATCCGCTGCCTCTTTCGTAGATTTCAAGCTGGCTGCCAAGATTTCAGTCTGGCTCCCGGAGAGAACTTTCGCCAGTTCCCCTACGAGAGCGAGACCATTACCCAGTTGTCTCGTCGCACGATTGACATAGATGGCGATATATCTCGCACCCGTCTCGCGTGCGACCAATGCCTGTGCGGGGTCAAAGATGGCGGTCACACAACATGGAAATTTATTTCCATATTTCGCCACAAAACGAAAGCCATCGTGTGTTGGGGCGATCTTGAGTATCAATCCTTCTTTGACAATCTCAGCGGCTTGATGCGCCTCAAGCAACATCTCATCGAGCTCCTCTGAAACAAGCTGGTAGTACACCTGTGAAAACCCAAGTTCAGCCAATCCCTTCAGAACAACTTCAGGATCAACACCGGCCTTCGTCATCAGGGATGGATTGGTCGTGACACCATACACCCAACCGAAATTCTTTGCCTGTCGTGCTTCTTCGAGTCTTGCAGAATCCAAATAGATTGCCATGCTACAACGAAGCCAGCATATCCTTCATATAATTTTCGATCTCTGCGGCCGTGCCAAAGGACATGGCCTGCCCGGCGATCTCACGTGCTTTGTCATCCGTCAGTTTGCCGATCAGATTCTTGGCTTCAGGGATGGCACGCGGGTTCATGCTGAACTCATCCAAACCAAAACCAAGCAGGATTGGAATGGCTTTCGTCATGCCAGCCAGTTCGCCGCACATGCCTACCCACTTCCCCTTTGAGTGACCAGCATCGATCGTTTGCTTGATCAAACGCAGCACAGCAGGATGCAGGGGCTGGAAAAGTCCAGCTACTTTTGCATTGCCTCGATCCACTGCCAGTGTGTATTGTGTCAGATCGTTAGTACCAAGGCTGAAGAAGTCAGATGCTTCGGCAAGCACATCCACCAGCATTGCGGCGGCGGGCGTCTCGACCATGATCCCCACAGGAACATCAAATGCAAATTCAACGGAGGCAATCGCAAGGTCACGTTTGACGGCATCGACAATGTCACGGGCGCGTCGCAGTTCATCCAGGTCCGATATCATAGGGAACATAATTCGGGTTTGATGTCCAACTGCCGCGCGTAAGATGGCGCGTAACTGGGTCTTGAAAAGTTCCGGTTCATCGAGGCTGATACGGATCGCGCGCCAACCCAGGAATGGATTCATCTCATCGGGAAAGGGCAGATAGGAGGGGGGCTTATCCCCGCCGATATCCAGCGTGCGGACGATCACAGGGCGACCGCACATGACTTCGAAGATCTCACGATAGATGCGATATTGCTTTTCCTCACTGGGAGGCTGCGTATCTTCGAGATAAAGGAATTCCGTGCGCAGCAAGCCGATGCCCTCGGCGCCATGTTCCATCGCATCGCGCGCAGACGAAACTTCTCCAATGTTCGCGGCAACTTCCACTCGGCGACCGTTCGCCGTACAAGCTTCCTTTTCCGCGGCAGCCTTGAGAATCTGTAAATGGGACTCGCGCTCTGCTTTGATCCGTTCGTAGCGTGTCACGGTTTCTTCATCGGGCTCGACGAGCATTTCGCCTGTGCGCCCATCCATTGCGATGAACATGCTACTGTTAACCTTGTCAAGCAGACCGTTTCCCATTCCGACAATCGCGGGCAATCCAAGAGTCCGTGCGAGAATCGCACTATGTGAGGTCAGCCCGCCCTGGGCAGTGATAAAGCCAAGCGTCAACTCAGGGTTAAGACTGGCTGTATCAGAGGGCGTGAGATCCTCGGCAATAATGATGGATGGTTCCGTGACCGCGCTCAAGGCAGTGTCCGGAAGTCCGAGCAGAACGCGTAGAAGGCGACGACCAACATCTTTCACGTCCAAAGCACGCGCTGAAAATAGTTCATCACCCATGGCTGCCAGCAGGTTCGCAAGTTCTTCAATCGCTTTGACCAAAGCCTGCTCAAGTGTCAGCCCGATCTCCACAAATTCACGAATCCTCCCTTCGAGCGCCGGGTCAGAAAGCATTTGCTGATGTGCTTCAAAGATGGAGGCTTCCTCCTTGCCTGCCCGTTTCTCGATCGCATCATATAAATCCTGCAGCTCCCTGTGAGCGCGTTCACGCGCCTTATCAAAGCGGGACATCTCTTCATCTGCTGTGCCAGCAGCGCAAACAGGGATATTCAACTCTGTTGGACTATAGCAAAAGACAGGACCGATCGCAATTCCGTCGCTTGCGGGAATGCCTCTAAGGATTCGCTCTGTCATGGGGTCTCTTCACAGTCCAACGAATCAGGCTTCACCGAAATTATTTTCGATAAGTGTTTTCAACGCGTCAAGTGCTGCATCAGCATCCGCGCCTTCGGTTTGGATGACCACTTCATGATCCTTCATCACACCCAGGGTCAAAACCATGATGATGCTTTTTGCATCCACAGAATTACCATTCGCGGTCAAGTTCTTCACTTTGATCCTGGATGAGAACTTTGCTGCGGTTTGCACGAACAGTGACGCGGGCCGGGCATGCAAACCTACCTTGTTTTTAACCTGGATCGTTGCTTCAGCCATGAGAATCTATTTACTCCTTGAAGATGTTTGTTGAACTATGGTCTCCACCAATACATCGATGGGGAAGATCTTTTGGAATGTCCTGTCACTCTTAAAACGCAACAAAATGCCTTGAGGAAATGAGATGAACGGGAACCAGCCAGCCTGCATTCCGTTCTCCCACGGGATTTTCCATTTCAGTAGAAGAACCCGGATTTCATTTGGACTCTTTCTCGGCAGTTTATCGCCATATTTCTGAATGAAATCAGAAATAATATGCCGGGCGACCTGACCATAATTGCGACGGGCAAAAACAACCAGAATTGCATACGCAAACAATACAGCATTTATCCAGAGATTATGCTGGATATAGAAATCAAGCAATCTGGACCCGGTGGTTCCGAGAGCCCCTCGAACAAGTGCATCGATCATGATCACATCCGTACGTATGGGGTGACCGGGGTTCCGGTCACCCCATACGCCAAAATTATTTAATTGTTTATTCTTCCGGTGCGCCCGCAGCAACTTCCCAGGCTTTGGTATTCTTCATATAGAAGAACATGGCAGCACCGAGCAGGGCAGCCACAATTACGAGGCCAAATGCACCCGCGAAATTCACTAGCTGGGCAAACAGCGCCGGCGGCCAGAGGAAGCCGTCACCAATGCTTGTGATCGAGAGGGCATTCTCAGGCATCTTGAATCCAGCATCCAATGCAGCGGACGTGAACAACGGTGACATCCAGGTGGCAAGATAGAAACCGACCAGCAGTTCCAGTGTGCCAGCAATCACCATGCGGACAATATTGCCGCGCATCAGAGGAGCAAACATTGCCACAACGAAGGGGATGATTGCCAGGTCTGCAAACAGGATCACCCGGCTGCCAGGCAGGATGAGGGAGAGCAGGATGGCGATCGGGACGAGCAGGAGCGATGTGGAAATGGCGGCAGGATGTCCGATCAGAATGGCGGAATCCAAACCAATGTAGATCTCGCGGCTACCAGCACGCTTCTGCATGAACTCGCGCGCGGCTTCGGAAACCGGCATCAAGCCTTCCATCAGGATGGAGACCATGCGCGGCAGGAGCAGCATGACCGCAGCCAGGTTCATACCAAGGCCCAGGACTTTGACCAGGACAGTCTGGAAACTTCCAGCGTTGTAGAAACCAAGGATTCCCAGAATCAAACCGATGATCAAGCCGAGAATGACGGGTTCGCCCATCACGCCGAAGCGCTTACGAATGGCTTCAGGATCGGCATTGACTTTGTTCAAACCAGGGATGCGGTCAACGAGCCAGTTTGTGAAAATGGCAAAGGGGACACCGGGAGCGGTAGTGAGGTGCGGGATCGAAATGCCGGGTAATCCGTAGAAGGACTGAACAGCTTTGGCGGTCCAGTCGCCGAGGAATAACGCCAGTGCCGCGGCGAGCGCTGCAGCGATCAATCCGTAAGCCAGATTCCCACTGACAGCCGCGACCATCGAACCGATGAAGGCGAAGTGCCAGAAGTTCCAGATATCGACATTGAGGGTTTTGGTCCAGCGCAGGAAGAGCATGACCACATTGACCAGGATCGCGATCGGGATGACCCACAAGCCAACTTTGGTACCAAAGGCAATTGCCGCGGCGGAGGGCCAACCAACGTCCACCACATCGCGGGTAATGCCAAGGTTCTTCACCAGCGCCTGACCAACATCAGACAAGGCGCCCCACATCAAGCCAATGACCAGGTTGATGCCGATGAAGGCAATGCCGATGACCACGCCAGCACGAAATGCTTTACCGGGTTTTGCGCCCAGGACCAGCGCGACGATAAAGATAATAATTGGCAACGCGATCGTGGCGCCAAGGCCATCGATCAATGCCTTGAGAGTTGTAAGAAAGACATCCATGTTTCATTCTCCTTCTAATTTTTGTGTAACAATTTATTTCTCGATCATCAGAGCTTCAGTGCCTGGATTATCTGTTCGATAACTGCCTCCTTCCCCATTCCGGTCAGGAATGCCAGAGTCTGAATGACAGGCACCCCAAGATTTCCTTGAAGAGGGGTCGTTGTTACGATCAGATCCACACCGGAGGTCATGTTCGCCACCTCAGATGCTTTACACTGGCGGGTAACGACATCGATCCCGCGGTCGCGCAGGATCTCCTCAATGGATTTTGCCACGACAGTGGAAGTGGCAACAGCTGTGCCACAGGCAACCAGAATTGTCTTTCGTATCGGCATATGATTCTCCTTTCGTACCAAAGGCTGAATAGTTCCAGTGATCATGCAGGATCTTTCGAAAATGTAGCTCGAACTTCCTCAAAATCATTGGCTGACATCAAACTGTTGATAACATCAGGGTTTTGCAGAATGCCTGCAATCTCCTGCAACATCTCGATCTGCGCCTTCGGTTGATCCAGCGCCATCACAAACACAAGCCGACAGGGCACAGCCTCGTCAGGGGAAACCATGTTTTGAAATATGACTGGCGCCGACAAAGTCGCCATTGCCAGCCCAGGCTTCAGAACATGCTCCACTTCGGTATGTGGGATCGCCGCATTGAAATCACCACTTAATGGCAGTCCGGTGGGGAGTCTGAGTTCCCGATCGAGGGCGGCATCCACAAAGGTCTCACGGACAAACCCTGCATCGAACAAACATTTTCCAAGATGTGCGATCACATCCTTCGAATCACGCGCCTCGTATTGCAGGGCAACCGAACTGGGAACCAGGAAATCCAGAATATGCATTGCGATCCTCCTCTAATATAAAAGCATGCTCGGGGACTCAAGCCCAATCACAAGGTCAGACAGGAAGCGAGCCGCAACGATCCCATCGATCACGCGATGGTCTGCAGAGATGGTGAGCGACGTCATCGGCCGGACTTCGACACGATCCTGCTCGTCGACAACGACCGGCTTTCGCACCACACTTCCAACGGCAAGGATGGCGCTTTCAGGCGGGTTGATCACCGCACGGAACTGGCGGATGCCAAACATTCCGAGATTGGAAATCGTGAATGTGCCACCTTGTACATCGTCAAGCTTCAGTTTGTTCTCGCGTGCCCGCTCAGCCAGTGCGATCAGCTGCATATTGATCTCACTGACGCCCAGATGATCGGCGCCTTTAAGAACAGGAACCACGAGTCCCTGCGAGACAGCAGTGGCAACACCGATGTTGACATCTTTCCATAGAGAAATCGAATCGCCATTGAAAGATGCGTTGATATAGGGGTTGCGCACCAACGCCCAGGCAACCACCTTGATCATCAAGGCAGTCACTGTAATCTTTGGTTGCCCCAGTTTTTCGGCTTGCATGTTGAATCGTTTTCTAACGTTTTCCGCTTCCTTCATATCCACTTCAACGGTCAGGGCAATATGTGGAGACTCCTGAAAACTTTTTTGCATTCGCTCAGCGATCGTCCGGCGGATGCTTGTAAGCGGGACGATTTCCGCTTCACGACCATTGACCTGCGCTGTAGGTGAGCCTGCTGGGACCGGCTTTGCCGCTGACAGGACATCAACAGACTGAACGCGTCCACGCGGACCGGAACCCGCCACTGTTTCGAGAGGGATGCCACTCTCACGCGCCACACGGCGTGCAGCGGGTGTGGCAGGGACGGTCACACGACCGGCTGTCTTTTGACTGGCGATGTAGCTTTCCACATCTTCCCGCGTGATCCGGTCGCCCGAGGCCGGGACTTTGGAAAGATCCACGCCTTCCTCTTTTGCCATGCGGATCGCGATCGGTGTGGCAGTGACAGACGCTATTTGAGGCGCAGGCACAAGTTGAGAAACGGGAGCCACTTGAGGCTTCGAAGGAGGCGTGGGAAGACTTGCGTTGGGAAGATCCCCTAGTGATTCACCTTCCTTCAAGATATAGGCAATCACTTTCGTTACAGGGACTTCATCGCCATCCTTATATAAAATTCCAGCGAGCGTTCCCGTGGCGGGCGCAGGAACATCGATCGCCACCTTTTCAGTTTCAACAGTGAGAACGCTTTCCTCGAACTTGACGAAATCGCCCTCTTTCTTGCACCATGAAATAATGGTCGCCTTTTCCTGGTCCATATCGAACTTGGGCATGATGAAGGGAACTGGCATTTTAGATCCTGCCTTCCACCAATGCACGGATTTCCTGCTCGATATCGGCTTCCTGAGGAATGGCAGATTTTTCGAGACCGCGGTTGTAGGGTATGGGGATGTCTTTACCAGCAAGACGCCGCACGGGGGCATCGATGTAATCGAAGACGGGGCTGCCCACCACAGAGGCGATCACTTCGCCTGCCCAGCCGCCCGTCTGACAGGCTTCATGCACAACAAGCAAACGACCCGTGCGCGCAACGGACTTGAGGATGGCTTCGGTGTCGAGAGGTAATAACGTACGCGGGTCGATGACCTCGACTTCTATTCCCTCCTTTGAAAGTTTTTCGGCAACATTGAGGGTCTTCATGACCATGACATTATTGGCAACCACCGTGATATCGCGACCGGGGCGTTTGATCTCGGCAACACCGATCGGAATGGTGTAATCGCCTTCGGGCACTTCACCCTTTGTTTTGTATAGCACCTTGTGTTCCACAAAACAAACCGGGTTTGGGTTCCGGATGGCGGAAAGCATCAGCCCTTTGGCGTCGTATGGCGTGGAAGGATTGACGACAATCAAACCCGGGAACTGCATGAGCACGCTTTCCAGCGATTGGGAATGCTGCGATGCCGCGCCGGAGCCGGAACCGCCCGGCATCCGAACAACCATCGGTACAGTGGCACGCCCGCCAAACATGAAATGCATCTTGGCAGCCTGATTGGCGAGCTGATCCAGGGATAGCAAGACGAAATCCATAAACATGAGTTCGGCTACGGGACGCATTCCCAGCAGTGCCGCGCCGATAGCTGTCGCCACGATCGTTGCTTCCGAGATGGGCGTCTCAAGCACGCGTTCTTCACCAAACTCATCGAGCATGCCATGCGTAAGACCGAACGCACCGCCGTAACGACCAATGTCTTCACCGAGCAGGAAGACACGCTCATCGCGTTTCATTTCCTGCCACAATGCCTGGCGAATGGCTTCAAGATAGGTGATCTCAGGCATATACATACTCCATCAACGTAGATACATCCGGTTCAGGAGATGCTTCAGCAAATTCGACAGCTTTGACGATGACCTGTTCAGCCTGTGCATCGATCTCCTGCGCCTGACCTTCATCCAGGATTTCGGACTGTAGCAAATGTTTGGTAAAGCGCATAATGGGATCGCGGTTCTGTTTCCAATCTTCGATCTCTTCCTTTGGGCGATATAAGTTTCGATCGCTCTTGGAGTGACCAAAATAACGGTATGTGATGGCTTCGACAAAATAGGGTCCGTTGCCGGAGCGGATATGTTCGACAGCGGTCTTCATTGCATCATAGACTTCGACAACATCGTTACCGTCCACACAGGCCCAGGGGATGCCGTAGGCATCTGCCCGTTGGGCAAGAGGCAGTTTGGCACTGGCACGTTCCACATCCATGGACATGCCGTATTTGTTATTCTCACAAACATACAGGACCGGCAATTTCCACAATGCAACCATGTTCATTGCCTCATGGAAGACGCCTTCATTGGCGGCACCATCGCCGAAGATACATACACAGATCTCTTTGCGTTTTTGCATTTTGAGCGCCAGCCCCACCCCAACCGCCTGCGGAATTCCACCACCGACAATTCCGTTCGCGCCCAGATTATTGGACTGAAAATCAGCGATGTGCATCGAACCCCCGCGGCCATGGTTGTAGCCGGTATCTTTGCCGAGGAACTCCGCCATCATCAAATTGATGTCGGCGCCCTTGGCAATGAAATGTCCATGCCCGCGATGATGATTGATCAAATAGTCATCAGGACAGACCGCCATGCTGATGCCTGCCGCCACGGCTTCCTGCCCGGCTGAAAGGTGCATCGTTCCATGGACTTTTCCAGCTGCATAGAGCTTATCCGCCATATACTCAAAATGACGGACCGTGCACATCGTGCGATACACTCCGATCAGAGTGTCATCGGATAACCCCAACTGCTTCACGCGTTCTTCAAATTGCTCGCGCGAACCTATATCTTTCTCTTGGCCTTTAGACATTGAAAACCTCATTCATTTTGATTTGGCCAGTTGAAGAACCTTTCTGGCAGTCATGCTGTCTATCACCAACACATTCACATACTTGCTTCGCAGGGCGCCAAGGATAGCCTCCGATTTCCCTTCGCCGCCTGCCACTCCCAGCCGCATCGCAATGGACAACAGATCCTGCCTCCGGATAGAGACCAGTCGTTCAGAAAAATCATCACTGGCCGGTTGCCCATTGATATCGAAGTGCAAGCCACAAACATCGCCAATCGCCCCAGCTTTCCGCAAATCATCCAGCTCGCGGCGGGTTATATAACCTGCAAGATAGAAACTTGAATGATCCGGCGAGGTTGTCCCGATCCCCAATAATGCGATATCTGTCTTCTTTCCCACGCTGATGGTCTCCCGGATACTTTTCGTCTCCAGAAGAGATTTCGCCATCTCGGCACTTTGACAGAGATATGGCGCATTTAGGTAATACGCATCGCCGCCAAGTTTTTCTGTGATCCGCGCCACCAGGTCATGTCCATCGTATTTCATGTTGTGCGCCCCCATCGCGCCGACCAGTTGCACTACTTTAAGAGGCATTGGTTCTGTGACTTCAAATGCGTCCACAGTCGCACTGATGGAAGTTCCCCAGGCTAAACCTAAAATCTTTTCGGGTGCGAGATAACGGGCGAGCATCTTTGCACCCGCACTTCCAAGAGTACGGGTGAGTCTTTCGCCGCTTGTGTGGCTGGTAACCACGACAAACACATCCTTGAGGCCAAATTTCTCTTTCAAGTCACTTTCAAGATCAGAATCCAATTGCAGCGGCCGCTGGATGCGAATTTCCACGATGCCGCTTTCACGCGCTTCTGTCAGCATGCGTGAGACCATTGAACGCGTAACTCCAATGGTTTTGGCAATTGCGGCTTGATTTTTTTCTTCGAGATAGTACATCTCCGCCACATCAGCCAATTGACTTGCACGGTTCTGAAAGGTTTTTTTCTCCATGGTTATCTCCAACAATAAAATTATTAAACTGTCACGCGCGGCAATACTCGTGTAATTACATCAAGCAATGTGTCGATTTCATCCTTTGTGGTGGGCATACCCAGCGAGAACCGCAGAGTTGACTCGATCTGTTCCTGCGGTAGTTTCATGGCAGTCAACACATGCGAAGGCTCGATCGATTTGGAATTGCAGGCGGAACCCAGTGAGGCCGCAATCCCCTCACCATTCAGGCGAATAAGCATCATCTCCGCATCAGCACCGATAAAGCTCATGGATAAAACATGCGGGGCAATATGTTCTTCCGATCCATTTACGATCACAGCTGGACCAATAGCCTGCAGGCCCGCGATCAGATATTTCCTCAGCCCGAGCAGACGGACGCGCTCATCGGTACGATGTTGGCGGACGAGATTCATCGCCGCACCCAAACCAGCAATCCCGGGAACATTTTCGGTCCCGGCGCGCAGCGAGTGTTCCTGTGGTCCCCCGACGATCATCGGAGTCAATTCAGTCCCTGCACGGACGAACAACGCACCAATACCCTTTGGTCCGTAGATCTTGTGTGCGGAGAGGGAGAGCAGATCCACATTCAGGTCATCCACATCGATGTTGAACAATCCCATCGCCTGAACCGCGTCCGTATGAAAGCGAACATGATGTTCCCGGGCAATCTTTCCAATCTCCTGGATCGGCTGGATTGAGCCAACCTCGTTGTTAACATACATGATGGAAATTAATTTGGTCTCAGGACGAATTGCTCGTCGCACATCTTCGGGATTCACCAAACCATGTTCATCCACTGGCAGGTAAGTTGCAGAATAACCATCGCGTTCAAGACGTTGTGCAGCATGCAGGATGGCATGATGTTCAATCGATGAGGTGATAAGGTGAGCCTGATTTGGCAAGAACAGGCGTAACATCCCGAACAGCGCGAGGTTGTCTGCCTCGGTTGCCCCACTGGTAAAGGTAATCTCCTCCGGCAGGCATCCAATCCCATTTGCTACATCAGCACGTGCCTGTTTTATGAGTTGCTTTGAATCTGCTCCGGCCCAGTGCATACTGGATGGGTTACCAAAACTCACATCAAGAGCACGAAGCATCGATTCGCGCACGCTGGAATGGATCGGTGTCGTGGCACAATAATCAAGATATATTTGAGAACTCATAATAACTCCAATAAATAATCTCGAACACGTGCAGGCCACTTACGCAATGTAATCAGCCTGTACCTGTTTCAGAACCTTTTCGATCGTCACGGCATGATCGAGATCAACCAGCAAGGGTCTGATCGTGATTACGGGACATCCAGTTTCTGACTCTGTAAATGCAGGCAGGAGTTGGAGGATAAGATTTGATACAGGCGGTTGGCTGTAGTTTTCCCAAACGCTATGGCTTTTTACCTGGCAGGGATAGCCTGCCTTTTCCAGTACTTCAGAAATGTGCTCGGCGACCATATACAAGCGGTTGCCACACCAACCTCCGATAACGCATACACGATAATTTGTCATGGCAGCTTTCCAATTAATATCATTTCACGACTCGTCATTAAAGGGGAGCCACCAAATTCAGGCTCCCCTTTTTGTTATTAATTGTGTTACAGATTAGGCGCCAAAACCAAACAGGTGGAAGACACCCTGGATGATAGTGCCCAGAATATCGCCGCCCATATCCCAGCTCGCCAGCTTCAATCCCTGACTGATCTGATCACCGTATTGACCCATCATCTGGTAGGCGGCTGTGTGTGAAGTCGCAGTCCACGTGGAGAAATACATGAAGGGGATCGCATAGAGCAGAAGCACGATCACGGTCTTGACCACATTGCCTTTGGTGTAAGGTACTACTGCGCCAGCCCAGAAGGGGACAACCGCCAGGGAGGCAATCGGCAACATTTGCACGCCGGGCAGAGCCGCTGCAAGTAGTACAAGCAGCGGGAATAGGATGATCGTCGAGGCCATCACAGCCGGGTGGCCCAACAGCACGGCGCAGTCAACGGCCACATAGATCTCGCGATCTTTGAAGCGTTCGCGCATGTATTGGACGATCGACATTGTGATCGGGACGATACCTTCAGCAATAATCGAGACCATGCGGGGCAGGATGATCATCATAAGTGCGACATTCATGCCCAAGCCAAGGATCTTCGCAATGCCCAGGTCACCAGTTCCCGTACCGTAGGCGAAGATACCAATGATTACGCCGAGGATGAAGCCAAGCACACCTGGCTCACCAACAATACCGAAGCGCTTCTTGATGCCTTCGGGAGATGCATCCCAATCCTTGAGTCCGGGAATGCGGTCCAGCAGCCATACGACCGGCATCGCAAACAGACTGGCCTGGACGGTGGTACCGCAGGGAACGCCGATACCCGGCATATCATTGAATTCCTGGTATTTTTTAGCCGTCAGATCACTCATCAAGCTGCCTGCCACCAGATACAAGACACCTGCCAGGATGCCAAGTAGTACATTACCACCCGTCAATGCCCACACAAAGCCCGCGAGAGCAGAACCATGCCAATAGGACCATACATCGGTCCATAGTGTCTTGGTCATTCTAAGCACAAGCATAAGGATGTTGACTACCAGGATCGACACGATCAAGCCTGCCACACCGGGCCAGCCCCAGGCAATCCCCGCGTCAGCCCAGTTTACATCGACGAGTGTCTTCTGCACACCAAAGCGGGTGGCCATTTCGGCCACCGCCGGCTGCAAGGCACCGACGATCACATTCACCACCAGGAATAAGCCGGCTAGACCAACGCCCGTGGTGATGCCGCCACGGACCGCTTTCTGCCAGCCCACGCGGAAGACCAAGCCCAGGATGATCAGAACGATCATTACGATTACTGATGAGCCAAGGCTAAGAAACCAACCAACTGCTGTAGATAGAAAACCCATTTTGAATTCTCCTTTGCAATTATGAGTCTGGACGAGAGATCCAGATTAAGCTTTCTTGATTGCTTCGACGATCTTATCTAGTAGCACATCCTTTTCCTGTTTTGAACCGATCAGGAAAGGCATGCCTTGAAAAACGGGTACATCAAAAGTGCGGAAGATTTTCATCATGGAAACCACCATGATCAGATCGGTACGGCCAAGGTAACCCTCCATGTCAGCCATCAAAATTCGCTTGACTTCAACATCGGAAAACCCTTCCTTGGCAACACGCTCCTTTATGGAATCTTCAGCTATTGTCGATGTATTAATTCCTGCACCACACGCCACTACGATCAATCTACTCATATCTTGTTTACCTCCGTGCACAATAGTCGACTATCGGGAAGAACAAATTGAAGCATCTCCAGCAGCCTTCCTCCTTCTCGAAAACAGTCCATCATCTGGTTCCTTAACTCAGGCGGAGCTCACGCCGCAGCCAGGATTCAACCCCGTGCAGAGTAGTCTGGTCCCGCAGTTCAACTAGTTTTTCAGGCTGGCCAAATAGCAAGGCCAGGTTTCTCAATGTTTGGATTTGCTCGTCAGGATCGCGGTTTGCAAGCATAAAAACGATCATCACATCCAGGCCTTCGTTCGGGTCTGCCATATTTTGAAATTTCACCGGCTGATGCATGACCGCTACTCCCAGCGCCGAGCGATTAACACCTTCCGCATCCGCGTGCGGGAAGGCGATGCAGAACGGCGTAGTCGGTAATCCTGTTGGATGATCCATTTCACGTGCCCAAGTCTGCGCGCCATAATCCGCTGCAACCAATCCCTGCGCGTGCATACTGTCGGCCAGGAGGTTGATTACGTCCTTTGCATCTTTCATTTGCAGATCAAATGCGATCAATGATTCGTTGAATTCCAGCACCACAAACTCCTAGGGTTTCTTTTGTCCGTAACGGTTATGGTAATAATCAAAGGAGGCGCGTGCCTGTGCTTCGGTCACGGAAACAGGCGTGCCAATCGTTCTTGCGATGGAACAGGTCCGGGCGGCTTCCTCAAGGGTCACCGCGCGTTCGAGGGCATGTTCCAGTGTTTTACCTACCGTGATCGGTCCATGATTGCCAAGCAGAACAGCATATCCCTCCCCCATCACTTCCACCGGCAGGGTGGTGAATTCGGGGTCTTCGACACTCAGGTAACGTGTCACTTGTACAGGCTGACCGAACCAATCTGCCATAGTCTCGGTAATGACCGGGATCGGTTGATACGCAACAGAAAACGCGGTCGCATACGGTGAGTGCGTATGGACGACCGCGTGCAGTTCTGGTCGGGCGCGCATGAAGCCGATCCAAAGGTTCAGCGCCACAGATGGACGGTATTTTCCCTCGACCAGATTCATCTCCATATCGGTGACGGTCATATCGTCCGGTGTGAGGCGTTCATAGTCCAGCCCGCTGGGAGTGACGACAACATATCCCGTTTGTGGATCTCGGGCACAGACTGTTCCTCCAGCCATCCATACAAGGTTGTATTTTGGCAGGAGGAGAGCCGTTTGGAGAACGTGAGCACGCAATTCTTCGAGGATCATGGCTTCAGTGGATACTTGCCAAGTTCATGCCCGGCTTCAAAGAAGGCCAGCATGTTTTCGAGTGGAATATCGTTGCTGAAATTATGAGCGGGCGCCAGAATATAGCCGCCACCCTCACCCATCTGTTCGATTCGCAAACGGACTTCATGACGCACATCTTCGATCGTGCCATTATTGAGTACCGTCTTCACATCTACGCCGCCCTGGAAGGTGAGATCCCTGCCGAAATCACGTTTCAATTCGACAGGGTCCATCCCGCGCAAGTGGCCTTCGATCGGATTGAGAACATCGAATCCGGTCTCGATCAAATCCGGGATGAATTTGCGAATCGCACCGTCGTTGTGCAAAAGCACCTTTGAATTTGGCGCTTTCTTTTTGATCATTTCAATGGTTTTTTTGTAGCGAGGCTTGAGGAATTTTGTATAAACTGTGGGATTGAACATGGGACCGGCGTTCGTACCATAATCATCAGCCATTTCCACCACCTGGACATAAGGACCCACCACATCAAGGAAGGCATCATAGAAGCCATCCAGCACTTCAGCCAGCTTTCCCAGCAAGTGATCAAAGATGTGAGTGTCCGCAATCGTCAGGAGCAAGGCGTTTTCCATCCCCACTAAAGCGCGTGTCATTTCCCACAGGTTTCCATACACGGGGCGATGCGCGACTATTGCATAATTTGTATTGTTATAAAGATTTTCGATTTCTTCCTTTACCCCCTCCAAACGGACCGGGTCATATGGGTCCGGCCATGGATATTTCTCGATTTTCTCGATCGTCAGATCTTTGCCCAGTGGTGCCCCATGCAGGTCATAATAGCCTGAAACCAGTCGGTGGGTGATTCCCCACTCATCCACAAACTCCTGGAACTCTCCGATCATCGAATTGGCTACATAGTTTTTCGGCGCTCGGATGTGGATGAAACGAAAATCTGTGCCGAGCTTATCGAGGACCGGGTTGTAATCTGGTGTGGTGTAAAAGCCGACCAGTGTCCTGCGCGGAACGTCCTGCACCCCAAAGTGATCCCGGAGTAAAACATATCTTTGCTCAGTCAGGTGATTTGCAGATCCCCCCAGGGAAATAGGAACCCGATCTGGTTCCTTATGGTTCAAGGCAGCAGCGACACGTTCACGAGGCGTCATGGTTTCCGGCATGGATGCACTCCCGACAGACTTTGTTCACAAAAGTGAAACTGATTTCACATATGTGAATTATAGGGATTTAAATGTCGCTTGTCAACAGGTTTCAGAAAATCAGGATAAATGTCATACGCGCTTACAAATCGGGGTTGATCACCATCTTGACCACCTCTCCGGCGATCATCTTTTTCAGAGCTAGTTCGACCTGCTCCAATGGGCAGTCGCCATTCAATAATGGGGCAACATTTATGGCACCTGAAACGATCATGTCAAATGCCTCGCAAGCATCCTCCGTTGTCCCTCCGTGGATATTGAGCAAATCGATCTCTCCATAATGAACGCGCGCCGCATCGATCGCAACTTTCGTATCGCCAGGCAGACCACCGAACCACAATACCCGCCCACCACGGCGAACAACATCCACAGAGGTCTCCCAGGTTGATTTTGTCCCTGCACACTCGATGACTATATCTGCGCCAAAGCCATGAGTCAGATCGCGGATCGCCGTGATCGAATCGTGCTCGTGTGCATTGATAACCTCAGTGGCACCAAGCTTTCGCGCCACTTCCAACCGCGCCGGACTATGCCCCACAGCAATGACCTGACCTGCCCCGGCACGTAAAACCAATTGGATGAACATAAGACTGATCGGTCCTCCCGCGCCGAGTATTGCCACCGTTTCCCCAGGCTGGATAGCCACCTTATGCCATCCATGTACAACGGTGACCAGCGGTTCAAGCATAGCCGCATGAGCATATGAAATAGGAGTGGGGATCTCAAAGGTAGTTCGCTTCACAATGGAGGCGGGGATGACCATATATTCTGCAAAGGCACCAAAGTTGTAAACAAGGTTGGAACAAATATTTCCCTGCCCATGTTTGCAATAAAAACATTCCCCGCACTCGGCAAAGACATTGGCTGTGATTCGCATCCCCTCATGAAACTTTTCCACCCCTTGTCCAACCTTCACAATATCTCCGCCAAACTCGTGACCAAAGATAAAAGGCGGCGGGAACTTGGGATGCCCACGGCGATAGGTCTTTACATCAGTACCGCAACTTGTCGCCGCACGAACCTTAACCAGGAGTTCCCCTGCTGCCGGTTCCGGAATGGGAACATTCTGCAATTGAATGTTTTCTGGTCCCAGATAAACCACGGCGCGCATTTGCTTTGCCATACTTCCTCCACTGACAATTGACATGCTAACACATTCTCGCTACAATTCACTTATGTGAAATTATAATCACAAATGTGAATTGGAGCAAACAACATGGTTAAACTGCAACTGGCAATGGACACTCTTGATGGCGACGAAGCTCTCAGACTGGCAGAATGTACTGGACCATTCGTTGATATTCTTGAAGCGGGCACACCGCTCATAAAATCTGTGGGGATCAATATCGTGAAGAAACTCAAATCAGCTCACCCGAAGAAGCTTGTTCTTGCTGATCTGAAATCCAGTGACGTCGGCGCCTACGAAGCCAACATGGCATTCACGGCGGGTGCAGATATTGTCACCACACAAGGCATTACTACCTTTGCCACCATCTGTGAGGTCCAGCGTGAGGCAGATAGGTGGAAACGCCGCGCAGAAGTGGATATGACCGGCGTCAAAGATCCGGTCGCGCGCGCAAAGGAAGTTAAAGAGGCAGGTGTAAGCCTTGTCCTCTTTCATCGTAGTATCGATCAAGAGCTGACAGAGGGCGCGCTATGGGATGAAAAAGCGGTCAACATGGTTCGTGAAATGTGTGCTCTTGGACTCGATGTAGCCATTGCAGGTGGCATTCATTATGACATTCTCCCCCTCTTGCGCTCCATCCCTATTTATGGGATCGTCATCGGACGCGGTATCACTGCTCGAGCTGATCCTGGCAAAGAAGCAGAAAAAATCGCACAACGGATCCGGAAGATCTGGCCCGCATAAAATGATTCACATCAGCGCGTCCCTGCTTGCCGCGGATTATGCCCGCCTGGGCGAGGAAATGCAGCGCGCTGAAAACGCAGGAGTGGATTCCTTCCACTTTGATCTGATGGATGGGCACTATGTCTCCAACATCGCGTTCGCTCCCGATCACCTCAAAGCTCTGCGCCCCTATTCGCATCTGCCGTTCCACGTGCACCTTGAACTGGATAATCCTGATGATGTCCTGTTTAAGTTTGCCCCACTGCAAGCAGATGTGATCGTCGTTCAATGGAACACGCTCACAGACCCCGCGAAAACATTTGACAGGATCCGTTCGCAAAATAGAAAGGTGGGATTGGGACTTAGTCCTGATGATGCACTGGATGACCCTTCCCGCTACTTTCGGGACCTCGACCTGCTCCTGGTCCTGGGAGTGTTGCCAGGCTTCGGCGGACAATCCATGCGGCCGGGCACGCTCGAGAAGGTCGCGGCTGCACAAAGCATCGCAGATCAATCAGGCTATCAGTTTAGAATCGCTGTCGATGGTGGGGTCAAACCTGATAACACCGTGGACCTCGCGCAAGCCGGGGCAGATATCCTGATTATGGGGACAACCTTATTTCGATCAATGGATATGGCAAAGACGATCGATTCGATCAGGGAGTCAGTTGCAGAGTCACCGCGCCGCTGACAGTACGGATGGACAGACTGCCTTCACCGGAGTGCATCACCCCATCGCAGATCCGGGTTGAGAAAACCATATCGGGCAGCATACAGGTCACATCGCCGCTCGTGGAGCGTACCCGCAGCGTCAGTGCTGAGTCCGCGCTCAAATTGACGGAAACAGCCCCATGGTCCGTTTCGAGGTGGACTGTGTCTCCCGCTTCGATCAAGCCATCAAAAACAACATTCCCCATGATGGTTGAAACAGCCGTTTCTCCGCTCACATCTTGTACGGTCAGAGCGCCATAATTCCCCACGACATTAATATCCCCTGAACTTTCGTGAACTGTGATATTTCCACGATTGGAACGCAGAGTTAAACTGCCGTGTATACGTTCGGCCGTTATCTCTCCGGCAGTGGAGGAAACTTCCAAATCCCCTTGATAATCTTGTGCCAACACGAAAGCATTCTCTGACTCGACTTTAACCTGCATTTGTTCTGGTACTTGGATCGTGAGATGCAGGAGTACTTTGGATGAACTGTCGTGATGCGTAATGGCTTTTATCAGGATCTGTTGTTCAGTGGGATCGATCCTATACTCCAGCTCCTCAGGGAACAACGCCTTTCCATCGATCCTTATACGTGAGTCCTGCGATTGCATGATCGTCAATTCACCATGATCGACCTGGATCAGAACTGACTGCGCGTCCGCAACATCAACAACGCGGTTTTCCAGTTCAGTATACTTTTCAGGTGTTGGGGTACACGCGTAGATCAGACCGGCAAACAACGTGAGCAGCAAAGGGGTCCATTGTTTCATGGGAATATCCAACGCCTGTCATTTTAACATTGAAGGTGGGCTGATACACAGCTGTAACTGCCAGCGGAATCTTCTCGTTACATATATTGGTTGTATCGAGCCTGACGTCATCAACAAAAACATGGTGAAATCCAGGTAAGAAACAGACGAATTCGTAGTCTATTCATACATTGGTGATCTCTATAGGTAGAAAGAAAAAATAGGAAGGTAGTATTCATATGTTTATAAATATCTTAATTGTGGTCGTTATATTGCTCATTATCTCCCTGTCCATCACAGCCGTCACTCAGAACTGGTCACTCATCCCACCGCCCAGGGAACGCGACTTTGGCTCTGTCCTGGCAGACTGGGCAAGGCGAAGAAGATTACCCTATGCTCCCCAGCACGAACATGTCATCAGCGGCGTCTACAACAACCGCTGGTTTGCGATCGGCACAAAAAATGAAGAGAAAGCCCTCCGCATCCGCATGAGAGTTAAGAACCTACACAGAACCAGTCTTCAGATCTTCGGGGATTGGCTGGAAGATACAGGAGTGATCGCGTTCGTCAATCGTTTCCGCGTGTATAGCACGCCCTCCGGATTAAGTGAACAACTATTCGATGAGAATACCAAACTGCGGGATTCCTTATTGAGCTTCCCCGGACTGCGTGCCCGCCTTGAACTATTCCTGGATCCCAGAGACCCCCACCACCTGCATTATTCGCTGCTTACAGACCTACCCGAGGCTGACACGCTTGAAACGATCATGGATTCTTTGTGTCAGTTTTGTGATGCCTTCGAACAGCAATCTGCACAATAACAGACAGCAAACGGAAGTACCCTTATAAGGTCTGCGCTAATTCAGCAATACCAGAGAATACCCAAGTCGGCTGGATCGGGTTCGACTTCAGGTCGGCTTCTGTGGAGACTCCACTGAAAACCAGGATCGTTTTCATTCCAACGCGTTGACCGCCTGCGATATCGGTTTCAAGTCGATCCCCCAACGAAGCTGTCTCCTCCACTCCAAGCTGCATCCGTTCCAGGCAGATCCGAAACATCCAGTCCTCCGGCTTGCCAATGATCAGGGGCTGGCAGTCTGAAGCCGCCGAGAGCGCGGCCAGAATGGCACCCCCGCCCGGGACGATTCCCTCCGGCGTTGGATAGGACGTATCGGGGTTCGGACCGATAAAGTCTGCTCCTGCACGAATGAGCAGGGTGGCCCGCTTGAGCGTGTCATATGTGAGCTGCCGGTCCATCGTTGCAATAACAGCTCGAACGTCTGTATCGGCCACAATAAATCCGGCATCCGAGATCAATCCTTTAAGGGCCGCCTCTCCGACCACATGGATGCGGCTTCCAGGCGGATACTTCGAACACAGATAATGGACTGTTGCTACGGACGCGGTAACCACCTGATCGGGCCGGACTCCAAGTCCCATTTTCCTGGCTTTCTGCACAAAACCTTCCGGCGTCTGCGTATTGTTGTTCGTCGCTAAAATGAACTTGATCTCGCGCCGATCAAGAATATCGAAGAACTCGTGCAGACCCGGCATAGGAGTCTCCCCATGCCAGAGCACGCCATCCATATCAATGATCAATCCTCTCAGTTTACGGAGCTCAGCAAGAGCGTTGGATCGGAAAGATTGCATATCGGTTTGCCCTTTTTGTAATGGTGGCTGGAAGCTATAGGATCTCACCATTGAACTCGTCAGTTCATCGCATTGTATTTTGTTGGATCCTGAAATAGATACAAAAACATTCTACACAGTAAATGAAGCATTGCACAGCTTTTATGAACATCATTCACAATTGTGAATAAAGATTTATTGGTCCTTAATTTTCCTGGCTAAAGTTCCAAACTTAAGAGGTATCATCATCAGGTCATCAATCATGATTTCAACGCGCGTATATAGGACAAAACCATGACCAAACCAGAGATCGAACCAGGTTTTCCCCTGCCTTTTCTAAAGAACGGTATCGCTCAAGTTGCCATCCTTGTTGATGATCTTGATAAAGCTGTTGAAAATTACTGGACGATGTTTGGCATCGGTCCGTGGCATTTTTATACCTATGGAAAACCACTGGTCAGGCAAATGTCCTATCATGGACAACCGGCAGACTATCAGATGCACATTGCATTATCGCAGATCGGCGCGCTGCGAATCGAGCTGATCGAAGCAAGAGAAGGTGACTCGATCTATGCAGACTTTATCAAAGAACATGGATATGGCGTACACCATTTTGGTATCGTTGTTGAAGATATGAAAGATGCGTTGCAGCAGACTCATTCTGCTGGACTGGAAATGATCCAGGACGGATCTGGTTTTGGACTCGACGGAGATGGGCATTATGCTTATTTGGAGACAGAGGAACAGCTCGGAGTAACTTTGGAACTGATACAGCGACCCAAAGCCAGAGTGCAACCTGAAAAAACCTATCCATCAGATGCCCTATCTTTTTAGCGTTGAATAGTTATGAACCCAAGATGTGGCATTTAGCTCAACATCAGCTTCGCTCTGTACTGTACTGCCTCTGCCAAGTGTGCGGATTGAATCTCTTTACATCCCGCCAGGTCCGCGGTCACACGCGCTGGTTTCAGGATGCGATGATATGCACGTGCCGATAAATTGAGCAGCGTCATCACCACCCGCATCAAACTCTGACCTTCGTCCGGCAACTTGCAAGACTACCGTATCTGCCCCACACGCATATCTGATGACCCATTGTTTGAGACGCGGCTCGTTTGTATATCACGCGCCGTTTGGATACGAGCCCGAATGGAGCCAGAGACTACTTAATATGTCTGCCTACAACCTGTGAATTCACCTGATGACATGGAAAATCATAGCAAGTAATCCAATCAAATAATATCGCGTCACATCCTGATAAAAACCTAGTCAGGTTCGTAACCCGTTGGTTCTGAGTCCTAATACTGATGATTTTTAACACCAAAAGGCACTCGAAGAGTGCCTTTCTAGTGCCGAGGGCGAGATTTGAACTCGCGACCAAGGGCTTATGAGTCCCCTGCTCTACCACTGAGCTACCTCGGCGTGCGGCTTTAGCCGGAGCGCCGCAAATATTACTATGGGAGGATTTGTTTGTCAACACGACTGGCGAGCAAACGTCTGAGATATAATCGAGACAGGAGGCGCGCCGACCTATGAAAATCCTTGTCCTCAACAACGATTTGATGGAGCGCACAGTCATCCAGCAGGTATTGCAGCATAACGGACATGAACTCATGGCAGCCGAGAACAGCGATATGGCCATGCAACTCCTGCAGGAAGGGGAGATCCGATTCGTGATCGCCGACCGCGTCGGCACAGACATTGATGAAAAGCAGTTCATCAAACGTGTCCGTGAAGCAAAGCCCCCGTACTACATTTATATCCTTTTAGTCACGGCAAAAGTCCAGGATACGGATATCACCACTCCCGGCGCGGCTGCAGACGATTATGTGCAGAAGCCGATCATTCCGCTCGAGCTTAGGTCACGCGTGCATATCGGTGAGCGTATTCTTGGGCTGGGAGAGAATCTGGCGGTGGCGAAGGACACCATGGAACGGATTGCCATGTACGACGGCCTGACAGGTGTGTTGAACCAGAAGGCCTTTGTCGCCTTCTCGCGCGGTGAATTGGAACGCGCCCGCCGTGCACAATCTCCGCTCAGTTTGATCGCACTGGATATCGATAATTTCACGACCATCAATGAGCAGTTTGGAGAGCATATTGGCAATGACGTGTTGACTGTAGTGGCGCAGGGAATCCGCGAGAAGAGCCGTCCCTACGATGGCGTGGGACGGTATGATGCGGATACATTTCTGATCATCCTGCCCGGTGTCATCGGACAGGATGCGGAGAGGATTTCAGAGAGAATCCTGAAGGGCATTCTCAATACTGAGATCTCGTTGATAGACGGGACCCATGTGAGTGTGCAGTTGAGCGCGGGGATTGCATCATCGGTCCATATCACTGCATCCACAGAAGTGGAAATCCTGATCGAGAAAGCCAATGATGTAATGAAGCAGGCCAAACGCGACGGTGGGAATCAGGTAATGACCGTCTTCGTTTAATGGGAGTGTCTAATTTCGTGGGCTTAGCCACACCGTCCACAGGATCGCTGCACTGATGCGGCGAGCACGTCGGTGCGAGACGGCAGAGCCCACAGAGATGATTGAGTTTTTTCCACCTGCCCCAACCGCAGGTGCGGGTCAATGAACTCAGCGTGCTCCCCTGGCACCGCCCGTGATTTGCTATGAATTGCTAAGCAATTCAAAATCAGGCAGGTGTGTGGCAAAGTTAGTTTTAGCCCATCCTTTTGGCCACATCCCGTTTGATTAGGTACCTGGATGGTTGAAACACAAGCAGTCGAAGCCACCGGACTAGAAAAGCCATTGCAATAAAAACAAGGCGAGCATTCCGGCAATAATGGTGATCAATGTGTTCCTGCTGAACCACGCCACCACTACAGCGATTACTCCTGCCAAGAGACGGTGATTCCCGAACGACAAATTCAATGTTCCATTGGGCAGAAATAATTCAGGGAATACGATGGCAGATAGCACAGCCGGTGGGACATAATGTAACGCCTTCCGCACCGTATCAGGGATGTGGAATTTTCCGAACAAATAAATGAACGAAAACCGAATCGCAAAGGTGATCAGACCACCGACCAGCATTACCAGCCAGATGTTCATGAAATCTCCTTTGGGGATTTTCTTCCCTCCAGAAATGTTCCCACTGCAATGCCCACGAAAGCGGCCAGGATCAAGCCCAGTCGATACGGAAGCGAATAGGCGAGCAGAGCCGTAATTCCAGCAGATAAAGAGGCGGCAATCGCCGGCCGGTTTTTCAGCACGGGCACAACCATCGCAATGAACGTCAACGGCAAAGCAAAATCAAGCGACCAAGATTCAGGGATGGCGGAGCCGAGAAAAATTCCCACGCCGGTACTGATCTGCCACGTGGACCATAGCGCAAAGCCCGCGCCGAGAACGAACCAGTGACCCTGTTTCGTTACGCCCTCTTCTTCATAGTGAATGGCGCTCGGTGCGTACGCTTCATCCGTTAACAGATAACTGAGTAGAACTTTCCAGCGCATCGAAAGGGATGCAAGATATGGGG
>JBGPNQ010000030.1:0-25728 GCA_041487615.1 Anaerolineae bacterium
CAAAACAGGGAGCGAAAAGTATTCGAGAGGAGAAGGCAGATTTCGGAACTGATATTAACAATTCCACGAATGACTAACACCGCTCATCCCCCTTCCCCTATCCCCTATTTCGATTTTGGTGGCAACGGTCAACTCCTTCACTTCCTCCACGCCAACGGCTACCCGCCCGCATGTTACAAACCATTCTTCGAACTTTTACAAGCGCAATACCATGTCTTCGGGATGTATCTTCGTCCGCTGTGGAAGGATTCGAAACCTGAGGAGATCAAAACCTGGCATCCATTGAGCGATGACTTGCTTCGGTCCCTTGCCTATGCTCCGACTGCACCGCACAACGAACGTGCGGCTCCGCTCAGTGAGGAGAAAGTCATCGGGGTGGGACATTCGATTGGTGCAGTAGTAACCTTGCGCGCAGCACTGCGTAGCCCGGACACGTTCCGCGCATTGGTGTTGATCGACCCGGTATTATACGTTCCAAGGTTCATGATTAACTGGCACATTGTCCGCGTGCTGGGGTTGGCAGAGCGGCTCCATCCGCTGATCCCCAGAGCGAAAAGACGCAGGCGGACCTTTGACGACCTGGAGACGGTCTATCGCGGGTATCGCGACCGCGAAGTATTTCGCTACATCAGTGATGAGAATTTGCGCATCTACATTGAAGGCATCACGCGAAAAACAGACGATAAATATGAACTCGTGTACTCGCCCGATTGGGAAGCGCAAATCTATCGAACAGCTATGCATGATTTTGACATCTGGCGTGAGCTTCCGAATCTCAAGGTGCCTACTCTCTTCATGCGCGGCGCCGAGACGGACACATTTCTCGAAGCTGCGGCAACGTTGGTGAAACGGAAGCAACCCAAGGCTAAGGTGGTAACGTTGGAAAGGTCCACGCATATCCTGCTTTTGGAACGTCCGAAAGAAGTGTTCGATATCATGCAATCATTTCTAAAAGAGGTCTTATGGCCGAAATCAAATACTCCTCCGCCGAACTAATGATCATCAACGCCGCGCGCTTGCTGCGTGACAAAGATGTGGTCTTCGTCGGTGTCGGGCAACCAAATCTCGCCTGCAATCTCGCCAAGCGGACCCACGCTCCCAATCTTGTCATGATCTACGAAGCAGGCGTGATCGGTGCAGAACCTGCCCGCCTGCCGCTATCTATTGGCGACCCCACCCTTGTCAGCGGGTCATTATCGGTTGTGAGCATGTATGATATTTTTGCGAACTACCTCCAGCGCGGCAACGTGGACGTGGGCTTCATGGGCGGCGCGCAAATAGACAAATATGGCAATATCAACGCTACTGTGATCGGGGCATATGATCATCCCAAAGTGCGTTTGCCCGGCTCAGGCGGTTCCCAGGAAATCGCTGCGTGGGCAAACCGCTGTTACATCATGACTCCCCACCAAAAGCGGCGCTTCCCCGAAAAGGTGGAGTTCATGACTTCGGCTGGATTCATCGGCGGCAAAGGTGACCGTCAACAAGCCGGCTTGCGCGGTGGCGGGATGCTTGCCGTGGTCACGGACATTGGAATGATGGAGCCCGACGAAACCGGGGAGATGATCCTCACCGCGCTGCATCCGGGCAAGACTGTTGAGCAAGCAAAGGAAAACACAGGCTGGGATCTAAAGGTCGCGGCGGAAATAAGAACAACTGAATTAGTGACCCAAAATGAACTGCAGATTCTGCGCGAAGAACTCGACCCAACAGGGATTTATCTCAAAGGTGCTGCCTAGGTGAAAAGAGCTACCGGAGCACTGTTCCTTTTGTGGACCGGCGTAATCATCGTTGCATATTACGTTGTCCAAAAACCAGGTCTGCTAACCGCATTTACAGGCCTGGTTGATACGTTGTGGACATTACTCGTTGCCGTAATTCTTCTTTTCAATGCGTATGGGATTGGTAAGCGATTCCTATACTTATTCAAAATTGAACTGCAGGATTCGATCGATCATCTCCTACTTAGTTGCGGAATCGGTCTCGGCTCGCTGGGTTTGCTTGGTTTATTTTTTTCAGCAATACAACTTGCAAATGGAAGAATTCTAGCGTTATTTCAATTTGCAATTGCAATTGTTTTCATTTTTCGCAATGATCTCAAAACTCTCATCGCTGAATTCAATTCGCTTGCATCAAATCTAAATCTATCGTTCAGTCAATATGGTCTCTTTACAAAAATTGCACTTGTTCTGCCTGTCACATTTTCTTTTTTACTAACCCTTGTCCCGCCGTTCGAAGCCTTCGACGGGCTGTTCTATCATCTTGCCCAACCCGCAAGGATTTTGCAGGATGGTGGCTTGCGAGCAATCGATGTCGCTCCACACTTCTGGTTTCCAAACCTTACAGAGAATGTATATCTGTGGGCGCTCGGTATGGGCAGCGAACGAGCTACACAGATCATTCACCTCAGTTGGGCAATGCTCTCTGTGTTTCTGCTATGGCATTGGAGTACGAAAACATGGAACGCGGAAATTGGTCGAAAATCACTTTTATTGGTCTCGGCGATGCCTGCTCTTCCCATGCTCGCATCCTGGGCATACGCCGACATGGCACTGATCTATTATTCAATCGCTGCTCTTTATGCATTTGCGCAATATCGCATCACCAAAATGAATCATTGGCTCGCAGTCATCGCGCTGATGTCTGGCTTTGCGATGAGCGTCAAGTACACATCCTTGATCCTGCCACTCGCCTGTGGCTTGTTACTTTTGTTCCATCGTCCAGTGCTCAAATCAATTTCGAACGCCGCCCAATTCAGTGCCATTGCAGTCCTCACCGCGCTCCCCTACTACGCACGCAACGCGATCCTCATGCACAACCCGTTCTACCCGTTCCTGTTCGGGGGTCGCTTTTGGGATGACTTCCGCGCCGCATGGTATGCCGACTCAGGCACTGGCATTGGATGGAACGCGCTTCAGCTTTTTTTGCTCCCGATGAATACTCTCCTCGGACATCATGACGCAAACTTCTTCGATGGACGGATGGGGCCACTTTTCCTCATTCTGGCTCCTTTTACGATCTGGATTCTCCTCTCGCGCAGGCGTCAAGACTCAGCCGCAGGCTGGTCGCTGTTTGCGATTGGCATTTTCTCACTTCTGAGCTTCGCCGCATGGACCATTGGCGTTATTAACTCATCGGCGTTGTGGCAGGGACGTCTTCTTTTCCCTGTCCTGATACCGTTTGCAATGCCCACCGCGCTGGCATGGGACTCGCTCAAACAATTGGATACATCAAAGTTGCGGATCAGTTTCCTCGTCAATGCCTTGATCGCTGTTGTCATCGCTCTGACTGTCTTCGATAATGGAATCTTCGTCCTGCAACGAAATCCGCTGGCAGTGGCACTTGGCGCACAAAGCCGCGAACGATACATCGAACGGATCAATCCGTCCTATGCTGCGCTGATGACTCTCATGGATAAGCTGCCTGTGGATGCGCGAGTCTACAGTCTCTTTGAGCCGCGCACTTATGGTCTACCCCGTCAGACACAGCCAGATCCCGTTATTTACAACTTTGCTTACGATGTATATCGCTATAAAACCCCTGATGCGATCATCCAGCATTGGAAATCAGAACAGTATACCTACATACTCGTCTATGAAAGGGGGCTGGATTTCATAGTCGAGAATGGCTCAGGCAAGTTTACAGCGGAGATGCGAAATACTCTCGAAGTAACCCTCGAGAAACTAAGGTTAATCGGCCAAACACCTGATAAGATATATCTACTTTATCGAATTCCCTGATTATGAAAACACAGATGGAGAAATCATATGGCTGACATTCAACCAACTCCGAACCGTTCTTTCCTGGGCCGTATATTCCTTTCCCCAGAGGAACGTCGTTTAAGAGCAGGCTGGCGTCTGCTGATCCAAACCCTCCTTTTTCTTGTTATCGGAATTATTGTCTCCCTTGGTGCCAGTCTCCTGGGTCCGCTGGTTGGAGGCTCGCTTATTCTCCAACAGGTTCTGAACTTCATCATTATTACAGGGTCTGTATACATCGCCCGCCGCTGGTTGGATAAGCGCTCCTTCGAAAGCCTGGGACTGAAATTGGATGGACACACATTGATCGACATTCTCACAGGTATCGGAATCACGTTCGTTCAAATGGGCTTTATTTATGTTGCGATGTTCGCGCTCGGCTGGCTGACATTCCAAGGGTTCGCCTGGGAATTCGATCCCATCAGCGTCGTGGTGACCAGCGTTCTGGGGACCTTTGTGGCGTTCGTCCTTGTCGGATGGAATGAGGAATTGCTGTCCCGGGGCTATCACCTGCAAACTATCGCCAGCGGACTCAATTTGTTCTGGGGTGTCGTCATTTCCTCTGCCGTGTTTGGGCTGCTCCATCTCGGTAACCCCAACGCAACCTGGGTAAGCGCCGCGGGGATCTTCTTTGCCGGACTATATCTTGCATACGGATATATCCGCACTAAACAACTATGGCTGTCCATTGGCTTGCATATCGGTTGGAACTTCTTCGAAGGCGTGGTCTTCGGCTTTCCTGTCTCAGGCCTGGATATTTACCCGCTTCTACGGATCAAGGTCCACGGTCCTGAAATATGGACCGGCGGCGCGTTCGGTCCCGAAGCCGGATTGATTGTTCTTCCGTCGCTAATCGTCGGGGCGCTGCTCATCTACCTCTACACATCAAAACGCCTGGAATGAAAATATATGCCCACGTTCCGAACAGCGCAGATCATCCAACTTTCACCCGAAGCGGTTTCCCGTGCCCAGGCGTTCGCCGATGCTGTGACAGATACTGTCAATTATCGCGATAGCAACCAAACCCAAAAGCGAAAGATCCGGGATGATCATTTTGTCAGCAAACTGGGTGAAGAGGCGGTGCGGTTCGTTTTTGAGTCCCGGAAGTGCGCAGTGGAAGGGCCTGACTATTCCATTTACAGTGGCAAGCAGAAATCGTGGGCCTCGGATCTGAAAATCAACTCATTGGATGTAGCTGTTAAAACGCAACGACGCTCCGCTGCGAAACGATATGGTCTCTCATGGACATTTCAAGATTCGCCCAGGCGACGGGATCCCATCCTCGATTTGCCCGATGCGTGGGTATCCTTCGTCGTTTATGAAGATGAAAAAGCTGGTTTTGAATGTATTGTGTATCCTCTGCGAAAGGTCAAGCAGCTCATCTTTGAAGCGCCACGCCTCAGCAAACTCGCTGGAAAGAAGCAGACGGTGTACTTGGAAACGCTACAGCAGCACAAAGTTTTCAAATAAACCCACGCGGTCCTTCATCCGCGAGGCTGATCACTAGTGCCGCAACAACATGAAGTTGTAGGGTTACTTTGAAAATTGTCGACCGAGATGTAACGAAATCGACTACAGCTTAACAAATTTGCGGTGCTCGTCGTAAATCCCAAATCGAAAATCCATTAGGCTCCTTCCCACCCGATTGAAGACTTGGAGCGCCGTGGACGAGTTGTCGGATTTCACTCCCAGCGCTTCGAGCGTTTGAACCGAAATAGTAAGGGAAATGCAACGCATATGGTAACCGCGAAGGGCATACACTATATATGGTGATTCAATCGATCATCGATGGGAGAATTAAGGCATGAAAAGGCAACATTTCCTTCCGAACAGGATGCATCAGGTGTCAATTGCACTGGTCTTGCTGGCATCTTTGCTGGTTAGCACCAGCGCCTTGGCTGCAGACGGGACACTTGACCCAACATTCGGCACAAACGGAGTTGTAGTCACAGATCTTGGTAGCGTCTCGGATTTCGGCGTAAATATCGCTCTACAGGCAGACGGCAAGATCATCATGGCAGGTTCCGGCAGTGCGCCAATCATCGCGCGCTACAACCTCGACGGCACCCTAGATACCACCTTCGGCACAGGCGGAAAGCTGACCACCATCTTTGGCGGAGTTGTCGCTCTTCAATCCAATGGCAAGCTGATCCTGGGAGGGGGACTGAACGGCGGAATCGAACTTGCCCGTTATTCCAGCAACGGTGTGTTGGATACGACCTTCGGAATAAACGGTGTCGCGAGTGTCTGGGAGAATAATAACTCCAATTTCCGGCTCTCGCTCGGCGATCTCGCCATTCAGCCGGATGGAAAGATTGTGGTGGTCGGCAGCGAAGAAGCTATAGGTGGTAATCATGTCTATTGTCTGATAGCCCGTGTTACCGGCAATGGCATACTGGACGAAAATTTTCGCGCATTTTTCGACGAAAGCAATTTCCCGGACAGTGAGCGAAACTTTTGTGAGGCAGTTGCTCTTCAATCGGATGGCAAGATCCTCCTTTCCGGGCATGCGGAGCCGAACTTCCAAGGCATGGCAATTATCCTTGGCCGTCTTATGGCCGGACCCAACCCCTTGCTCGATCCCACGTTTGGCACGAATGGACATGGAACCGTTGTCACTCCAATTGCCAGCTTTACGCACGGGAGGGGAGCACTTGCCATTCAGGCTAACGGCAAAATCGTTATTGCTGGAACTACGAACGGTAACCTGGTTTTAGCGCGCTACAACAGCAACGGTACATTGGATAGTACCCTCGGTGGGAGTGGCATTGTCATCACGGATCTTGGACAAAACGAAGTTGGGAATGACCTCGCGATCCAGAGGGATGGCAAAATTCTTGTGGTTGGAAAAAGTGACAGTGGAACTGGCTCTGACTTCCTGCTAGTTCGTTACAACAGCGACGGGTCGCTCGATACCACCTTCGGCGATGCCGGAAAGGTTATCAGTGATCTTGGCGGTTCTGAGTACATATCGGGGATGGCACTCCAGCTCGACGGCAAGATCCTCGCGACTGGTGCTAAGGATGGGGACGCAATCCTTGCGCGTTATGAGGGGACTCTTCCTCCGACGACAGCAGCGACATTCAAGTCCAAAGCTGCTCAGGATGGTTGGATTCTTGAGTCTGCAGAATCCAGCAATGTAGGCGGCTCCCTCAATAAAACAGCCACCACTTTTAACGTAGGGGATGACGTAAAAGATAAGCAATATCGATCTATTCTCTCGTTTAATACTGCGACACTGCCCGATAATGCCATTATCATTTCGGCACAAATCAATATCAAGAGGCAGGCGTCGGTGGGAACAGATCCATTCAACACGCATGGAAATTTGCTCCTGGAAACCCGAAACGGTGTATTCAGCAATAATCTTGACCTGGTCCTCGGCGACTTCGCGGCTGCCCCTTCAAGCAGCACTCCTGAGACGTTTACGAACTTAACATCCGGTTGGTCTACGACACAACTAAGCATCTCCAATCTTGCATTCGTGAACAAGGTCGGTGTGACTCAGTTCCGCCTGCGCTTTGAACTGGATGACAATGATGACCTGAACGCAGATTACCTGAAGTTCTTCTCAGGTGAATCAGTTGCTGCAAATCAGCCACAGTTAATCATCACGTATGTGATACCATAACAAAACGATCAGGTGAGTGGAGAATATTAAAAGAGAACACGGCTCCTGTTTCTAAATAAAAGAAGCCTCGCGGATCAAAGTCCGCGAGGCTTAATTTAAAATCAAAAATCGTTAATCAAAATTGATTAAGTTCCCTCTTCCCAGGAACCCAAATACTTGACCTGTTCGGGAGTGAGTGTATCGATTTTCACGCCCATCGCTTCGAGTTTGAGTCGGGCGATTTCCTTGTCAATATCCTCGGGCACGGAGTAAACCTTTTTCTCGAGTTTATCCGCATTCTTGGCCATATATTCAGCGGAAAGCGCCTGGTTGGCGAAGGACATATCCATAACGGAAGCAGGATGACCTTCGGCGGAAGCGAGGTTGATGAGTCGCCCTTCGCCGAGGATGTTGATCTTGCGTCCGTCTTTGGTGGTGTATTGCTCAACGAACGGGCGGACGAGGCTGGGTTTGCCAACGCTCATCTTTTCCAAAGCGGGGATGTTGATCTCGACATTGAAGTGACCGGAGTTGGCAACGATTGCGCCATCTCGCATGACTTCAAAGTGATGCTTGTCGACCACATTGATATCACCGGTAACGGTGCAGAAGAAATCGCCGATCTTCGCTGCCTGGTCCATTGACATTACCTGGAAACCGTCCATGACCGCTTCGAGCGCCTTCATCGGGTCAACTTCGGTGACGATGACCTGCGCGCCCATGCCGCGTGCCCGGGATGCGAGACCGCGTCCGCACCAACCATAACCCGCCACTACAAAATTCTTGCCAGCCAGCAGGACGTTGGTCGCGCGGATAATTCCATCAATGGTGGATTGACCGGTGCCATAGCGGTTATCGAACAAGTGCTTCGTCAGCGCATCGTTCACAGCAATGACCGGGAATTTCAGAACCTTGTCCGTTTCCATTGCCTTGAGACGGATAACGCCTGTTGTGGTCTCCTCCGTTCCGCCGATCACACCCTTTAACAATTCGCTGCGTTCCTGGTCGGAAAGACCCCTTGCCCAACTTGCGAGAGAAGGCTCGAGGTTGTCAAAACGTCCCATCTCGATGAAGAACAACGAAGAGACGAGATCTGCGCCATCATCCATCGTCATATGCGGCTTGTGTTCGAGCGCAGCGCGAATATGCTTGAAATACGTTGCCTTGTCTTCGCCTTTGATGGCAAAGGTGGGAATCTCAAATTGATTCACCAGAGCGGCGGCCACGTCGTCCTGGGTGGACAGCGGGTTCGAGGCGGTCAGGACAATATCCGCACCGCCATCCTGCAACGTGACCATTAAGTTGGCTGTTTCAGTTGTCACATGCAGACAAGCCGAAACGCGCAGCCCTTTGAGAGGCTTCTCCTTCTTGAAGCGCGCTCGGATCTGCCGCAGAACAGGCATCTCATGCTCCGCCCAATCCATGCGGCGGCGGCCTCCTTCAGCCTGGTTGATATCTTTAATGTCGTAATTGCTCATTGTTGCTCCTTTATGGTTACATCGGTGGTCGAGTGCGAAGCGCATCGAGACCACCAATTTCTTGTTTGCTCTCTATTTTATGATTACAGATTACCGGTGGTCTCGATATGACTCTTGCGAAAAACACTCGAGTCTACTCGACCACCAAATTAACTTACTTATAGTAATTCATCCAGCTTACCACCATCATCAAAATGTTTTCTAAAGCGTTCGATAAATTCCTTCCTTGTATAACTGTGGCTTTGTGGGCCGGGCTGTTCAAGACAATACACTGCGGCAAGCGAGCCGATTTCACCGCACAATTTCCAGTCAAAACCGCGTGCATATCCTGCTAAAAATCCGCCGCGGAACGCATCCCCTACGCCTGTGGGATCCACGATTTCATCCTCGGGAACGGTTGGGATGTGGACACTGTCCTCGCCTGCATACAGGTCTGCGCCATCTTTTCCGCGAGTAATGACCAATATTTTTACATGCTCCAGGATCTGATCCAGACTCCAGCCCGTTTTCTTGGAGATGAGTCCGAACTCGTAATCGTTGCAGAACAGGAAGTGAGCGCCTTCCATATCGCGCGCCAGTTCGCTGCCTTCGAGACGAAGCACCTGCTGGCTGGGATCATAAAGGTACCGAATCCCAAGCTCCCGGCACTCGGCTGGGAACTTCATCATCGCGTCCGGCGCACTGGGCGAGACAATAACAAGGTCCGGTTTTTTATCCAGTTCTTTCAAAGATTGGGAGGCAGAGTATCCCATTGCTCCAGGGTAGAAAGAGGCAATTTGCGCAGAGACCTGATCCGTCGTCGCGAAGAACGAAGCTGTGAATACACCGGGGATCACCTTCATCAAGGTTGTGTCCACACCTTTGGAATCGAGCCAGGCACGATAGTCTCCGAAGTCTTCTCCGACAGTTGCCATCACGCGCGGTCTCTCTCCGAGTAATGCCATGGTATATGCGATGTTCGGCGCGATACCGCCGCGCTGCCGGGACATGGAGTCCACGAGGAACGAAAGGCTGATTGAAGCCAAACGTTCAGGCAGGATATGTTCCCGGAACTCGCCCGGGAAGGTCATCAGGTAATCGTATGCAACAGAGCCCGTGAGAAGTATGTCCATTTCACCTCTGTCATTGCGAGGGCGACAGCCCGAAGCAATCTCCTTTTTTCGGTCAGTTGAGATTGCTTCTCGAAGACTCGCCATGACGATGCGTATTCGCAGTAAAAAGCGTGGCGCAATGCGCCACGCCATATTCAGCGGCAAGAGTTTATCATGGCATGACTGTATTGTCTAGAAATAAAGATTGCAGGATTCTATTTCAGAACCCGCTTCCATAGCGGTTTTGCAATGACTGATAACTTTGATAGGCAAGGAATCCAAATAGTAACGCCATATAAATACTTCTAAGAAAGAGGATCCCTACAACTGCCACAATACCGCCTGCAAGGACAGATAGCCAAAGCGATTTTCGCACGCCATCACGCGGGTCATATTGCAGGAGAGCGTAGCGCGCCACATTTCCCCCATCCAAAGGATAGACTGGGACCAGGTTGATCAATCCCCAGAATAGATTTACCGACAGCAGGAGGACGACAAGCAGGGTCAGGAACGCGCCACCAAACGGGATGCTGCCCACCGTGGGGAAGGGAATGAAACCGAGCAACCAGTTCACACGGATGGTACCCCCTGCAGCAAGTACTCCGCCTATGAGAAGCGCTGCGAACGAGAACCCCGAAAACGGACCGGCGAGCGAGATAAAAATCTCCTGGCGTGGACCCAGCGCGATGTTCGCCCAACCTGCCCCCCACGAAACAGATTCAGGCACGGTCAGTCCACCCGCAAAGTGGAGCACGATGGAGGATCGCAGACCATAACGACGAAACGCAAATGCATGACCCAACTCGTGGACGAGGATCGACACAAACACGACTAATACCCATATCAAGGTGAATAAGAGGTTGTTGGCAGAGAAACCAAAAAGAAAAGATATCACCCAAAACAATGGGTGCACGCGGACCGGAATCCCGGCAATGGAAAACCGCAAGTCATAACGAGTAGGAGGAGGTACTTGAAATAAAGCCATCTATTTTCCCAGGACTGCCTTTCGCAGGTTTATTTCGAATGGCGGATAGACTACTCCGTTTTCGGTGACAATGCCTGTGATCAATCGATTCGGTGTCACATCAAATGCAATATTGCGCGCTCCCGCTTCGATTGGAGCAACTCGTTCGCCATGGAATTCAAGGCCCAGCACTTCTTCAGGGTCGCGTTCTTCAATGGGGATCAAATCTCCATGCGCAAGGGAAAGATCCACTGTTGAAGTGGGAACAACCGAATACGCAGGCACACCGTTATCATGTGCCGCCAGGGACAGCATGTACGTGCCGATCTTGTTTGCAACATCGCCGTTGGCAGCGACGCGGTCCGCGCCGAAGAAGACTTTCTGTGCCTTGCCCGCTTTCAGGAAGTAACCAGAAGTGTTATCGCTGATGATCTCATAGGGAATCCCATACTGCTCAAGTTCCCACGCTGTTAACCGCGCTCCCTGCAAACGTGGACGAGTTTCATCTACGAGGACATGAATCTTCTTGCCCTGTTCATGCGCGGTGCGGATGACTCCGAGCGCGGTTCCCCAATCTACAGTGGCGAGTGCGCCGGTGTTACAGTGATGGATGATCGTATCCCCATCATTGATCAATGCCGCGCCGTGTTCTGCCATGCGCTTGTTGATCTCCACATCTTCATCGGCAATGCGTTGGGCTTCATCCAAAACCAGTTGGCGAAGTTCATCCGCGCTTCTATCCTCTTTCATCTTTCCATTATTCATCACCCGATCCACTGCCCAGGCGAGATTTACCGCGGTAGGACGCGCAGCCTTCAGGGTTGCCGCGGCGGCCCGTAAATCGGCGAGCAACTCCCGGCTTGAAGAGGAAGCGGATTCATATCCCGCAAGTGCCAGCCCGAATGCCGCGGCAGCTCCAATCGCAGGCGCACCGCGTACTACCATTTCCGTGATTGCTTTGGCAACGGATTTGTGGTCTGAATACGCAACGATTTCGAAGCGACCAGGCAAAATACGCTGGTCGATCATCTTCAACCGGTGATCTTCCCAAAATACTGTTCTCATGGAGCGAATTCTACTCTGAAATTCGAATGGCAAAAGCCTTAACATCAGAGGCAAAACGTGCAATAATTCGACCCTGTTGCAAATTTAAGATGTCCAGGAGGACCAATGTTCACCAAATCGCGTACGTTGCTCTTTCTGACCTTCATGGTCATTACCATTCTCGTGCTTGCATCGTGTGGACCGGCGCCAGTATCGACGCCAACAGGGGAGGCCGCGCCCTCAGAACCACCCGGTAACACAGTTCCAACCGTCGAAACAAATAAGAACATCACAATGGTGATCGCCGAAGATCCGCCGTCCTTCAATCCGATTGTTTCAGACACCGGATATGATGCGCTCGTGATGGAACTTGTCATGCTAGGTATGACGGATATCGATCCAAGCGGAAATATCTTCCCCGAACTTGCCGCGGAATTACCGACCATCGAGAATGGAGGCGTAGTCCTGGATGAAAAAGCGGGCACGATGTCGGTGACGTGGAAGATGCGCAATGATATCCAGTGGCAGGATGGAGTCCCTGTTACTGCGGATGATGTGATGTTTACCTGGAATGCAATCTCTGACCCGACGAACGGCTCATGGATACACGGCAGCGATTATATTGACTCCGTTGAAAAAGTCGATCAATATTCATTTACCGTTAACTACAGTTCAATTTATCCCGGTTATCTTACACAGTTCGGTGGTGAGCAACTCGCCATCTGGCCTGCGCATTATTGCAAAGCCGACCAGGGATTCGTCGCATGGGATTGTGGTCGCCAGCCTTTGAGCGATGGTCCGTTCACACTCAAGGAATGGGTTGAAGGTGATCACATGACGTTTGAAAAGAATAGCAATTTTTATCAGGCCGGAAAACCTGAGATCGAAGGAGTAGTCATTCGCATTGTGCCTGATGCCGCAGTCCGAAAAACGATGATGATGAATGGCGACGCAGATATCGATATGTGGATCAACGTCAACACGATTAACGATCTCAAAGATTCGACAACCGCCAAAGTAAGCCTCAGTCCGACAGATCGCTGGGTGATGCGCCTGTTCATGAACGAAGCAGCAAAAGGGACCATAGATTCCACGGCGACGCCCCATCCGATCCTTTCCGATGTACGAGTGCGACAGGCAATCCGCATGGCGGTGGACGTGGATACGATCAACAAGCAGGTCTTCTATGGGCTGGCGCATCCGGTCTGGACCGAGTTGTTCCGTCCACCCTATGTTTGCGATGTGCCGCGCCCAACTTTTGACCCCGAAGCGGCGAAAGCATTGCTCGAACAGGCGGGCTGGAAAGATACCGATGGCGACGGTGTTCGTGAATGTCACGGATGTGGAACCGCGAAAGATGGTTACAAGATGGAGATGCAGTTCAATACCTATGCCGAATACGGCGAGCCTCTGGAACTTACGCAACAGTTGATCGCTGAAATGCTGGGTAATGTTGGCATCAAAATGAACATCTCCGTGGTGGAAGGCAGCGTACTTTGGGACCTTGCCGAGAACGGCGGCATCGAGCAAAGCGGCAACTTCGATATCGATCTCTGGGATGATGGTTATGCAGGCATTGACCCAACAGAATATCTTTCGGAGGCCTATTCCAAGGAAGCCATGACACCTGGTAAAGGATGGAATTTCTTCCGCTGGAATAACCCTGCTGTGGACGCACTTATCGGTGAAACGTACACGCTCGACGAACAGACTCGCAAGGATACCTTCTGCGCCATCGCGGATTTCATCAATGAAGAGGTTCCTGAGATTCACCTCTTCACCGTTCCAAACGCCGACGCGTATTCCGCGCGGCTTGAAGGCGTTCAGTCATCCGTCAACGATCTGGTGACGTGGAACATCGCGGATTGGAAAATAAAATAGAACTTCATAGCTCCCGCCGCCGAGGACGGCGCTGAGAGCAATCATCATGGCAACCTACATCCTTCGCCGCCTCATTCAAACAATTGGATTGCTTTTCCTTCTGAGCATCATTCTCTTCGCGCTGGTCAACCTCGCGCCGGGCGGACCGCTTTCTGCGTTTGGCGGGAAGCGCATCCGCCCCGAAAAGATCGGAATCCTCAAACGACAATTTGGACTCGATCAACCTCTCCCCGCACAATATATCTACTGGCTGGCGGGCAACGATTGGACTCAAATAGACACAGATGGCAATGGTATTAAAGACGCGTCCGGCGTGCGCAAAGGCATCCTGCGCGGCGACTTCGGTTTTTCCTATCGCACACGCCAACCCGTCCTGCAAGAGATCGGCAAGCGTTTGCCAAATACCATCACGCTCATGGGTATCACCATGCTCGTTGCGCTTGCCATCGCCATACCGCTTGGCATCTTCTCAGCTATCAAACAATACTCTGTCTTCGATTTCCTCGCCACCACGTTCTCCTTCGCGGGTCAGGCAGTGCCGGAATTCTGGCTCGGACTTCTCCTCATCCTGATCTTTTACGCGTGGTTAAAAAATCCCTGGACGGGAGAACCCCTGCTGCCGCCTGGAGGCATGTTCTCTCTCGAAGGTGGATTCTCCGTCACGGACCGCATCTCCCACCTGGTTCTCCCGGTTCTGACCGGAGCCCTGGGCTGGGTGGCGTGGTATTCGCGTTTCCTGCGCTCGAGCCTTCTCGAGATCCTGCCGCAGAATTATCTCCGCTCCGCGAGAGCGAGAGGGCTGCCCGAACGACGCGTCATTTACAGACATGCGTTGAGCAATGCCATGATTCCCATCGTCACGTTGCTCGCACTCGACCTGCCATACATCTTCACCGGTGCAGTCCTCATCGAGACGATCTTCGCCTGGCCCGGCATGGGGCGTCTCTACTACCAGGCCGCGGTGGAACGCGACTACCCGCTGCTCATGGCAGTTCTCATCATCGGCGCAGCGTTTATCATCCTTTCCAATTTGCTCGCGGATATTCTCTACGCGTATCTCGATCCAAGAGTGAGGTATGAATGAGAGGGACCTGTCATTGCGACCTGCGGGAAGCAATCTCCAGTTAAGCGGACATTGCTTCCCGCAGCTCACAATGACATAAAGATACAATGACCGACTATTCTTCTATAGAAACCACCCTCTCACCCACAGATCAAGCCATTGACCTTGCGTCGAACGTTTGGAAGCGGTTCAAGCGTCATCGCGGCGCGATCGCAGGTGCAATTGTCTTTGGCATATTAATTGTGTTGACCGTGCTGGCATTTCTTTCGCCATTCGATCCCGAAAAATCAGACCTGCAAGACAAGTTTCAAGCTCCATCTGCATCCCATATCCTCGGCACGGATGCGTTGGGTCGCGACCTTCTCACGCGCATCCTGTACGGCGGACGCATCTCGCTGGCAGTAGGTGGGATTGCAGTTGCCATCGCCTTGCTGATCGGGGTACCCATCGGCGCGCTGGCAGGCTATTACGGTGGGACGGTTGATTCCATCCTCATGCGCTTCACCGACGCGTTCCTCTCGCTGCCTCCTTTTCTTGTCCTTATTTTTCTGGCTGCCATTCTGCGCGAAGTGAACATTCCCTTCTTTCAGCGCAACAGCGTGTTGACCATCAGCTTTGTGATCGGCATCCTCTCGTGGATGACGTTTGCGCGCCTCGTCCGTGCTGCCTTCCTCACCCTACGCGAAATGGACTATGTCTCAGCGGCGCGTGCCCTCGGCTCCTCAGATAGTCGCATCATTCTCGGTCATATTCTTCCCAACGGCATCGGCGTTGTCATCGTCGAAGCGACGTTGCAGCTCGGCTATGCCATTATTCAGGAGGCAGGCCTGAGCTTTCTCGGCTTCGGCATCCAGCAGCCGACTCCATCCTGGGGAAATCTCATCAATACCGCACAGGACCACTTCATCAAATATCCCTGGCTGGCGGTCTTCCCCGGCTTGATGATCTTCCTTACGATTATCTCCGTCAACTACATCGGCGACGGACTCCGCGACGCGTTCGATCCATATAAGGTATTGGAGACTGTGGGAGAATATACTTAATCAGTGATGTTTTGCATGGTGGCTGAGGCATGCCCTGGACCTATCGAAGAGCCCGGTACAGAGCCGAGCCAGATGCACAAGAACCTTCAAAATGTTTTGCGCTAGATAAGTAATCAATCTCAAATGGCTTATACGAAACTAAAACCGCGGCATACGAAAGATGCGCAGGTGGAAGAGATCTCACGCGATTCGTCGCATTATCTTTTATCCATTCGATCGGGAAAAGCAGATGGATATCGCCTCGCGCAACTTGATGATTACACGCAGTTAGCAAGAAATAATTTCCCTTTGAAGTCTCCTCTCAGCCTAAGCCTGTCCGCGCGGATTTCGAGCAACTCCATCCCTGGAACGTGGGGGTTTGGGCTGTGGAACGATCCGTTTGGATTGTCGCTGGGATTTGGAGGGAGTCCGTTTCGATTGCCTGCACTGCCAAACGCGGCCTGGTTCTTCGGCGCGTCGGAGGAGAGTTATTTGTCGTTTGCAAACGGTCTCGATACGGGCGAGACGAACACTCGCCTTACTCGACCAGCGGTTAACGGATTTGTTGCACAATCATTTCGCTCACCGAAGTTTCATCCATTATTGATGCTCGCGGGAATGGCACTCCCCTTTTCGAGAAAGATGACGCGTCGGCTGTTGGGGAAAGTCATCGATGAGGATGGGATTCGCCTCAGTGTAGATGTCACTCAATGGCACAGATACAGGTTCGATTGGCGCGAAGACCGAGTCTCATTCGAAGTGGACGATGCACTTGTGTTTGAGTCACAGGTGAGTCCGAATCCGCCATTGGGACTGGTCATCTGGATCGATAATCAATACGCGGCATTTACCCCCGAAGGTAAAATCGGGTTCGGAGTCTTGGAAAACCCCGAACCTGCATGGTTGGAAGTCAAGGAAATTAACGTTACATCGGGGGCCAGTAACGAGCGATCAGATCAGCCGTAAATGGAATCACGTGCAATAAGGTATCCACGATCAAACCGAGGATCAACCATCCGCCGAATTGACGGTTGTGGAAGAAGGTGACGGCGGAGAACCATGTCGGCCACATGGGATAGCCTTGTGGCGGTTGTTTGGGTCGCGGATTGTTGAGCAAACTGATCGCGCTGAGGGCATGTTTGAATGCCAGGAAGACGATCAACATCACCGGCGTGAAATAGCGCGGAACAAAGACCAGATACACGATCACGGCGTAGATGAGGACGAGCGCGCTTTGATCCACACGGCGGGCAAAGGCTTCGCCCACACGGACAGGGAAGGTTCCAACCCCTCTGGCCGTGTCGTCGTCGTGTTTATCAATATGTTTGCCAATGTTGATGCTTGCTACACCGAGCCCGTAGGGGATTCCGGCGAGGACAACGTTCCAGACGTTGCTGATGTCGCCACCTTTGATGAGCGCCATGGTGAGATACACACCACCGATCATGACCGGTCCCCAGATGAGGAAAATTGCCAGTTCACCGAGTCCCCAATATTTGAAGGGATAGGTGTAGGCGAGCAGGGTCACGGCGCCGAATGCAAACAAACCGAGCACGCTGGGATTGAAATTGGTGTAGAGCAGCGCGTAGAAACCCGCCAACGTTGCCAGCAGGCCGCTGACAAGGAACCAGCGGATCTGTTGAGGTTTGGTAAAGAATCCCTGCTCAAGTGGATGGACCCCGTACTGTGTGCGGAAGTAATTATCCTTGTCCAGGCCGCGCGAATAATCAGTGTAATCGTTCAGAATGTTGTTTGTGCCATGAGCGATGAATAAACCGAGGGTTAGGATGAGGAAGGGTACCCACGAAAAATTGCCGTCACGCCAGGCAAGTAACCCCGAGATGACACAGGAATAAACTGTCACCAGGGTGACAGCAGAGCGGGTGGCGATCAACCATTTGGAAACAACATCGAGTGCATCCCACTCCTTCTTATCATCCATCTTAATGAGTTGCCACGAGGCTTTACGCCACATTGCAAAATTAATGTGCATAGATATTCTTCTCCTTTTGAGTTGATGTGAACAGGAAACTCTCTTAAGAGGATTATACTATTATTTGTGAAATGAGATACAATCGGTCGTAATAAGCTGTGAATTGGTACAATTCGTTGACCAACAGGACCGGAGAGAGATTATGTCAGACACGAATGATGAATACATTCCCGCATTAAGTTATCGATTCCTAACTCCCTTCTATGATTTCATCCAAGAATATATCGTGCGGGATACGCGTTATAAATCCCTGCTCATCGAACAGGCAAATATTCAACCTGGACATCGCGTTCTGGATCTGGGATGTGGTACAGGTACGCTGGCAATCATGGCGAAACAGGCGCAGCCCGGCGCAGATGTCGCGGGCCTGGACGCCGACCCCGCTATGTTGAAGGTGGCAAAATACAAATCTGCACAGTTGAAAGTGGCAGTCCAGTTCGATCTAGGGTTTACGAGCACACTTCCCTACCCCGACGAGTCAATCGACCGCGTCCTTTCGAGCATCATGATCCATCACCTGAAAACACCGGATAAATGGCAGACTGCACGAGAAGTGTATAGAGTGCTCAAACCGGGTGGTCAATTACATGTGATTGACTTTGGTAAACCTGTCACCTGGTATGGGAAGATACTAAGTCCCTTCCTTCATAAATTTGAAGAAGCAAACGATAACATCGATGGGAAACTGCCCGAAATATTCGGCGCGCCCGGCTTGAAGACCGAAATCGTTGGAAATTTTTGGACGTTCTTCGGCGATCAGGCGTTTCTACGCGGTGAAAAATAGTCTCACCGCAAAAGACACAAAGAGCACAAAGGTTTCAGGCATGACAAGGATTGAATCCAGTATTTTCGTCCCGAAATCTGTGGAAGATACTTTTTCGTTTTTGAATACACGGGAAAGTCATTTGAAATTCATCCCCCGAATGACGATGCTAGAGCAAACGTCACGAGGCATGTTCGGGCAGTTTGGTACGACGCTGGTCGGAAGGCTCAATTATTTCGGTTTTCGAATCCCTGTGCAGTATGAAATTATCGAGATCGAACCGCATCATAGATTCGGAATGCAGGGACAAATGGGGCCGGTTCAATTCAAGGATGGATATGTTCTCAGTGCGGAACAGAAAGGCTCACGGATCAAGTTCTGCCTTGAGCTGACTCCCATGGGATGGGCGAAACTCTTTTCTCCGTTCATGGGGCTGATCGGAAAAATCCATGCGTTCGAAACCCTGAGAAATCTGAAGCGCGAATTATCAAAGGAGGAGATTGCTTCCCGCAGGTCGCAATGACAGGAAGCCAGGTCTATGGCAATAGATCTTTACCAACCCTTTACGAATCCCATTACGCGCGAGACGTTCCGCTGTATTTCTTCCGGCGCGGACGCATTCACCATGGAATGGACAGTGCATCCGGGAGGCTACGTCCCGTTTGAGCATGTGCATCTCAATCAGGATGAAAATTTTTGTATCCAGGGCGGCGAGATGCGCGTCAAGGTGAATGGCATTGAACGCCGTGGAAAAGTTGGTGAAACTCTGACGATCCCTCTCGGGACACGTCATATCGCCTTTAATGATCAAGAGGAACCTTTGGTCTGTATCGTCGAATACAAACCCGGTCTCGATCATTACAAAACGATGCAATGCTTTGCAGGATTAACTATCGATTGCGATTATGACAAAAGAGGGCTGGTGAATGTCCCAAGGATCATGTACCTGTTGAAAAAAGCGAACGCTCTGTCATTGACTCGTCCTGCCTTTGCGCCAGACTGGTTGTTTCAAATGGGTCTGAATGTTTTTTTTGTGGTTGGTTCCGTTTTGGGTTGGCAGACATTGTACACAAAATATACGGGATAGATATGAATCGCTGGTCTCGGTACGGGCTTCGCCCTACTCGACCAGCGGAACATTTATAAAACAGAAGGATGAAACATATGGATCTAAAGCTTTGGTGGTTTGCTCTGCAGAAACCTGTCAAGGAAAAAGATAAAAAGGTGTGGGACTCTTTTGACGTAATCGCCAAGTGGCTGATCTCGACGCGCGCCACGGTTACACAGTTGACGCTGATGGCTGGTACGATTGCCGGTCTGCTCGCCTTGCGTGACGGGTACTTCAACTTTTTGCCCTGGCTGGCGATGACGCTTGGAATCTATTTTGCGCACTCGTCAGAGAATCTTGTCAACGATTACATTGACTTCACGCGCGGCATCGATGAGGACAATTATTATCGAGGTCAGTATGGCATCCATCCGCTCGTGCACAAATTCTGGACCAAACAGGATTGGGCGCGTTGGTTTATCACCGCAGGGGCGATCGCCGTCGTATGCGGCTTGTTCACGTTGTTCTATACTCACTTCTCCCCCATCGTGATCGGCTTATTCATCTTCGGCGCGGCGATTCTTCCGACCTATGCATGGCCATTGAAATATTTGGGATTGGGCGAAATATTGATCTTCCTCAACTGGGGCATGGTATTGATCCCCGGCATTTATTCCGTCCTTGCGGGAGGAATCCCTTCCAATCTTGCGCTGATCGTCATGGCAGGTATGGCATTCGGATTTGGATTCGGCAGTTTCAACTGGGGTAAGCACATTGACAAAATAGAAGCAGATATAAAGAAGGGTGTCGGCTCACTGCCGGTGCGATTGGGGGAGCGCGCCGCACGCATGGTCAACATTTTCACGGTTTCGCTTTCCTATGTACTGGTGCTATATCTGGTGTTCGTTGCGCGTTTCTTTTCACCAACGGTATTGCTTGTTTTCCTCGCGGCAGGTCGCGGATGGAATGTGATCAAGCTGCTCAGCCAACCTCGACCCAGGGAAGCTCCCCCAGGATTCGATTTGTGGCCGCGTTGGTTCTCCACGCCACAGCTACGGCATATTCGTCTCTTTGGCGGGTTATATATTATAGGCATCATTCTGGATATTCTTCTGCGAAGGTATCTCCCAGGATTTTGGCAATAACACGTAGTGTGGTCTCGACTGCTTGCGTCTCGACCACCATCATGAAAAAGGATTTTGATATCATGAAAATCGCAATTACCGGTGGAACAGGTTTCATTGGAAGGCATCTGGCGCGTGACCTGGTTTCACGAGGTCATGAAGTCATCGTCATTGCACGCGGGCAATACACACGCAACACGCAACGCGTCGAAGCGGCAACGTATGTCGCACAGGATATCAATGCGACAGAGAAACTCTATGAAGTCTTTCGCGGATGTGATGTAGTCGTGCACTGTGCAGGCACAAGTGTTGAAGATAGCAGACAGACCTTTCAGCGGTTGCACGTGGAGGGGACACGCTCGGCTGTGAGCGCGGCAGAACGCGCCGGTGTCAAAAAATTTGTGCTGCTCAGCTATCTAAACGTCCGCCCGAATGTGAAATCGGAATATCACGCCACGAAATGGCAGGGGGAGGAAATTGTCCGATCCTCGAAATTGAATTTTACAATTCTCAAGGCGGGTCTGGTCTACGGCGAGGGCGACCATCTCCTCCACAACCTGAGTAACCTCTTTCGTAAGCTGCCCATCTTCGCCGCTGTTGGGCTTCGCGAGAAAAACGTACGACTCGTAGCGGTGGAAGACCTGGTGGAAGTGGTTCACGCATCGTTGGCTGAGGATCGCTTCGCTCGTGAAACGGTCGCTGTTCTTGGACCGGAGGAATTTCCGTTCAGTCAGGCCGCGCGGCGGATTGCGAAAGCAATGAAAAAGCCACTCGTAGTTTTGCCTTTCCCCGTTTTCTTTCACCGCATACTGGCATTTTTTTCCGAGCGGCTCATGCCGAAACCATTGATTACAAAGTCGCAGGTGCAGATGCTTGCAGATGGAATTAGCCAGCCTACGCCAGAGAGCAGGCCGCTGCCGGATGATTTGAAGCCGAAAACTCTATTTACGGAAGAACAAATTCTGAAGGGTCTTCCGACGTAATAGTGACCGGGGAGTTTCCAACAATCTCCAGTCACGAGGCTCTACAGAATAACCGGCAATGATTTCAATCCGCGAAAGATGGGATGCTCCTGCCATTCGAAGTCTTCGGTTGCGAGGCTTATCCCGGGAGAGCGGCGCAAGATGGTTTCGAAGGCAACTTCCGCCTCCAGCCGAACCAGCGGTGCGCCAATGCAAAAGTGTATCCCAAGGCCGAAGCCGAGGTGACGTCCCTCATTGCGGCCAATGTCGAAGCGATCAGGATCGAAAAAACGCTCCGGGTCGCGATTCGCGGAACCAAGGATGGTGTTCACCAGATCACCTTTACGAACTTGTCTCCCTTTGATGGTTGCATCCTGCAAAGCAGAACGATATGTAATCTGTACGGGATTATCGTAGCGGAGCATTTCTTCGATGGCAGGTGCCAGCCATCCACGTTCAGATTGCAATTTCCTCGATTGTTCAGGGTGTTGTAACAATGCGAGAAGCCCATTTCCGATCAGGTGAGTTGTGGTCTCATGGCCTGTGCTTAGCAGAATATTGATGTTGGCAACGAGCTCCTCCTCGGTCAGGATGGATGCGGCCGATTGTTCACGAATCAGCTCAACTGTGGAAGGATACGCGGACAAGTCATCGTGATGCGGATCCGATACCTGGTCTTCTTCTGTAACGGCAAGGAGTACACTCAGTAAATCGTCCTGTGGGTCTTCGCGGCGCTTTTGACTCAGATACTTTACGTAGTCGGTCATTTCTGTCAGGCTCTGAGCAGCGCGGTCCAAAAGCAGTGAGGATTTATTCCGTACGGTGCCGAGAATTGCGAAGAGGTCATCTGACCATTGCTTGAAACGAGTGCGGTCGCTGGAGGGAAGCCCCAGCAATTCAGCGATGACCATCACGGGCAAGGGATAGGCGAGATCATGGATCATATCCACTTCGCCTTTGGATTGCGCGCCATCAAGCAGATCATCCACAATGTGCTGGACGTACGGCCGCAACAACTCTACACGGCGTGGTGTAAAAGCATGGTTCATCAAACCCCGCAAATGAGTATGATAGGGAGGGTCAGCATAGAAGACGGTCCTGGAGAAGGAGTGATAGACAGGCTCCGCAATTTGCTGATCTGGTGTAGATAATCTTTCAAAGCCGCGCATCAAACCCTGGGCACGGGAAAAACGTTCATCTGTATAGAGTGCTGCAATGTCTTCATAACGGCCGAGAACCCAGAAGTTCATTTCCTCATCCCAATGTACCGGGTCCTGTATACGGATTTGTTCGTAGAACGGATATGGATTTGTGCGATTCTCTTCTCGTAATAGGTTGGACAAACTGAGCGTGTCAATCCCAGGCATTCAGATCAAATACTCCTTATTCTTGCATAAGGATTATACTACTTGTTTGTGAAATTGGATACAATCTGTCTTCTTTGTGTTTAACAAAAAAGAGCAGGAGCATTTCCTGCTCTTTTGCATCTGGATTGAGATCAGCTCCAATACCTGGCTATCAACTCTGCAGTGAAAGGAATGACCCGCAGGACTACATCAACCAGTAAACCAAACATGAAGAGCGAGCCGAACTTTCGATTGTTGACAAACCCATAGCCCACGAAATAAAGAGGCCAGCCGATTTGCCCTTCAGGACGAGTTTCCGGTTTGGGTTTCAAGAACTTTGGATAGATTTGCAGGAAGGTGGGGAGAGCGAAGAATACGATCAACATCACCGGGGTGAAGAACTTGGCGAGGATCAAGTACAGCGTAAAAAGATATGGAGCGATCATCATGGCCAGGACGGCGTAGCGGGACGCTTTTTCGCCGATGACCACTGGCAACGTGTGAATGCCCTTGACTATATCCATATCCAGTTTGTCAATGTGTTTGCCGAAGATGACCGTTGTGACACCCAGAACATAGGGCAGGCTGGCAATCAAAACAAACCAGTTCCACTGGTGCGTAAGCACGTAGTATCCACCACCGATCATCAGCGGGCCCCAAACAATGAGCACGGCGACCTCACCGAGTGCCATGCCTTTCAGAGGCCAGGTATAGAACAATAGGAAGAACGCGCCGAGTCCCAGCAAAATCCAGGTTGTTGCACTGAAGCCTGTATACCAGATCAGATAAAAACCAAACGCCAGAGCGATCAACCCGGTCACGGCGAAGTACGTAAGGTGCTGCCGCTGTGTCATGAGTCCGCTGGCGATGGGTTGAGCACCGTAGATGTTGCGATAGTAGTTATCCTTATCCACACCACGGACAAAGTCAGTGTAATCGTTGAAGATGTTGTTGGAAGCGTGAGCCAGGATCAGGCCCAACGTAAGCGCGAACCAGGGCAGGAAACTGAATGCTCCGTCGCGCCAGGCAAAAAGTCCCGCGAGAGCCGCTGAGATGAAGGTCATCACGAGCACGGCTGCGCGGGTGGAAATCAGCCACTTCGAGATCACGTCCAGTTCATCCCACTCTGTTTTTGAAACATCGGGAATCACATTAAGGGCTTTGCGCCACATGGCAAAATTCATAGCTCGCTCCTTTAAGGTTGTATAGGACAAATTATATCCAGAATGTTTTCTTTCTGGATTGACGTTTGTCAGTTAGATTCTGGAGAATCATCACCCGCTGTTTTTTCCCCGAGCGGCAGGCTAAAGAAGAAGGTTGCACCTTTGCCCGCTTTCAAACCCACAATGACAAAAGGGACGACGGAAACTGCATTCTGGAGTTCTGCCTGACGCGATTTTTCAACATCATCGAAGCGCAGGAGAGAAAAGCGAGGGCAGATGCTGCACAAATCACTGCTCAGTTTTTGGTGAGCATGGAAGCGTGAAATAAAATGTCGCTCCCATCCCAGGTTCAGACTCTGCCCAAACCCTGCCCTGATGAAACTCGATGATACGTTTGACCAGAGCCAACCCCACACCTGTGCCTTCGCTGCGGGCATCCAGCTTGTTGAATAATCCAAAGATGTTTTCCATGAATTCATGCGGGATGCCGATCCCATTATCCCTGACATAAAACAGGGCCATATCATCCAGAAAACCACGTTGACCGATCTCGATGCGCGGTGCCGGCTGGTCGCCCATGAATTTGGCAGCGTTATCTATCAGGTTTTGCATTACCTCTACAAGCCGGTGATGATCGCCATATACAGGCGAGAGGCCACTCGAAACACTGACAGCGACTCCACCCTGCGAGATGCGTCCCTCTACAAGTTCCACTGCCTCGGCAACGATGTCGGCAAATGGAACCTCTTCCGGCTTGTTGATGAGACGTCCCACACGCGAGAGTTCGAGTAAATCATTCAGCAGGGTCTGCATCTTTTCCGTTGCGCCGGTGATGCGTTGGATGTCCGAATCGAGACGTGTGATATTCCCATTTCGACTGTCTTCCCTGAGAAAACCGAGAAAGCCTCTGATGGTGATCAGCGGTGATTTCAAATCATGCGAAACCGTATACGTGAACCGTTCGAGTTCAGCATTCTTCGCTTCCAACTCCTCGATGAGCTTGTCGCGCTCTGATTCCGCCCATTTGCGGAGCGACACATCACGTACGATCGCCAGAACGGTGTCAACGCCTGATGCTGAAATACGCGCTTCGAAGACGCGCTTCTCGCCGCGCTGTGGAAGTTCATACTCGAACGCGTGGACGAGTCCCGATTCGAGAGCGCGTTCAATCGCAAACGCGGTTTGATCCGCCAGGAATGGGAGGACCTGTCCGATGGTCTTATTCATGAATTCCTCAGGCGGCAACAGAGGCTCATTCATGCCGGAAGGAATGAATTGCAGAATGGTGCCATCACGTTTCAATTCAAAGATCATGTCCGGGATGGCGTTCAACAAGCCGCGTGTACGGGTTTCGCTTCGTCGCAGCGCATCATCTGCCTTCTTCAAGGCTGTAATGTCCAACTGGGTGCCCCATAAAC
>JBGPNQ010000031.1:0-24933 GCA_041487615.1 Anaerolineae bacterium
AGGTCTTTGCCGTCACGCGCGAAATGAACGGTTGGGGCGAGATTGGTTTCAATCAGTGGATCAAGCTGTCGTTTACGATCGCCGCGTAAGTGGTAGGGGCACAGCGGAAGTGCTACTCGACTGAGTCGTTGTGTTTAGCGCTGTGCCGCTACTTTATGAAAACTCCCAAATGGTTTCCAATGGGGCGTTCGCGCCCGGGGATGTAATTGTCGACGGGTGAATTCAGAATCTGGGATAAGCCATCATTGCCCTGGATCACTAATGTGGATGAACCACCGCCGTCCATGCTCATCGCCATGGTTGCGCCCAGTTGCTTGAGTAATTCTGCGAGCTCTGCAAATGTTGCACCTTGACTATAAAACGGCTGACGTCCATCGACGACAACGATGTAGAGATATCGTCCATTACGGTTGAGCCCGATGGCAGTGCGCGGGTCGAGTTCCTCATCATCCAAACCGGGAAGGACCTCTCCCCTTTGCAACAACATTCGATCACCCGATATGGCATTGTAAACCTTGCTGGGCCGGACATTGAAGGATAAAGCATTTCCGCGACTGATATAGAGCGTCGGTTCTATCCCAACATCTTCGGCCTTATTCCCACTCCAATAGACATCCCCTTTCGACGCGCTAAACCCCAGAGGTGTAATGGGGTCACCGACATGTGGATAATAATCTGCAGGGCTGTGGGACCACCACGGAGTGAATCCATCCCCATTGACGGCGATCTGCACGCCAAAGTCATTCAGGAATTGGGATGTGGTACGTGCTTTCAAAGGTTGGCTGCTTTTTGAATCAGGCGGTGTGACGAGGAAACGAATCCCATTTACTTGGGTGTCAATTTCCACTACATGCGCAATCATCGGGCGCGGAAAGACATGAACGATTCTGCGATAGATAACCCCAATGTATAATTTCTTCTTCACCGGAACCGGCGCGGGACGACCGCGGTTGTAAACGAGATAGCCCCCAATGCACAGAAAGAGTATGACCGCAATTGAAATAAACCTTCTAGAGAACCCGGATTTCATACGGTCATTATACAGAGTGCAGCAGAATACAGTAAGCGCCTGCAGAGACTTCGACTTGCAGTGCTCTGAAGAAGTTTACTTATCGATGGGACAAGCGCTAAACAAAACCGAGCGAAAATTTATCCGCTCCGTTTCTTTTTCGATCAATTTATGTTACGCTGCAAGCGTAACCTACAAAGTGAGTTCCTGTTCCGCTTTCCGCATCGTGTTGAAGGATTCGATTGCAACCTCCAGCATGAACCGGTCGGGTTCGCGGGTCGTCAGGGATTGCAGAGCAAGATTCGGCTTGATCAGGAACCGAACGAAGGGTGAGTTCAAATGATTGGCAGTCCAGCGGATGTACTCCAGCGAGATTCCGGCGAGAACGGGAATCAACAATACGCGACTGGCGAGTCTCCAGAAAATGGATAATGGCCCCAGCGCGGTGAAGACCAGGATCGAGACCAGGACGAGAGTCAACATGAAGGCCGTGCCGCAGCGTGGATGTTCCAGGGAAAATTTCGCAACATTCTCGGGAGTGAGATCCACGCCAGCCTCATAAGCGTTAATAGTCTTATGCTCCGCGCCGTGATAGCCGAAGAGACGTTTCACATCCGGCATGAAGCCAATGGTCCAGATATAACCGACCAACAACACAAGGCGTATCACGCCTTCGAGCAAATTGTTCAGCCAGGGCGACCAACCAAGATAATGTTCTGCGAGACCACCGATACCCGCGGGCAGGAGAAAAAAGAGACCAATGCCAATGGTCAGGGACACGGCAAGTGTAAGATACAGGGCCGGGCCTTCGAGTTTTTCATCCTCACCGGTTTGCGTATTTGCCGAGAGAGTCAACGCGCGCATCCCCAGGCCGAGCGCATCCCACAACAGGATAACGCCGCGCAAAAACGGGATCTTCGTAATACGCGACCGATAGACAGAGGCAAGGTCTTCCTTGTGAACAACGATTTTTCCATCGGGAGCGCGCATCGCAATGGCAAACGCCTTCTGCCCGCGCATCATCACGCCTTCGATGACTGCCTGCCCACCATATGTAATAATTCTATCTTCCATATATGTGTAAATTTCCGGAGGGGTGACCCGCTGGTCGCCCGTACCTATATTATCCCAGGTTATAAAAGAAATGGATGAACGCGTCGATACCTTTATACCATGTCGGCAAATGCATGTGTTCATTCGGTGAATGGACGTTGTCACTCGGCAGTCCCATGCCCACCAGCACGGATTCAACGCCGCAGATCTGCTGCAGCATCGCCACCGCGCCAATCGAGCCGCCCTCACGGCGATAGAATGGACGCACGCCCCAGGCTGATTCCATCGCGTCGTTCATGGCTTTGACGCCGGCATTGTTCAAATCGGCAATCGCAAAAGGGCTGCCTGTAATTCTGATAAGTTCCCACTTCACAGTCTTCGGCGCGTTCATTTCCAGGAAGCGGATCATCTGCTTTTCCACTTCGGAGTCTGTCTGATCGGGGACAAGGCGACAGGAGATCTTCGCCATCGCCTTCGCGGGGAGAACCGTCTTCGAACCGGGACCGGTCCAACCTGAGAGCAGGCCATTGACTTCAAGCGTAGGCCGCGCGCCGGTGCGCTCGGCGGAAATATATCCCTCCTCACCCCATAACGCCGGGACACCCGTTTCATCCAAATAGTGTTGATCGTTATTTGGCAACCGCGCAAAATCAGCGCGCTCTTCTGTGCTGATCGGACGGACACTGTCATAAAAACCAGGCAGGGTTATGCGTCCCTTTTCATCGTGCATTTTTGCGATCAACTCGGTCAGCACTTGTGCAGGGTTATGTACTGCGCCACCGTACAGGCCTGAGTGCAAATCAACCCTGGGACCCGTGACGTTGAGTTCGAAATAAGCAAGCCCTCGCAAACCATAGGTGATGGTCGGCATATCCACTCCCATCATGCCCGCGTCCGGATTAAGGGAAACATCCGCTTTGAATTTGTCAGCATGCTTCTTAAGGAACGCTTCCAGATTTTTAGAACCAATCTCTTCCTCGCCTTCGAGCAGGAACTTCACATTGACCGGAAGTTCACCACCGCCTTTCATCAACGATTCGATCGCGTCAAACGTTGCAAGTGCCTGTCCCTTCATATCGGAGGAACCGCGCCCAAATAAAAGATCGCCGCGCACCTGCGGCTCGAAGGGACCGGTCTCCTATAATTCAAGCGGATCAGCCGGCTGGACATCATAGTGTCCATAGACCAGGACGGTTTTCCCACCGGGCTTTTTCATGTAATCGCCATACACGACTGGGTGTCCACCGCCTTCGGTAGGCATGACTTCCACATGTTCCATCCCAAGACCTTTGAGGTGATTCGCCATCCACTCGGCGGCGCGGAGAACATCGTTGTTGTATTCTGCATCTGTCGAAATGGAAGGAATTTTCAAAGCCTCGATCAGTTCATTCAAAAACCGGTCGCGATTCTGATGTGCATATTCAAGCGCTTTTTGAAGATTGCTCATTGTTTCTCCTGAAAATCGGGAAGTGACAGTCACCGTTACTCCCTCCGTTACACTGCGGGAGTGGTTCGCAAGGGTGGCCGTCACTTGTATTTATGGGATGGGTGTGGGGACTTCGGTTTGCTCCAGCGCTCTGCGGGTGAGCAGGTACCAACGGGTGAAGGTCGCCAGCCTGTCAGACGGTTCATACAATGCCCCAACCTGAACGCCCTGCACTTGTGAGTCGACGCCGTAGGAGTAGACCGGGACAAAGAGCGGCAATGCGGGTAACTCCTTACCAAACACCACCTGGAAGTTGCGATAGAGTTTCGCGCGTAATGTGTAATCCGCCGTGACGCGCGCCTGTTCGAGATATTCGCTTGCAGCGCGGTTATCCCATTGCGAATAGTTCTGGCCGCCGATGGCTTCCGCTTGATGCCAGAAGGGATACGGATCCGGGTCCGGGGTGCGCGAAAGGTTCAGGTCCACGAGCGCGGCCTGATAGGCGCGCGAAGCGAGTGAGTTCAACACGAGCGAATCATATGTCACGGCCTGCAAATCCACACGGACGCCGATCGCCGCCCATTCATCTCGAATCGCTTGCGCGATTTGGGTATGAGTCGCATCATCCGGATGCATCATCGTGAATACAAGCGGCGCGCCATCCTTCGCGCGAACGTCTCCGCCGCTCGCGGGAATGACATAGCCTTCACCCTTCAGCAATTTGACCGCTGCTTCGGGATCATATTCGAATTGTTCCGTGCCGTCGTAGTAGGCCCACGAGTTCGGCAGGATCGGACCATTCGCGATGATGGCCTGTCCCTGAAGAAAGGAATTGATGATATATGGACGGTCGATGCCGAGCATGAGCGCGCGTCGCACTTTTGCATTTTGCAGAAAAGCAACTTCGGGATCCTTCAAATTGAACAATACAAAACTCATCTGCGGCATGCGGCTTGTATACAGGGAAAGATTCGGCTCCTCCAATGCTGAGCTCAGCACATCAGAAGTGACCTGACTCACAGACAACACATCGCCCTGCCGGTAGGCATCCAGCGCGGCAGCGGATGTTGGGTAATAACGGAACACGGCCTGCTCTATGAATGGAGCGTTGCCGTAATATGTGCTGAATACAGTCAGCACCACGCCAGTGATCTGACCCTTATCCACGATCAGATGATCGAACTTATAGGGTCCGCTACCTACGGGGTTGATATTGAACTCCGCAGTCGCCAGTTGCTCCGACGGGACAGATTCCAGTAGATGTTTTGGCAGCACGCCGAACGTCAAATAATCCATGAACGGGACGAACGGTTCAGGCAATGTGAACTTCAGATTCTTATCGTTCAGTTTCGTGACTTCGATCTTGCCCCACAGGTCCTTGATGTCCTGCGGATACAACGAGCCTGCACTCATCATCATATTAATGGTGAAGATGACATCGTCAGTGGTGACTGGCTGACCATCATGCCAGACTGCGTTGGGGCGAATCGAAAAGTTATAGACCGTGCCATCCCTGGCAACTCCCCAATCCGCAAGGTCGGCATGTGGCAAACCGTGTTCGTCAAAGCGGACCAGCCCGCTAAAGAGCAGGCGGTCCACGTCACGGTCGGCCGAGTTATTCCAATCGAGCAATGGATTGAGCCGTCCAAGAGAGCCGACGAGTCCTTCCGTGTAAACACCTCCCTGTTCGGGCTGCGGAAGGATCGGTCCCGTACTCGAAGGAGTCTGCTGGCTGAACAACAACACACCAACGATCACCAACGTAACAAGGACGACCACGATCTGCCAGCGTAATTGTTTCATAGAAGAATAGGTTTGTCCGTTGACATCAAAATCCTAAACACGAAGGACACAAAGGACTCAGAGTTTTCAAGCCTTTGAATTCCAGTACCCTTTGTGTCGAGAATTTAGACGACCATTTGCTATCAGGCGGTATGGGTTGGAAACCCCTCTTTGAAGAAGAGACCATAAAGCCGTAGTGCCCGTAGTGTCCTTTGTGTTTAAACTGCATCGCCACAAAAAAAGAAAGGCGTGTTCACCGCGTAGACGAGCCCGCGCGGAAGAAACAGCCTTTCAAGAGGGGTTCCCAAAATCAGGAAATGATCAGGAGCGTAATGACGACGATGAAGAACACAGCGCTCAGAACAATAGTCGTCCAGAACAGTGTGCGCTCAACGCCACGGCGGGCAGTGAAAACGCTTCCCGCGTCGGCGCCTGTCAGCCCACCCAACCCTGCACCCTTGCTCTGAAGGATGACGCTCAGGATGAGAAGGACCGAGAGTATAATCAGCGCGATATTGAGATAAGTTATCATTTACAACGTGCCTCCTTTTACAGAGTACCGCATAATTTGCTAAACTTGATGTTGAATTCCAGCCTGAAATTCAATTTATAAGTTTATTTATCAGTGAGATAGGCGGTAAGCGGGAACATTATACCCGCTCGGAGGAAGAAACGTCAACTTGAGGTTGGATGAGCGATAATTGCACATTCCCCTACTTAGCCACAGAGATCACTGGGCCCTCTGAGTTTTTTCTCAGAATCTCTGTGATCTCTGTGGCAGCTGCTTGATCATGCACGAAATTGTCGTCAATCTCCACATGCATACACGCTATTCCGACGGGACCGGAACCCATAAGGACATCGCAAACGCTGCCATCCAATCGGGATTGGACGCTGTAATCGTGACAGATCACAATGTCCTGGTCCAAGGCCTGGAGGGATATTACCGCGTCGGACGCAACCCTTCGACCGAGCTCAGGACAAGCCGGGTCCTTGTACTTGTTGGACAGGAGGTTCACGACCAGGACCGTGACCCGCAAAAGAATCACCTGTTGGTCTTCAACGCCAACCGCGATCTATCGCAGCTCGCGGACGATCCACAGACGCTTATCAATGGAGTCAATGAGGCTGGTGGACTCTCCTTTATTGCTCATCCACGCGACCCCGAAGCACCTGCCTTCAATGAAACGGATATTTCCTGGGAAGCCTGGGATGTGCGCAATTACACCGGCATCGAGCTCTGGAACGGACTCAGCGAACTTAAGACTCTCGTCCCCACGAAATTACATGGCGCGTTCTATGCGTTCTTTCCGCAATTCATCGGGCATCATCCAATCCTTGAAACGGTTCAACGCTGGGACGATATGCTGGCCAACGGGCAACGCGTCGTTGCCATCGGCGGTTCGGACGCGCACGCGCTTGATATGCACATGGGACGCATACACCGGGTGATTTTCCCATACGACTTCCATTTCCGAACCGTGAACACCCATGTCTTCATCCCTGAACCGCTGACCGGCGATGTTCCCGCCGATAAGAAAATGATCTACGATGCGCTCGCAGGAGGACGATGTTTCGTGGGCTACGATCTGCCCGCCCCGACCCGTGGGTTCATCTTCAAAGCAAAGGGACTGGAACGATCGGTGATCATGGGTGAAGAAATTGCCCTCAAAGGCGGAGTGACGTTACAGGCACATGTACCTCTACCCGCCGATATCCGCTTGATCAAGGATGGAAAGACAATCCGCATCTGGAAAAATTCCTACGCCTGTGCGTACAGCGTTAGCGAACCCGGCGCCTACCGCGTCGAAGCATGGAAGAGTTATCTTGCTCGCAAACGCGGTTGGGTGTACAGCAATCCGATTTACGTCAGATGACCACCCGTCATTGCGAGGAGGGCCTAGCCTGACGAAGCAATCTCAGCTATCACAAGGAGATTGCTTCGCTCCCTACGGTCGCTCGCAATGACGGAAATACTTTTATGTCACCATTTCCATACAAACGCATTGTCGTCATCGGTGTGACCAGTTCGGGCAAATCCACATTGGCAGAGAATCTTGCCAGGTGCTTCGACCTCCACTTCATCGAACTGGACGCATTGTATTGGGAACCGAATTGGCGGGAAGCGCCACTCGATGTCTTCCGCGCCCGCGTGGAAAAAGCAATAGCAGCTGAAAAATGGATCATCGCCGGAAATTATCACGTGGTGCGCGATCTCACCTGGCCGAAAGCAGAAGCTGTCATCTGGCTCGACTATCCATTCTTGACAGTGCTGTGGCAGCTCACGCGCCGCACCTTTAAACGCTGGCGGACTCAGGAATTGTTGTGGGGTACCAATATCGAACCTCTCGCCGACCATTTCAAACTCTGGTCAAAGGATTCGCTCTACAACTGGTTATTTCAATCATATTGGAGAACGAAACGTGAATACCCGATAATACTATCCGGACCAGAACACCAACATTTGAAATTACTTCGGCACAAGCATCCCAAGGAAACGGAGAAATGGCTGGAGGGGCTACAAAATTAACCTTTGACCGGGAAAGCCGTATAATGCTGTACATAATCCGTAATTCAGCGTGTGCTGTCTAACACCCCGCACAGGGACATTCTACAGCATTAACCTGTATATCTCATGGTTGGCACGCTCCTGCCAAAATTGGGGTCTTGAAATAGCATGAGTGTCATGCTATGATACAGGCATGATCCAGTCCTTCAAAAACGCGGGTACAGAAGATATTTTCAACGGCGAAAACACCAAAGCGGCAAGAAAAATTTGTCCGAGCTCTATATGGAAGGTTGCTGCCCGAAAACTTGACCAAATCGATTCAGTCACTGCCCTCCCCGAATTAAGGATTCCTCCAAATAATAAACTTGAAGCCTTATCCGGTGACAGAAAAGGATAGCATAGTATTCGTATCAATGACCAATATCGCATTTGTTTTATGTGGACTGAATCTGGTCCTGATCAAGTTGCGATTGTGGATTATCACTAGAAATACATGCAGGAGATAAATCATGATTCGTGTTCCTACAAATCGCATCCCCACCCATCCAGGTGAAATGCTTTTGGAAGAGTTTCTGACTCCGATGGGAATCAGTCAGAAGGATTTGGCTGATAATATTGAAGTTCCTTATCAGCGCATTAATGAAATCGTCAATGGTCGCAGGGGTATCACGCCCAGTACCGCCTTGCGTTTGGCTAAGTTCTTTGATATGTCTGCTGATTTCTGGATGAATTTACAATTGCGCTGGGATTTATATTTTGCTCGACAAGCTGAAAATAAAGTATTGGAAAGAATTCATCCGTATTCGACACTGGTTTAAATAGGTGCGCGAGTCTTAAAGTCAAAAGCGTGCAAACACAGCGTTCTCAGAAACAGTTATAGGCTATTTGCGGGGAGAAATCTGCCGGCAAGTTCACCACAAAAAGGCGTCGCGCCTTTTTCGAGAACGATGCCGATACTCTTTCGTCATTCTTCTGTGGGCAGACCCCGGTCATTTTGGGAGTTAGCTTTCTCGTCGGGGTCTTTCCCCCCTCGCCACCAGTGTATAAATCAATCAGACCGGCAACCAAGGTGCAGCGCGGGACTGCGACACAAGGCGCATCTGTCTTCCGTTTGGCAGTATACTCCCTTTGCGCGCCTGTTTCTTTGGTGAAATCGGATGTCCGCATCCTACGCAGGTGCACTGAACGCTGGAGATTGCCCAGCGCTCATGCGCTTGGTCTGGGCGATGTTCGCCTGAGTCTCACTCGCCCAAGCTGCCGCCATCCCAAGCAGTTTTCTACGCATCAGCGTTTTTCCGTTCGCACGCGGTTCCCCTGTCCGCCCCAGCGCCAGTACCCCGGAGAGTTCATGCAGGGCAGGCCGCAAACCGTTGGGCAGCTAACTTGCACACGACGAAGTCTTACATCTGATAACAAACGCGGAGACAAGAATGAAAATGAATCACTCCATTCCATCCACAATGCTTTCTGTTCAATTGGACGAGCCAAACGGCAGATTAACATTGCGCGAAATTCCATTGCCACGTCCGCAGGCAGGACAGGTTCTCATTCGTATGGCAGCCGCGCCCATCAACCCCTCGGATCTCGGATCACTGTCAGGCCTGAGTTACAGCGGCGAACGTCAATTTCCTTTCACTCCTGGGTTGGAAGGCAGCGGCACCGTCATTGAAGCAGGTGAGGGTATCATGCCGCGCCTACTGAACGGACGGCGCGTTGCATGCTCTGCGCTGTTAACGGGCGATGGAACGTGGGCGGAATATATGGTCACCTCAGCACAGTCGTGCATTCCACTAAACAAGAATGTGAGTCTGCAATACGGTGCCATGCTTTTAGTAAATCCGTTAAGTGCCATTGCCATGATGGAAATTGCGCAACGCGGCAAACATCGGGCTGTTGTCAGCACCGCGGCAGCGAGCACATTGGGGGGAATGATATTGCGTTTAGGGAAGCGGCGCAACATTCCCATCATTCATATTGTGCGGCGTCAAGCGCAGGTGGATTGGGTGCGCGGGCTCGGCGGTGAATATGTTTTGAATAGCAGTGATCCGGATTTTGTCGAACAATTGCGGACAATGACGCACAAATTGCAAGCAACCTTGTTGCTTGATGCAATTAGCGGCACGATGACACAGCAACTCGCCGAGGCCGCACCGTTCGGCAGTACCATTCTGCTGTATTCGCTTTTGTCGCGGCAAGACTGCATCATTGATTCGCGCACTGCGTTTGTCAAAAATTTGCATTTCGACGGCTGGTTCCTTCCAAATTGGCTTGCTGAAAAGAATCTCCTCCAGGCGCTGCAACTCTCTCAACAGGCACAATCCCTTCTGGGGACCGATCTGCAGTCTCCAATTCACAAACGCTTCCCACTGGCAGCAGCACAAAAGGGACTTGAAACGTACATCAATCATATGAGCGCAGGCAAAGTATTGTTGGTAGCAAATCCACAGGAAGTCGCGCTTGATGATTGAAGCAAACTGGTGACACCAACATTTGTGTCACAAAATGTCGCCGAACAACGCCTCCTACGGGGATGCTGCGCGACGGATACCCCGCATCCCCTAACGGGGACCTTCGGGACAACATGCGGGGCAGGCCGCAAATGGCGAGGCGGACAATAATCAGTTGTGACGCATTTGACGAAATAGAATTTATGTTCTAAAATCAAAACCATCTTACCATTTATTCTTGAAGGAAAATAGAATGAGAAATTTGAAACTTCAAGCATAAATCACCGGTGGGCCGCGGCAATCCTGGCAGCTTTCCATCAGATGGATATTGCGGCCCATGAAACTTTCCGAATCTGATCACATTGCCTGAGGACTTAGCCATAGTGTCAACAAGCCAACACACGCAATTTCCGGTGACCTGGAACCAGGTTGCCGCCTTCCGACTATCGCGGCATCATCTCGCCGAACGGGCGCCGACGAAGGCTCTCGGATCGGTCGTGCATGACATGGCCGGCGCTCAGGCACAGCTACTCTCGGCGGCACAGATATCGCTTTGGTCGAGGGTTCGTGATCTACAGATCACGCATATCGAACAGGCTCTGAGCGATCGCTCCCTGGTCAAGGCTTCGTGCATGCGCTGCACGTTGTTTCTGGTGCCTTCGAAGGAGCTCGCGATCTTCGCTCAGGGTTCTGCACGGCGCGGGGAAAAAGAGATCCGATGGGCTCGTGGGAAGGGCGTTCCCGATCGAGTACTAGACGCGGCGATCGACGGGGCACTGGCTGCATTGGACCAGCCACTCACGCGACCGGAAATCGCAGAACGCGTGAGCCGGACACTGGGCGTGCAGATGCAGGCCACGCAAGGAGGAGGTTGGGGAAGGCGATCGAAAATCGCTGCCGTCCCGGTTGGTGAACTAACGTACCCGGTCGTCGACCTGCTTCATCTGGCGGCCGCCCGTGGAGTTGTATGCTATGGACCCAATCGTGGTAACGAGCCGACATTCGTCCGAGCCGACGCATGGATCCCGCAATGGCAGAATATGCCGAGGGAACAGGCCGAAGGAATCCTTATGCACATGTACCTCCGATCTTATGGACCAGCAACAGCCAGAGACTTTGCAATGTGGAGTGGTATGTCGCTCACCGAAGCTCGTGAGATCTGGGGGCGCGAGCGGGCCGACATCGCACCTGTCAATGTGGAGGGTTGGGCGGCTGCAGTCCTTCGGGAGGATCTCAAGGAACTGATGCAAGTCAAGTTCGAACGCCCGTGTATCCGCCTTTTGCCGTACTTCGATTCTTTTCTCCTCGGCCATAGGGAAAGGGAACACCTCGTGACGGCCGAGCACGGACCAAAAATCTACCGCCCGCAGGGATGGATCTCGCCGGTAGTTCTCGTTGACGGCCGCGCGGCCGCTGTCTGGGAACACGCTCGGGAGGGGAATCGCCTGCACGCGAAGGTGACGAAGTTTGGGTCAATATCTCGACCCATCATCGCCGGCATACGTGCAGAAGCACATGACCTTGGCCGTTTCCTCGGGATCCCAAACGTTGACATCGAAATTAGTTGACTTGAGGAACACTCAGCAGCACGTAGATGATATGTGCGCTGATAATGAAAAGGAGAGCATGTGATAATGCAACCGCAAGGACCAATCCTATCCGTGATGCTGGCCGTCGCCGATACGCCCACGGCTGTCGAATGGTACAAGCGTGCGCTCGGCGCGACGATATTGTGGAGCCTGGGATCAGTGGCCGGCCTGGAGATTGCCGGTACGCCGTTTTTTCTGGGTGAACCGGCTAATAACGGTTGGGAAAGCCCATCGAAGCTTTGGATCACATCCACGCGGGTCGAAGTCTTCTGTGACGACCCTGACACAATGATCGCCCGCGCCCTGCAGGCGGGTGCAGCAGGTACTCTTGACGACATCAGGGATCACGAGGTGCCGTGGGGAACTCATCGGCAGGGCGGGTTCACAGATCCATTCGGGCAGATCTGGTTTGTAGGCGACCGGTCGCCACTGAGTCGGCACCCGCGCTAGGGGCAGTCCAGATCCTACCTGTACGTACACTCGCACCTGGTCTAAAAGCACGAGAACATCCATGTTGATCGATGAATTACAGGCCTATATTTTCGATCGGCGGCCACACTTACTCACTCAGTCAATTACATCGTGGCTGACATCCTCGCGTCGGTTCACTGCTTTTGTCAACACGTTCCGGGACAAAATACGAAAGAAACTACGTGTAACGGAGGATGAGGAAAGCATCCTGGACCTGCGGCTTGAATTGGAAACAGCCTATTTGCTACTCCGGGAGCCGCGCCTGAGTCTGGTTTATGAACCGCAGTTATCTGAAAAAGTACGCGCTCCCGATTTTGCCGTCACGTTTACCACAAGCTTTACATTCATGGTCGAGGTGACGCGGCTACGGGTCGACACTCAGCACCAAAGAGCAAAGGTTACTCAGGCCACTGATCGTCTGTCAGATGCGATTTGCAGTAAATTGGGACAATTGCTGCCGCAACACGGTAATGTTTTGCTTGTCGGAGTTGATGCTCTGCAGACGGTACAGAGCGATCTTGGTGAGCCGATGCTGCGAATACAACAACGCGCAGAACATGGTGACTCATCGTTCTTCCAACGCTATCGGTTTCGCGACCGGACAGACTTCTTTCGTCACTATCAGCGATTAAGTGAAATTCTCGTTCGAGATCTCAATTTGGTGAAAGCCGAACCAGCAGTCATATGGGTGAATCCGCAGGCGAAACATCCATTACCAAATAAGGCGCGGACCGTCCTTTACCATAGCCAGACTGTTTAATTCATGCTTACTTGTTCTCGCTGGCTCATCCTATTGTAGTAAAAAGAAGAAACCACAGAACATCTATATCGGTAAACTCGTACTCATCCATTAAGGAGAGAAATTTCCATGTCGACTCAATCCATCCCTGCTGGTACTTCCATTGGTCACGTACATTTGAAGGTGTCCGATTTGGATCGATCGGTCCGTTTCTATCATGAACTGATGGGCTTTGACATTATCGCTCGATACGAACAACAGGCGGCGTTTCTATCAGCCGGGGGTTATCATCACCATCTGGGCTTGAATACCTGGGAAAGCCTGAACGGTCAACCGCCTGCGCCAGGCACGACGGGACTCTATCACTTTGCCATTCTTTATCCCAACCGCCGCGATCTGTCAAACGCTCTTAAACTTCTCCTGGACGGCGGCTGGTCCATTGACGGTGCTTCAGACCACGGTACGCATGAAGCGATCTATCTACATGACCCTGACTTCAACGGCATCGAATTGGCATGGGATCGCCCTGAGAATGAATGGCCTCGCAAGGATGGCAAACTCTCATTCGCGGGTCGAAATCCCCTCGATTTCGAAAATCTTTGGGCAGAGTTGGGCGTGCCAGATACAGCAGGGTATCTGGAAGTCCTGTCAAACTACAAGTAGTTTCTTGAAACATCGGAAAAGATTTTGAATGGACGAAGTGGTTGCGTCCCCAAAGTATACAAATGTTGAATCTAAATTCCGTTGTGATTGGCACGAAACAAACCAACGTCTTGGCCGCATGTATGGAATTCATTTTCAATTGGTAAGCTCCATGTGAAAGCTCCAGCTTTAGACGATCCTCGTCTCCAAACCTGATCGTGCTCCATGGAAACATCATCAAGACGGACGAAATCAACTCGTCCGTCTTTTATGTTAGACTCCCGCAGCCATGAAACTCATCACCTCCGTAAAAACCCTCTATAACGAATATCCGCGCCAATACTGGCTGATGATCACGGGCATTGTCCTTGCCACGGCCGGCGGAAGCATGATCTGGCCCTTCCTTCTGATCTACGCCAGCAGCAAGCTGCACATGCCGCTCAGCACCGTTGCTGCTCTCATTTCGATCAATGCCGGAACCGGTTTGATCTTCTCTTTGGTTGCAGGCATGCTGGCCGACAAAGTTGGCCGCAAAGTGGTCATGAATTTCAGCCTCACAGTGAATGGCATCGCCTATTTTATGTTGATGTATGCACACACATATCCGCAGTTCGCGGGGTTGATGGTGCTGGCTGGCTTATCGAATCCGCTGTATCAGGTCGGCGCGGATGCGATGCTTGCAGATATGATCCCCTCCGAGAAAAGGGCCGATGCGTTCACCATTAATCGGATTGCCAATAATGCTGCGTTTGCCATGGGACCGGCGATAGGCGGATTCCTTGCCATGCGCTCCTATAACCTGGCTTTTTATTGCGCGGGCATCGGTTTCACTGCCTATAGTGTTCTGTTATTCTTCCGCGCAAAAGAAACCCTGGTCGCCGCACCGAAGAGTGAAACAGCCGCAACAGGATTGCGCGAGGTCGTGCAGAGTTTCGCGCGCGTGGGTCGTGATAAGGTCTTCATGACTTTTGTTCTGGCCGTCAGCCTCGGATTGATTGCGCCAACTCTGCTCTGGATCCTCATGCCCGTTTATTCCAAGACCAATTTTGGCATTCCTGAAAATCTCTATGGATGGATCCCCACCACCAACGGCTTGATGTGTGTCTTTGTTCAATATCCGGTCACACGCCTCACCCGTCGTTATCGCACTCTTCCGGTCCTGGCGGTCGGCATGTTCATCTACGCGCTCGGCGTGGGGAGCGTGGCGTTGATGAGTAGCTTCTGGGGATTCTGGCTCAGCATGGCGATCCTGACCTTCGGCGAACTCACGCTGGTCCCCACTGCCAGCAAATACGTTGCAGACCTTGCGCCCGCCGATTTGCGCGGCCGTTATATGTCCATTTACTGGTTGGGATGGGGTTTAGCCCGCACGCTCTCCCCCATCATCGGCGGATTTATCAACGATAACATTGCACCGCGAGCCATCTGGATTGCAGGCCTGCTGTTCGGACTTATCAGCGCATTCGGACTCTTCCTGCTCAGCCGCTCTCCCGCACCCGAGCCTGCGCTTCAAACCGGACCGCTGTAGGATTCCAAAATCCTGATGAGCACGAAATGACAGCGAAGCGATGTTTCGACCAACAACGGAGCGATTGTTCCTGCGAGATTTCCACCCGAGCATGTTTATACCATTGCGCGCCGCTAAGCATTCAGCGATTCATCATTTCTTCCAAACGCTTTTTCACGGCCGGCCACTCCGTATCCAGGATGCTATAAAACACCGAATGGCGATAGCGTCCATCGGGAAGGATCATATGATTGCGCAGCACACCTTCCTTCACCGCGCCGATCCGTTCTATGGCTTTCTGCGATCTTTCATTCCGCAAATCGGTCTTCAACTGGACCCGGATGCAGCCAAGCGCTTCAAATGCGTGCCGCAATAATAAATACTTGCATTCGGTGTTCACTGCTGTGCGCTGAAATTCAGATCCATACCAGGTACCGCCAATTTCCAATCCCCTGTCCTTTGGCACAATATTCAAATAGCGGGTTGCACCTGCCAGGCGGCCTGAAGCAAGATGGATGGCAACAAACGGCAGGTCAGTTCCCATCTCTGCGCGCGACAGAATATCCGACACCCACTTCAGCATATCATCCACTGAATTGATATTTCCGTATAACATAAAATCCCAGAACGGTTGTCCGATGCCCATCTCGGCAAGCCCGGTGACATGAGCTTCGGTCATCGGCTCCAGTCTCACATATTGGCCTGTCAACACAATCGGTTTTACTTCCATGTGAGCCATTCCTCTTCGTTGGTATCCTGCGTTGGGAGGTAAGGCATCTTCGGCCCTTCGAGGCCAAGCAATTCAGCCAATGCCGCGCGCATCGCGATGCGATCATCCCATAAATGCTCGCGCCCGCCAAAGCACATGGACTGTTCATGTCCCTTACCGCAATAGAGGACAATATCCCCTGCACGCGCCAGCCGAATGGCAAAGCGGATCGCTTCACCTCGGTCCGGGATGCGCCAAAATGTTTCTCCCTCGCGTCCTCCCCTGGACCTCGCGCCTGCCGCCATTTCCTCGAGAATTCCATCCAGCGACTCGGTGCGCGGGTCTTCCGCGGTTAATACTGTGAGGTCAGCCAATTCTGCCGAAGTCTCGGCCATCATTCGTCGCTTTTCTCGATCGCGTAAACCGGCGGATCCAAACACTGCGATCACGCGGCCTTTTGTTATTGCGCGTCCCGCATCCAGCGTAACTTTCAGTGCATTTGGCGTGTGCGCAAAATCAACCATGGCAGCAAAGTTCTGTCCCATATCAATGCGTTCCATACGTCCCGGGATTCCTTTGAGTGAAGCAATGCCCCGCGCAACAACTTCCGGCTGTATTCCCAAACCATAAACGGTTGCACCGAGCGCGGCCAGACAATTTGAAATGTTATAAGAACCCACCAATTTGCTTGCAATACCTACTCGAAATTCTTTACTCTGTGCTGTGAAGCGAATCCCGGATGGGCTGTATTCAACATCCAGGGCATGGACATCCGCAGCCTCGCCTAAGCCATAATTTATTTTGTTGACTTTGATGAAATCATTCAGGAAATCAAAAGATTTAGCATCATCGCGATTGATCACCGCCAGACGCGGGTTTCCCTGCGGCTTCGGACGGGTGACCTCAAGGCTCGAGAACAATCTTGCCTTTGCCCCACGATAATTTTCATACGAACCATGTTCATCCATGTGTTCATGCGTGATATTCGTAACCACACCGATATCAAATTCACAGGCATCGACGCGGTGTTGCGCCCAGCCATGAGACGTCGTTTCCAAGACAACGTGGGTTAAACCAGCATCGACCATACGAGCAAGGTATTTTTGCACATCATGTGCATCTGGTGTGGTGACGTGGAAGCCGGTATCCAAAACTTCATCGCCGATGACCGCGTTGACGGTTGATATCATCCCAGCTTTAATATTTGCGGCGAGCAGGATTTGATAGATCAGATTTGTCGTAGTGGTCTTGCCGTCAGTACCGGTCACGCCGATCACCGTCAGCTTGCGACCCGGCCAATCGTGGAACGCAGCCGCGATCCACGTCAACGCGCGGCGCGGGTTCTCCAGATGAAGATAAGGGATAGAGAGTCCTTTGACAGCCTTCTCCCCCACGATTGCCGCGGCGCCATTTGCAATTGCCGTTGGAATGAAATCGTGTCCGTCCGCATTGCCACCCTTCATTGCAACAAAGAGATGACCCGCTTTCACCGCGCGGCTATCAATGGATATTCCCGTGATGGAAACGTCGCGAGCATTTTGCTGAAAAAAAGGCTCGGGCAATTCAGAGAAGATTTGTCGAAGAGATTTTGTTTTGAGCATGTTACACAGCACCGCATAATTGGATAAACTTACGGTTTGAAGTCCAGCCTATAAATCCATTTAAGAAGTTTGCTTACGCATGTCGAACATGCGTGAGACGGGCGGTAAAAGAAAAAAGGGTTTTGACAATTGTATGCCAAAACCCTTGCTTCCCCAAAAGAATCTATTTCAGGCTTTGCCGCAGACCTTCAAGCTTGCCGGCGACGGAACCATCCATAACCTTATCGCCAACTTTGATGACAAGTCCACCTAAAATGGCGGGATTCACGCGGAAGGCGACCTCCTTCGCTCCAACCTTGGCGAGGACATCCTGCCGAACGGCAGCTTCCTCTTCCTTGTTCAGAGGCAGCGCGCTGGTGACTTCGGCAGAATCACCTTTGAAGCCGGCGCTTTCGAGAATGACAACCTTCCCGGATTTGACGCCGGAGAAAAAATCGTCGAGCAGAGCGCGCTGTTTCTTTTCATCCAGCGCCTCCCCTACAAGCTTGTTCGCAGCAGCAATCGCGAGCGACGCAACCTGACCACGCAGATCACCGAGGACCCGGTTGCGCTCCACTTCAGCTTCTGCGATGGCAGTTTCACGAGCCTTGGCGGCCTCCGCGACGGCAACAGCCTTCACATCATTACCGGCGGTGGCGGCCCGTTCTGTCGCCTCTCGGACGATTTTGCTCGCTTCGGTCTGTGCGTCTGCAATCACCTTGGCAGCTTCCTTTTCGGCACTCGAACGGGCTTCGGCCGCAACACGGGCATCTTCCAGACCCTGTGCAATTTTCTGTTTACGGGTCTCCATCATGTTCAGCAAGGGTTGGTAGACCCAGGCGTTCAACGTCAGGAACACGATGATGAACGCAATGATCTGAACGATGAGCAGACCAAGATTGATACCAAGTGCTTCCATATCTTGCTCCTGTTCTTACACAACTTTGAAGAGCATGAGGAACGCGATGACCAGACAATAGATCGCGATCGCTTCAGAGAACGCGATGCCAAGGATCATGTTGGTCAGCAGGTTACCATAGGTATCCGGATTGCGCGCCATACCGGTGAGCGCGCCCTGCACACTGAGACCGATTCCCACGCCGGCGCCCGCCGCGCCGATCATCGCCAGGCCTGCGCCCACATAGCGCATCGCATCCAAAATATTTCCTTCCATGTTTAAAGCCTCCTTAGGTTTTTCCTATTATTTCTTTTAGTGAGCTTCCGCGTGTTCTTCGCCGTGACCCTGGGTGGCTTGTGCCATAAATACCATGGTTAACATACCGAACACGAACGCTTGAATCACACCGACGAACAATTCGAACAACATAACCATTGCAGGCAAAATAGAGATCTTGCCAAGCAAACCGGCGACAATTGCACCCAGCACGATCCCTGCAAACATATTACCGAATAGACGGAAGGCAAACGAGAGGATCTTGAAGGGTTCAGAGAATAACTCAATCAAGCCAATGAGAAAGTCCATCGCGCCGAAAAACGGAACTTTGAACATTCGACGTGTGTTGAAGAACTTGCTCAAATATCCAAAACCTTGAGCGCGGAAACCGATCACCTGAATCATCACCACAGCGATCAAGGCGAGCGAAGCCGTGAAGTTTAAGTCGACGGAAACACCGCGGAAGAACGGAGCGAGGATATATCCATTCTCAACTTCTCCAGGCATAAGTATACTGCCAGATATTGGATGCCCTTTCGCGACCTGATGTAAGACACCAATGGATTCAAAACCGGGGATCAGCTTGAGCAGGTTCGCAAACAACACATAGATCATGATGGTTGCAAACCACGGGAAGATCATCTTCGCATATTTACCCGCCGAACCTTCCGTAAGGTTATAGAGCAACTCCAAAATGGCTTCCATCAGGTTGCCAACCCCACGCGGGACGAGATCCGTTTCTGCGCTTTTTTTGAGTGAGTTTCTGGTCGCCCAAGCAAGCGGCAGGATTATCAAAAATATGGTGACAAATAGAGTAGGCAGGGTATTTACTGCGGGAACACCCAAAATGGTTCTGCCTTCACCCAGTAGGTTTTCTGCCTTCACAGAAATCTCAGGCTGTACAGGCACAACTACCGTACCCAAGATAAAGCCCAAAATCATCAGCGCCAGCACAACCCAACGGCGCCAGGGTCTATGTTTTTGTTGTTCCAAATCCGCCTCCTATGATGAAGTTTCAGAGTCTGTTTCTGATTTGTCGTTCAACCGTGCCAGCGTCCTGCGCGCCACTACGAGCATCACGAGCACAGATACGGGGATTCCAGCAAACAACAAAACCAGTGTAAACACCGGTTTTGTATTGAAAGTTTTATCGAGCCACAACCCGCCAAAGACCGAAGCCAGAATGATGATCAATGTCAGGCATCCCACCTGTCCGACCATCACTATGAGCAGCGCACTGAGAATACCTTTGCCTTTTTGCTCAGATTGTGCCATGTTGCACGAATTATAACGACAGCCTAAAAGTATGTCAAATCAGATAGCTTATATCGTCTCTTGTAAATCTTAGCCTGCCTCCGTTTTAGAACAGATTCAACGCGGCTGCATTTGACCAGCTGAACCACGGAGCAAACAGCGTGCCGATCAAAATGACGCCGAGTGCGAGTACCGCGAGCGCAATCGCGTATGGACGGGTCAACGGGACCGGATGATTCTCCTCATCCTGTTCTGGCATACGATAGAGGTATACGTACTTCATTGCGTTCAAATAGTAGTACACACCCACAACTGAATTGATGATCCCGATGATAACCAGCCATGTGTAACCAGCCTGGATACCGGCGGCGAAGACAACAACCTTTGCCACAAACCCGCCGAACGGAGGCATACCCGCCAGCGACAGGAACGCAGCCAGCATCATCAACGCGAGGGCTGGGTTACGCCGGCTCATGCCGGAATAATCCTTGAGGTCATCCAACCCGGTCACGCGGCCGAATGCCATGACGATGCCGAAGGCTAATAGATTTGTGGCGATATAGGCCGCGAGATAGAACACCACACTCGCCGCGCCCAGCTGACTCAACGCCACAACCCCGATGAGAGCGTAACCGGCATGCGCGATCGACGAGAAAGCGATCAGGCGCTTGATATTCGTCTGGGGCAAGGCAAGCAGGTTACCAACGGTCATCGTAACTGCGGAGAGGATCGCGATGGTCATCGCCCAATTCTGGGCCATCGGAACAGTTGCATCCGGGAAGATCGCAAAGAACAAGCGGACAAGCACTGCAAAGCCCGCGGCTTTTGAAGCTGTGGACAAAAATCCAGCAACGGGGGTGGGTGAACCCTCATACACATCTGGGGCCCAGAAATGGAATGGGACGATCGAAACCTTGAATCCAATCCCCACAAGGATCAGAGCCAATAAGCCGAATGCTCCCAACGGGGATAAGACATCTGTTTTAAGCAGGCCAGCCAGTTGGTAGATGTTCGTTGTCCCGGTGAACCCAAAGGTGAGACTGAAACCATAAAGCATAACGGTGGATGTCAGCGCACCGAAGAGGAGATATTTGAAACCAGCTTCTGTCGACTTGGCGTCACCAAGCATAAAGCCTGCAAGAACATACAGCGGAATGGACGTGGTCTCTATCGCAAGATAAAGCATAACCAGATCGGTGGAGACAGCCATCAGATTCATGCCGAGCAGCGAGGCAAGCAGGAGAAGATATGCCTCACCCCGGTGTCCCACTTTTTCGTTGTCCATGAAAAGGAGAGCAGTCGCCGCGCCGGCGAACATAAAGAGCATCTTGAAGAAGAAACCCAACCAATCGAAACGGACCATTCCACCCAGTGTGGTTGTGGGCGCACCAGGTTGCCCAAACAGGAGGCTGATGATCATCGCAGCGAACAAACCGCCTGCCGTAAGCCAGCCAACATTGCGGCGTTGGTCTTCCTTCCAGAATGGCTCAACGACCAGGACGAGCATACTAAGAATGAGGATAAGAATTTCCGGAAGGATCGAGGCGAACGTTGTCGATGTAAACATTATGCACCTCCCAGCAGGCGGAGGATGTTCTCAACGCCGGTCTGCACCATCGGAACCATGAAACTGGGAAACAAACCAATGGCGATCATGAACAAACAAAGGGTTGTGATGGCAACCTTATCCAAAACGGTCACATCCGTCATGTGACCTTCCAGTTTCTCGGGCACATCGCCAAAGAAAACCTGACGAATGTTGCGCATGATGTATGCCGCCGTGATAATGATGGAGATACTGGCGATCACAGCCACCAGCCAGCGCGATCCCCAAACACCCATGAAAATCGGGAACTCAGCCACAAAGCCGGAGAAACCCGGCATGCCCATCGAAACTAAACCGCCGATGATAAAACCAATCGCGGCGAACGGCATGATCCTGCTCATGCCGCCCAGTTCAGGGATTTGACGGGTATGCGACCGGTCGTATATCATGCCGGTGATGGCAAAAAAGAGAGCCGTCATCACGCCGTGCGAGAACATTTGCACGCCTGCGCCGGTGAGTCCGGCGCGGTTGAGCGTTGAGAAACCGAGCATCACCAGTCCCATATGCGAAACGGAAGAGAAGCCGATCATATACTTGAGGTCTTTTTGCACAAAGGCAATATAGGCACCATAAACAACGGCTACAGCTGCAAATAGCATGATCAGCCATGACCAATATTTTGCGCCTTCGGGAAGAAGCATGATGCCCACCCGTAATGCTGCGAAAGCGCCCAGCTTCATCAAAACTCCTGCATGGAACATGGAGACGGCGGTTGGCGCGGCAACGTGTCCATCCGGAGACCAGTTGTGGAAGGGCCAGATGCCGCCCAAAACCGCGAAACCGAGGAACACGGGCAGGAACCAGATATTTTGGAATGTCTGCGAGAAGCCAGCCTTTTCCATTTGAAGCATATCAAATGTAAAAACGCCCGAATTATGTCCTGCCACCCAATACATCACGATCACACCGACCAATGAAACAACCGAGCCAATGAACAGGTAGAGAGTGAGTTTCATCGCCGCGTATTCGCGAGTCACCACCCAGCCCCAGATGGCAATCAGCAGGTACATCGGGAACACTGCGATCTCATAGAAGAAGAACAGCATGAACAAGTCCAACGAGACGAACACTCCGAATACGCCAGTGGCAAGGATAAAGAGGAAGGCAAAGAACTCGCGGGGCCGATCCTGAATGCCAGCCATTACATGCTCATCGCCCCAGGAGATAAGCACGCCCGTAAACATGACCACGCCCGTCAATAGGACGAGCGGCGCGCTCATGCCATCCACGCCGAATTGCAAAGTGATGCCCAGCGCGGGAAGCCAGTTATATTTTTCGACAAATTGATATCCGCCTGCCGCCTGATCGTAATTGAAAAACACCCAAAAGGATAAGGTCAGCGCAAATATCGCAGCTGCGAGTGCAACCGCGCGGGTCTCGTTCTTGCGTTGCGCGGGCAGGAGTAACATGATTGCTGCTGCAACCATGGGTGTAAACGTGATGATACTCAGTACAGGAAAATTCATCATCCACCTCTTAGAAGAGCATGACCACGGCTTTGTTGATCACATCGAGGATCCATGCCGGGTAGATGCCAATCCACAGGATCAGTGCCATCAACGGAACCATGACAAGGACTTCGCGCGTGCTGATCTCGGTCAACTTGTGTTCACCGTGTGCCCAGCGTTCGTTTATGGGACCATGCAATACCTTCTTTATTCCTTTCAGGATGTAAGCGCCCGTGAAGAGTAAGCCAAGCATCGAAATAGCTGTGTATGCTGTCAGGATCGGGTACGAGCCTCGCACGACCAGGAACTCGGAAATGAATCCATTAAGTCCGGGCAGTCCAAGTGACGCCATACTGGTAAAGATCAGAATGCCACCGTAGACAGGCACAAGCGGGAACAATCCGCCGAACTCTTCGAGGTCACGAGTATGGGTACGTTCATAAATCACACCAACCAGGAAGAACATGCCGGCCGCCGATAGACCGTGATTGAACATCTGCAGGATGGCACCGTTTAATGCAATAGTAGCATCGGCTGTCCCCGCGGCGAAGGCTGCTGCCGCGATACCAAGCACCACAAAGCCCATGTGGTTCACGGACGAATAGGCGACGAGTCGCTTGAAGTCCGTTTGAGCGTAGGAAGCCAACGCGCCGAACACGATCGCAGCTGTTGCCAGGAATGCCAATGCACCGGCAAAGTTGTGGGCTTCAGCCGGATATAGCGGGAGAATAAGTCTCAAGAATCCATACGCGCCCAACTTCAATAACACGCCAGCCAGAATCATCGAACCGGCAGTTGGCGCTTCAGTATGCGCGTCAGGGAGCCAGGTGTGGAAAGGCCACAACGGGACCTTGACCGCGAAGGCAATCGCAAATGCCCAGAAGGCAACAGTCTTTACAGTGGTTGCTGGAATGCCGGCAATCGGATCCGTGTATGCGGACCAATTTGCCGCGATGAATTGCAGATCGTACGTCTTGAACAAAACGCCCAACAATTGGACAGCGAGCAGGAGTCCAAGCGACCCACCCATGGTGTAGATCATGAACTTGAGCGAAGCGTAATTCCGATTGGCACTCCCCCACTGATTGATGAGGAAGTACATCGGCACGAGACCCACTTCCCAGAAGACGAAGAAGATCAGCAGGTCAAGCGCCATGAATACACCTAGCATGCCTGTCTCGAGGAAGAGGAACAGCATCATATAAGCTTTGACGTTGTCATTGATGCTGAACGAGGCAAGCAAGGCGAGTGGAGTAAGCAGCGTCGTTAGCAGAACCATCGTTAGCGAGAGCCCATCCACGCCGAGGTGCAGGGACGAGCCGATCGCGGCATACCAGGTATATGTTTCCTGGAACTGGAAACCAGGTTGTATCGAGCGGAAGTTGAACCAGACAACCAACGACAGCGTCAGGGGAATGAAACTCACGCCAAATGCGAACCAACGAAAAAGCCTGTGGTCATCACTCGGCAGGAATAACATAATGACTGCCGCGAGCGCCGGAGTGAACAGGATGAGCGAGAGAAGATGAGTTGCGATGAAGTTCATCATGTGCTCCTTAAGCGAGCAGGAAGAAATAAAGGACTGCGCCGATGGCAATGAAGATCACCAGCGCGAACATGAGATACTGCTGGATGCGTCCAGTTTGAATGGCGCGCAGCTTGCCGCCAAACCAGTACGTGACGTCAGCGGAGCCATCGCCGAAGAAACGGTTGATGACCGGCAGGTCAATGTAGTTGCGGATGATCGATCCAAGTCCCTGTGTTGCGGGTCCGAAGATATGCAGGATGCCGTCGATCAGGCCCTTATCTATCCACTGGTACACGAAGGTTTCTGCAAACCAGATCGAAGGCTTGACGAAGAGGAAATCGTATGCTTCATCAAAGTAATATTTGTTCTTGAGAAGCGGAATCTGCAAGCGATCCTCCGCAGCCGAATTTACATTACGATACGTAAGCCATCCGAGTGTTAAGCCGCCCAGCGCCACGAG
>JBGPNQ010000032.1:0-24572 GCA_041487615.1 Anaerolineae bacterium
GCCACCTCGCAGTTGTTTACCTCCGCGGGCGTGGCAGGAATCTATAACGTCACCTGTCTGCCTGAAGTGCGCGGACGAGGCATCGGCGCGGCAATTACATTGGCGCCTTTGCAGGATGCAATTGAAATGGGCTATCGCGTTGCCATTCTGCAAGCCTCTGACATGGGATACAAGGTCTATCAACGATTGGGGTTTGAGGATTTTGGGAAATTGAGCGTGTACTTGTGGGAACAGCAGGCGTGAAGGTGATCGCTGTGCATCGTCAATTTCCGGAGAAGCGTTAGGTCACGCCGATGCAGTCGTTCAGCAACTGGCGGATATTAGGATAACTGTAACGAGCCCAAAATCCATATCGATTTCGCACGCTGAAACAAACAACCCGCGGACGAGAGGGCCGCGGGTTATTACTTGTTTACCTGTCTACCTGCTCATTTCTCAATCACCCGGCAATCCACTTCGAGCTTCCCACCATCAAGTTTCTCCTAAGATGTAGCTTTTTTGTTCGTCAGGTGTATTAACAATCATCAAATAAGTGAGTTCACGCCTTCGTTATTGGAGAACACCATGAAGGACAACGTGCAGGAATCATCCCAACCCCGCATGAGCCATTTCAAACAAGCGTTGCTTTCGCTGTATTGGTTTGGCACGAACGCGCATTGGTCGGCAATTTTACTAATTACACTTCCCAGACAAGCATTCCTGGTTGGCGGCGATAAAGTCAAGGGACAAACGCTTGGAACCGTTTTATTGATCGGTGCGTTCGTCTCGATGATTGTTGCGCCCCTATTCGGCGCGTTGAGTGACCGCATTACGACGCGCTGGGGCCGGCGCAGACCATGGATCGTCATTGGCACCTTGATGAACGTGGTGGGACTCTTTGGGCTGATCTATTTTCCGCGTGCCAATGACATGTCATCTTTGCCACTGTTTATTTTGGCGTTCATGTGGGTTGAGTTTTGGAACAACGTGGCAACCGCGCCGTTCTCCGCGCTCATCCCGGATGTTGTTCCGGTCAATCAGCGCGGCAGTGCTTCCGGTTGGTACGGGTTGATGAGCATGCTCGGCAACTTTGCAGGCGGGTTGAGTGCGTTGATCTTTACACATAACGGTGTCACAGATCTCACAGCAATTTATTATTTCGTCGCTGCGGCATTGGTGTTTGGCATGCTTGGCACAGTCCTGTTTGTCAAAGAACCGCAAGTGACCCGACAACTTCCACCCTTTCAGTGGCGCGAATTCCTGAGTGGTTTAATTGAACCACTGCGCGACCATGATTTCCGCTGGGTCTTCTGGACGCGCTTTCTGATGGTGATGGGCACGTTCACTGTTCAGGAATTTCTCCAATTTTTCATGCGGGACGTTGTAAAGAACTTTTCGCTATTTGGAAGAGTCGTGGCACAGAATGCAGAATCGGCCGTTTCTTTTTTCATCATTGGCCTGCTGGCTGGTGCGATATTGAGTTCACTTGCCGCGGGCGTTTTATCAGACCGCTTCGGGCGCAAGTTCATGGTGTACATTTCAAGCGCGCTGCAAGCCATTGTGCCGCTGATCTTTATTTTCTACTCGCCCTTTGGAGCGGTTGTTGGCCTCGGCCTGGTATTTGGTCTCGGCTACGGAGCTTATCAGGCGGTAGACTGGGCACTTGCAAGTGATGTGCTACCATCGCAGGATGATTATGCCAAAGATATGGGTGTCTGGCATGTTGCTTTTACCTTCCCACAAGTCATTGCTACACCCATTGCCGGATTCATGCTCGATAAGTTTCAAGCGCTTGGCTCCCAGACGGGCACCTCCAATTTGGGTTATACAGCCATATTCAGCCTGGCAGCTTTATATTTCGTTCTGGGTACCCTATTAGTAAGACAAATTCGAAAGGTAAGGTAACGACCTTCTCCAATGAAGATGGAAATCATACAAGCCTCCCTGGATGATAAGCCCATCCTTCAACGGATGATGGAGTTATATCAATATGACTTCTCTGAGTATGATGACAGTGATCTCGACTCACATGGCACCTTCGGTTATGCATGGCTGGACCATTATTGGCGCGAACAGGAGCGCTATCCATTCGTTGCCCATGTGGATGGTAAACTGGCAGGGTTTGTACTGGTGAATCAGTTCACATATCTGCCGAATAGTACATGGTCAATCGCTGAATTTTTTATCATGCGGAAATACAGGCGCAAAGGCATTGGAAAGACAGTCGCGTTTTCATATTTGACAGGTTTCGCGGGGTCTGGGAAGTCCATCAACTGGAAAAAAATCAGCCGTCTCAGCATTTCTGGCGAAAGGTAATTTCAGAGTATACGCACGGACAATATTCAGAAGCTTTTCTGAATCATGAGTCCTCGCCAGGACCGATCCAACAATTTGATAATGGAAACAAAGAAATGATGTCTGATTAATTGAGCGTTAACTTTAAAGCGAACGTCCCGCAAACTTTATCTGCGGGACGTTTTACTTCTCACTCCCGGCTTCGGCTATATCTCAAACACCCAACGATCCACTTCGCGCTTCCAATCCACGAGTTCTTCGGGCTTGAACCATAAGGCCACTTCGTTTGCGCCGTTCTCAACGCTGTCGGAGGCGTGAGTCAAATTCCGCCCGACTTCGAGGGCAAAATCATGGCGGAGCGAACCCGGCGCGGCTTCCGTTGGACGAGTCGAGCCCATCGTTTGGCGGATCGCGGCGATCGCATTCGGTCCTTCCCAGACCATCGCCATGACCGGCGCGGAAATAATATACGCGATCAAACCATCGTAAAACGGTTTGCCTTTGTGAATGGCATAATGAGTTTCAGCGAGTTCCCTGCTCACCTGAATGAATTTCGCAGCGACCAGGCGCAGCCCGCGGCGTTCCAAACGAGAGATGACCTCCCCAATCAATGCGCGTTGCACACCATCGGGCTTGACCAAGACGAGCGATCGTTCCACAGATTTCCTCCAGAAAGATTAGATATAAAACCTGACAGGTCTGTGAGACCTGTCAGGTTTGCTTACCGCAACAATTCTTCCGCTTTGGTATAGGCGTCCAATGCATCCTGCAAACGGTTGGCACGCATATACGCGTCGCCCAGCGATTGCCAGATGCTCACTTCCACGGGATAACGATAAAGCGCTTCCCGCAAGTCATAGATCACTTCATCGAGGAAGCGCCCCTTCTTGATGAGCTTTCCGTACGACTCAAGCGCACCAGGGATATTGCTGCGCGCAAGTTCATTGCGCGCCGAGACCAACGTTTGGTCAACGCCAGGCATGACCGGCATTCCAGTGCCTCGAGGAGTAGCAGGTTCTTTACGAGGTTCAGAAGTTGGCTTCACCGGCGCCTTGCGGACCGGTCTCGGCTCAGGCTTTGGCTCCTCCTGCGCAGGTTCAGCCGGTTTTTCCTCGGGTAACTCTACAACGGTTTCCTGCGGCTCCGCGGACAAAACCGGCGACGACACTACTTCGGGCTCAGCTTGTTGTGTCTCCACCAAGGGTGGGCTATAAATGATTTCCGGTTGTTTCGGTTCCTCAGCGGGAGGAGTGTATGTGCTCTCCGGCTGTTTTTCTTCCACGGGCTTCCAATCGGTCGCCTGAGTGGGCTCAGGTTTTTCAGAGACAGAATCATCTCCACGCAGCCAGGCGGGCAAATCTTCTTGATTCGCAGGCGCGGCAACTCGTTCCTCCTGATCCAATTCACTCAACCAACCGGGAAGTTCAGACTCTTCAGATTTGGCCTCAACAAACGAGACCGGTTCTGCAGCGGACTCCATCTGCGCCTCGTCCGCAGGGACAGTTGATTCTGCCAGCTGCGTTTCCTCCGCTTCGATGTTGTTCATCCAGGCAGGCAGATCCGAATCGACGGATTCGGCCGGCGCAACAGGCGTAGAATCGGTTTCATCGAGACTCTTCAGCCATATTGCAGTTTGATCCGTCGCAGCGGATACAGGCTCGAATGGCTTCTCTTCCTGTTCAAGACTCCTCAACCACATGGCAGTATCATCCATGGATGAAGACGGTTCGGTGGAAGGCTCCGGTTCTGGTTCAGGCACTGGAGGTTGTTGTTGCGTGCGTAGGTCTTTCGCCTGCCTCACCCATTCAGGTTCGTGCTCCAGGCGCTCTTCAGGCTTGGTTAGTAAGCCCTCGCTTGCACCTTGTTTCGCAGCCAGATTTTCAAGCCAGGCAAACGAGTCATCGCGTTCCTGTTCAGTCTTACCAAGTTCCTCCAGGCTCGCAGGAGGCTGAGGAGTGGATGTGGATGGCTCGGTCGGAAGCCCCTTCGCCTGCTTGACCCATTCAGGTTCCTCCTGCAAACGTTCTTCAGGTTTGGTCAACAGACCTTCACTTGCGCCCTGTTTGGCGGCCAGGTTTTCGAGCCATGCAAATGAGTCATCGCGTTCCTGTTCGCTCATGCCTAGGTCTTCGACCCTGGCAGGGGTTTGTGTTAAGGAAGGCTCGCTTGTCAGATCCCTGGCTTGCTCACTCGATTCGGGTTCTTGTGCCAATTGTTCCTCGGGCTGGGTGGACAGACCTTCACCGGCGCCTTGTTGCGCTGCAAGGTCTTCAAGCCATGCAAACGAATCATCGCGTTCCTGTTCACTCTTCCCGGGTTCTTGCATGTTCACGGGAGGTTGAGGAGCAGAAGGCTCGTTCTGTAATCCTTTTGCCTGTTTGACCCAATCGGGCTCTTCTTCCAATCGTTCTTCGGGTTTTGTCAACAGACCTTCACTGGCGCCCTGTTTCGCAGCCAGATTTTCGAGCCACGCAAAGGAGTCGTCGCGCTCCTGGTCACTTTTTCCAAGATCATCGATGTTGGATGGTAACGGAGTTGATCCCGGTGTAGTTGGTAGAACAGGTGTTTCTGTCAATACATTCAGGAAGTCAAATTCACTTGAATCGGATGCAGGTGCAGCAGCAGATTCTGTTTCTGCACTGAATTGCTTTAACCAATCGGGAGTGTCCGTCTGCGCGGGTTGCGGTGCAAGATCGGCTTGGGTTTCAAACGATTTCAACCAATCGGATTCATCAGACTGTTCGGTTGGAGCCAGTCCTGGGTCGCCTCCAATACCCTTGAGCCAATCGGGAGTATCCGTCTGCGCGGCTTGAGGTGCAGGACCAGATTCGCTTCCGATACCTTTTAGCCAGTCAGGTTGACCCTGGCTCGCCGACTCTTCTTGCTGATGTTCGCCGAAATCTTTTAGCCAATCGAGTTGGTCCCCCGCCGGAGGGGCTGAGGGCTGCACATTTTGATCGGGCTGACTCATCCAATCAGGTTGTTCACTCGCCGAGGCCGATAAGGCTCCCGTACCAATCTTATTGATCCAATCGGGAAGCTCCTCTTCCTGCGCCTGTGGAGCACCTGCCGGTTCCGCGGGTTTCATCGCTTTCACCCAATCCGGCAGATCTCCCTGTTCGATGGATTGCGCGGGGGCCGAAGGCGCTTCGTCGGAGAAGATCGATTTGCTTTCATCGAACCCGCCAGTGGATTGACCCCAACCTGCCGCCTTCAAGAAGTCCGGGATTTCATCCGCGGGTTGTGCGGGCGTCGCCGGGGCCGAGGCAGGCATTTCGAAGGCGGGAACCGATGTTGGCTGGGAGGGAGCGGGAGGTGTTGTTTCTCCGAAGGGACTCTTCAACCAATCCGGTTGTTCATTAGGCGAGGCACCACTTTCCAAACTGATCGCCCGAGTTTCACGCCAGTCAGCCTGCATTCCCGCGGGTTGACCATTCCAATCGAGTCGTTCGATGCTCACGGCGGCATCAGGAACCTCATTCGATTGGAAAACACTGCCGGTCACCTGCGCCGCGTACGGATCCAGTTCAACAAGGCGCTGGCGATATGTTTGCACGTTCTCGTTCCGATCAGCACTTAGGACTTCAACAAGCACGCGGTTTGCATCCAGGGAATATGGATGTCTCTGCAACAAAGCCAGGGCAGCATCAACGGCATCATTCTTTGCACCACTTTTGAAGTTGGCGCGGGCCAGCAGTGCCTGCATATCACTGCGCCCAGGGTCTTCCTTCAAGACGCTTTTGATCTCAGAGATCGCCTGGGGATACAATTCGCCCTGGACGTACATGTGTGCCAGCGCACCGCGCGTCATGCGAATGCGCGGCGGTTGAACGCCATCCCGGCGCCCATATAATCGCTGTAATTCACTTTGGATGGCTGCATTGGATGGCTGTGTCTCGAAGGCGCGCTCCATGTGCCAGATGGCATCGTCGAGTTTGTTCTCTTCGTCGCGGATGATACTCATCCCCACTTGCGAGACAAAATCATTGGGTACAGAGGCGATGACGCGCGAGAAAATATCCACGGCGTCCCCGTATCGTTTTGCTTCAAGGTATGCCTTCCCGAGCAGACGATAGGTTTCAAGATGCTTGGGCAACGTTTTCAGGATGTGATGACAGTGCGCGATCGCTTCCTCCAACTGCCCACGGTCGATCATTGTTTCGATTTCTCGGTTGTAAGCGCGCAAAGCAACTTTCGCCATGAATCTTTATACTCCTATGGCAAGTATGCCCCATTCCAGCGAATATTGCAAGTAGTGAGGCATTATTTCACAAAATCATCCTGTCAGCTATAGAACAAAGGCAATTTTCCCACCGGATGATCGCTAAATTGATGCGCGTCAAGAACCAGTTCCCTGACCTCTGCCAGTTTCGCTTCATCATTTGCATAGATGGTAAACAGCGGTTCGCCTGCTCCGAGTTTATCCCCAACTTTGTGGTGGATGATAAAGCCCACCGCATGATCCACGGGATCGGACTTTTTCGCGCGTCCCGCCCCGAGAGTTACGGCCGCCTCGCCCACGCTTCTCGCCTGGACCTCGGATAGATAGCCGTTTCGCGGCGACATCACGACCTCAACATACTTTGCCTTTGGGAATATGGACGGATCATCAATATACGAAACATCACCCCCCTGGGCCCGGACAAGGACGCGCAGCTTCCCCAGGGCACTCCCGTCGGCAATGGATTTTTCAGCCATGCCTCGACCTTCGCCCAGATCGCCCGCCCGTTTCCCCAACACAAGCATTTGCGCGCTGACGTATAAACAATGCTCGGCATAATCCTCGGGTCCACGACCTTTGAGCATTTCAATTGCTTCGACCACTTCAAGGGAGTTTCCGACTGCATTTCCAAGAGGTTGGTTCATGTCGGAAAGCAAGGCAACGACCTCACGATTCGCCAGCTTGCCGATATCGGTCATTAGCTTTGCAAGTTCGCGCGCCTCGCCGAGGGTTTCCATAAAAGCACCGAGTCCGGTTTTGACATCCAGAAGGATTGCCTGCGCGCCAGCAGCGAGTTTTTTGCACATAATGGAGGAGGCGATCAATGGGATGGACTGCACCGTTCCGGTGACATCCCGCAGCGAATATAGTTTTCCATCCGCAGGCGCAAGGTCAAGTGATTGACCTGTCAACACGATCCCTTTTTCCTTGAGTTGCCGCTTGAACTCCTCGGTGGACAAATCGACCCGATAGCCGGGAATCGATTCCAATTTATCGAGCGTACCTCCGCTGAAGCCAAGTCCACGCCCGGACATTTTGCCGACAGGTAATCCGCAGGCCGCGACGATGGGAAGAACGGAAAGGCTGGTTTTGTCACCTACCCCACCCGATGAATGTTTGTCCACCGCCAGGTCAACAACATCGCTCAAATCCAGCATGGAGCCGGAATGTGCCATCGCCAGGGTCAGATCTGTGGTTTCGCGTGGGGTCATGCCATTGAGAAGGATCGCCATAGCAAAAGCAGATGTTTGATAATCGGGGATATCTCCATTGGTAAAGCCGCGAACAAAGAACTCGATCTCTTCAAGAGTCAGTTCATGTTTATCGCGTTTTTTGATAATGATATCTACCGCACGCATGGAGTCTCCTTGTTTGTGCAACGATATTTTATCCCACTTGCGGAAAGGTAAACAAGTAAACAGGTAACAAAAAAAACCAGGCTTTTCAAAACCTGCAGGCTGCAACGGGCAAAGAAAGCAAGTTGCTAAATCTTGAGCAGCTTATATCCATCCTTCGAATCCTGCACCATCCAACCCAGTGAAGCAATTTCATTGCGGAGTCGATCGGACTCACTCCATTGTTTGTTGGCTCTTGCTCTCAAACGTTTCTCTGCGAGTGCAACGACTTCATCTGGAGGAACATCCTCCAGTGGAGGCGCGTTACAGACCATCTCCCAAACATGAGGCGGGATGTTCGCTTCAACGGGATCCGGAATCCGGATATCGCCCAATTTTTTTAGACCAAAGGTTGTACCTGAGGTGTGCATCTCTGGTTCCGGGTCACACTCACGCACAAGCGAGATGGAACTGACTCCACTGACTTCACAGGTGCCCTTCTCGAAATCAAGAATGATGCCTGTGTGTTCATCCAACCCAACCGTGGTATTGTCGTCGGGGACCTGTTTACACCACTGCGCGAAACGGTCCATACCGACAAAGCAGCGGCTGGTATCCAAATCCACACCGCCATCCGCATTGTTCCAGTGTGGAACAAATGAAATATGCAAACCGAAATCTTTGAAAAAATCGAGACCATCCAGGACGTAGATATCCTGTCCCACCTTATAGACCTCGTACACAGGTAACGCGTGGGCGCCGACGGAAATCGTCGCAGCGGAGGCAAATATCAGCGTCGCACCGAGGCGATGTCGCGCACGGATAACATCCCAGGCGAGCGTATCCTTCAGTTGACGGATGGCGTACGTGGGGCTGCCCGGTCCCATAAAGATCATGTTTGCATACAGCAAGGGCTTGACGATCTCAGGATCGTTGGGATCAAAAGCTGAATCTTTTTTGCGGGCGGGGATCACATCGATGATCGGCTTGTAGTTCTGCAAACGGGATGTCATGAATTCGCCGACGCGCCCCACCACCTGAGCGGAATTCAACTCAAACCCTGCCGGTGTTTCCATCAATGCAATGTGTACGGGGCCTTGTAGATCATGGACCAGTGATTCAAAAATGCGACCTCCCGCAAGAGAGGTCTCACCCGAACCCAGAAAGGCGATTTTGCCGAGTGTCATGTCAATTTGATGCCTTGTTCAGCTCGTCTATTACCTGAAAAAATTCCTCATTGGATGGAATATCGCTCATCGAAGCTCCATAATGTGCGAAACGGATATAGCCTTTTGCATCCACAATACAATTCAAAGGCATGCGCCCCAGCTTGAAGAGGTTGACTTCCTGTCGATATTGCAGCGCGACTTTGTGTTCAGGATCGGGCAATCCTACGAAAGGGATTCGTTCGTTCCGCCAGAACTCCTCGAAGGTCGCAGGCGGATTGGGTCCCACTGCGAGAATCTCTGCACCGCGGTTGGTAAACTGATCGTATTCATCCCGTAAGCGCGCCAACTGCGCGCGGCAGTAAGGTCACATAAAGCCGCGCAGGAGCGTTAATACAGCGGGCATGCCGCGAAAATCAGACAAACGAACATGATTCCCCTGAACATCATCCAGCTCAAAATCAGGTGCCAAATCCCCTGGTGTGATTAACTTGCTCATCCGGTTGTTGACCCTTCCCAAAATACTTGATATACCATTGAATCATAACCCGAATTATTTGTTCAATGATTCCAAAAATCGGACTGTCGCTGCCACGACCTGTGACTGTTGATCTGCACGCGTGATCGTCGCGGTATTATCGCCAGGCTGGAAGCCGTAGTCCCCGAATTGCCCATGGTTGCCACCATCGATGATGACGAACCTGGTATCCGCAGGAAGATTGGCACGTGAAGCATCAAAAGCGTTCAGGCCGCCCATGTCCAACGTTCCGTATATCGACAACACTTTCATCTTCGAGTTTTTTAACGTATCATCCGCAGGATACGAAGCCCAGAAAATAATTCCATCCAGGTTGTCTTTCCTGCCGGCGTACAAAGCAGATGCAACGCCGCCAAGTGAATGTCCGCCGACGACCCAATGTCGAATCTGAGGAAAATCGCCAATCGCCTTGTCTGCGGCGTTGACATCGAAGAACGCAAGATTGAATGGCACCGGCAAAAGGATGACGAGGTATCCTTGCTCTGCAATCATGCGTAATGGAACAGCATAAGCGCGGTATTCCACGCGGCCGCCGGGGTAGAAGATAAAAGCCGTCGTTGGTTCTGAATTGGCGGGCTTGAATGTGACATAATCGCCGAAAGTCACAGTAAGATTTGCATCCGATTGAAGCGCAGATAACGCTTCGGGCGCGGCTTTTAGAGGCGTCTCTGCCCAGACGACGAATCCCAATAGGGCGATAACAGCCACAAATACAAAGCCATTAAGGACGCGTTTAAGAATCTTCATCCAGAAATGATTTTGCTTTCTTCCAAATGTCGTCGAACATTTTCACGGTCAACTTGCCCGTCAGCGTGTTCTGCTGGCTCGGATGATACGAACACAAAATCCAGGTTCCATTTTCCAATTGATAGAGCGCGCCATGTCCAAACTTCCAGGTTGAATTTCGGATGGAGAATATTTTCAAGATTCGCTCAAAAGCTATCTTACCCAAACATACAATTACATTGGGCTGTAAGATTTCCAAATCCCGTTCGAGGAACGGCTGGCAGTTATTCAACTCTTCCGGAGTCGGCTTATTTGCCGGAGGCGCGCAACGACCGGACGCCGTTAAATATAAATCTTTGAGAATGAGACCATCGCTGCTTGACTCAGCCGTGGGCTGGTTCGCGAACCCGGCCCGGTACAGCGCTGGATATAAGAACGCGCCCGACGCATCGCCCGTAAAATTGCGTCCCGTCCGGTTCGAGCCATGCGCGCCGGGGGCTAATCCCACTACAACCACGCGCGCATTCGGATCACCGAATCCCGGCACAGGCTTGCCCCAATACTCCTGATCGATATATGCCTTACGCTTAAGGCGCGCCACTTCTTCGCGCCACTCGACCAAACGTGCGCATTTGCGGCATTGGATGATCTCGTTATTCAGTTGTTCGAGCTTGGATTTGTTGGTCATAGGTTTCGGTATCAGTTTCAAAGAATGCTTTCAATTTTACCTGACACCTGAAACTTGACACCTGAGACTTAGAGAATCAACATCGCATCGCCAAACGAATAAAAGCGATATCCTTCCTTGATCGCAATCTTGTACGTTTCGAGAATCTTTTCGCGCCCCGCGAACGCACTGACCAACATCAACAGCGTGGACTTTGGAAGATGGAAGTTGGTGATCATCATATCTACAATTTTGAACTCGTATCCCGGGAGGATGAAGAGACTGGTTGGGCCGACAAATGGAGAAATTCGAGATTCGTTATTCGATATTGGTTCATCGATTCTCGAGTTATCGACTATCGATGATTTAGCAGCCGATTCTAATGTTCGCACAGATGTTGTTCCAACTGCAACAACACGTCCACCTTCCAGTTTCGTCTCATTGATCAAATCCGCAGTTTCCTGTGGAAGCTCACACCATTCGGTATGAATCTTATGTTCTTCTGGGTCATCCTCCGTTACCGGAGCGAAAGTATCCAGACCCACATGTAACGTGACATAGGCGAGCTTCACTCCCAACGCCTGCAACTCTTCCAGCAATCGCGGTGTGAAATGGAGTCCCGCTGTCGGCGCAGCCGCGGACCCTGGCTCACGTGCATAGACGGTTTGATACCGTTCAGGGTCATTCAACTTCTCGTGAATATAGGGTGGCAGGGGCACATGCCCCACTTTGGAAAAATATGGCTCGATGGGCTCAGCGAATTTGATTACGCGTTCCGAACCATCCAGAATTTCCACGATCTCGGCTGCAGGTCCATCCTCCACACGCAACTTCTTGCCTACGCGCAGACCTTTTCCGCCCACTAAAGCTTCCCAGGTTAATGAGTCCCGGCGGCGGAGCAGAAGTAATTCCACGCGACCACCTGTATCCTTGCGCGCGTAGATTCGTGCAGGGATGACGCGCGTCTGATTCAGAACCAGCAGATCGCCGGCACGCAGATATTCACCGACGTCATGGAAGATGCGATCCTCAACTGTCCCAGTCTCACGATGCAGCACAAGTAAACGCGATGAATCGCGCGGCTCAACGGGTGTTTGCGCAATGGAGGATTCAGGAAGATGATAGTCGAAGTCGGATGTTTTCACAGAGTCATAACGTTTTCACGTTTAAACGTTCAAATGCGTCTTTGAGAAATCTGCAAGGAATTTACTGCCACAATCAGCAATTACAGAGTGCCAAAATGGAACTCGCGAGAAGGCTGTTCCACGAAGAACTAATACACAAGCGGAATCAACCTCCACGTTTTGGACCGATACTCCTCGTATCCAGCATTTGCAGCCCGCAACATTTTTTCTTCGCTTCGAATCCGATAGTGATAGGCACTGACCATGGCAATCAGCGTAATCATAATGACAATCCCGTTCGCGGTCGCAGTTGCCGCGCCGACCCACATCAGGATCGAGCCAAGATAACCTGGATGGCGAATCAGGCGGTAAGGTCCCTCACGAACGATTGACTGATTTTCAGCCATCTTAAGCGTCCGCGTATAGAATGCTCCCAAGACACGCATCGCCCATCCGCGAAAACCCAAACCCGCCAAAGCAATTGCGACCCCCATCCAGCCAACCCATTGAAAGAGGTCCGCAATATTTAGCCGGTTCAGTAATGTGGCAAGCAGCAAGGCAACGGAGCAAATCAGAAACGCAATCCCAATGAACACGGTACTGCGCTGATCGAATTGCCCGCTCTTTAAGCTCCTCGCCTCCTGCCCTTTACGAAGACGACCTTCGAACAAAAAGAAGCCGGCAATGACGATGTAGCCCAGGAAAGTAGTGACCATTTTATTTTCTGAATAAACGAGCAACAAGGTTTAGGATAATCGTCAGGACAATCGAAAGCAAAACGGATGTAACGATGGGAAAGTAAAAAGTGCCATTCCTACCTTCGATATGAATATCACCGGGCAGTCTCCCAAACGGGATTCCAACCTTCGCGGCGAGATACACTCCCCCACCGAGCAGGATTAATATAAGTCCGCCAATCACCAGGTAGCGAGCGATATTTTCCATAATAGCGTTCCGTCATTGCGAGGAGGCGTTCCTTGCCGACGAAGCAATCTCATCACGGCTGCGAGACTGCATCACTACACTTGCAATGATGTTAGAGGAGCCTTTGCTGCCCTTCCACCGTATACGGCAGATTGAGATGCTCGTACGCGGATCGGGTCGCGACGCGTCCCTGTGGCGTGCGATCCAAAAAGCCGAGTTGAAGGAGATAGGGTTCGACCACATCCATGATCGTATCCTGTTCTTCGCTGATGGACGCGGCGATCGTGTTCAAGCCGACGGGTCCTCCGTTGTATTTTTCGATGATCGTCTTGAGCACGCGGCGGTCAACATCGTCAAGCCCGAGCGGGTCCACTTGTAACAAGTCCAACGCTTCTTTTGCGATATTGGATGTCACGATCCCATCCGCACGGACCTGGGCATAATCGCGGACACGGCGCAACAACCGCAAGGCGACACGAGGAGTGCCTCGGGCGCGGCGAGCCACCTCTTCGACTCCACTTTCGTCCACCTGTACTTTCAGCATGCCGGCCGCCCGCGAGACGATCGCCTGCATGGCAGGTATGTCATAATAATCCAATCGATAGACCGCGCCGAATCGGGCGCGAAGTGGAGCTGTGACCAGAGCCAGCCGCGTCGTCGCGCCGACGACAGTAAAATGCGGCAGCTTCAAGCGTATCGAGCGCGCCGAGGGTCCCTTGCCAATCACAATATCCAATGCAAAATCTTCCATCGCGGGGTATAGCACTTCTTCAACGGCGCGCCCCAATCGATGAACTTCGTCAATAAACAAGACATCGCCCGCGCGCAGGTTGGTGAGGATGGCAGCCAGATCGCCAGCGCGCTCGATGACGGGACCTGCTGTCACCTTTATATTGACGCCCATTTCATTGGCAACCACGTTCGCAAGGGTCGTCTTCCCCAAGCCCGGAGGCCCGTAAAACAATACATGATCCAATGCTTCGCCACGTTGACGTGCCGCGGCAATCAGGATTCCAAGATTCTCCTTGACCTGATCCTGCCCAATCAGGTCATTCAGTTTCTGCGGGCGCAGAGCGTTATCCACGCGGTCATCAGGCTTGGGTTCGGGGTCAAGAGAACGAGATCGCCCTGAGCGTGCCGAAGGGTTAGTGTTTGACATGGGGAGGATTATAAAGGAAGAAGCAAGAAAGAGGAAAGAAAATCCGGGATGGCGGGATTTTCGAGTATCCTTATCGAACTCACGAGCACAAAGGTGAAATAATGACAACACTCATGGCAATTGGCGGCGCGATGGACTTCGAAGAGCCTGGCATCTTTGAAGAATTCATCAAGCGGGCTGGCGGGGCAAAGGCCAATATCGTGGTTTTGCCGCAAGCATCAAGCCTCCCTGAAACTGGGACACAGTATGTCCAAATCTTCAGGAATTTTGGTTTGAAGAAGAAACCAATTTCCCTGGAATTCCGTGCTCGCGCAGAAGCCGACAGGAAAAGACACCTTGAAGCGCTTCGACACGCCACGGGAATCTTCATCGCTGGCGGGACACAAATGCGGCTGACATCTCTGCTGGGTGGAACCAGTTTCGAAACGGAATTGCTCGCAGCTTATGGGCGCGGCGCTGTTATTGCAGGAACATCTGCCGGGACAGCGGTGCAGTCCAAAATCATGTTTGCCTACGGGCGCAGCGGAGCAACGCCGCGCGGCGGGATTGCTCAATTCTCCACAGGTTTCGGATTCACCGACAAGATCATTTTCGACCAGCATTCTCGTCAGCGTGACCGGCTGGGACGACTGGCCTACGCCATTTCCATGCACCCAGGCGCGCTGGGCGTGGGCGTGGATGAAAACACAGCGGCCATCGTGGAAAATGACAGGCACATCACGGTCTGCGGGAAGAATGCAATCACGATTGTGGATGGAAAAAATATGAAAGCTACAAACGTAGCAGAGATCACTGGCTCACGACCCGTCGCCATCAGCGGATTGATGATACATGTGCTAACAGCGGGATGTTCCTTCGACATGAAGTCGCGGACCGCAGTCATCCCGCGCGCGTTGGCAGGGTAGGAAACATCAAGAGCGCAGAATCCATTTGCGGCTGCGCAAGATCCGGATCTGCGGCGTATCTCAGTAAATCGTTCTGAGATGACCTGGCAGTCATCCCGGAAATTACGAATTTATTCCACCTTCAGACTTAATTTTCCAGCGGCTCAGATGTCACTTCAATGGTCATGCCCACTTCACGCGTGGGTCAGCTTCATCTGCCTTAATGCGCACGGTATAAAGCACTTCACCACGTTGTTTATGGGAGTGAGCATAGGCAGGAATGGTTGCATTAGAAGCAAACACTGCTCTGTTTTTCCTCTCCTGACAAAGACACACAAAAACGGTCGCCTCGGCGACCGTTTTCCATACGAGCCATACAACCGCTATGTTATCCCTGTCGCCAACTTGTGACAATTTTCCTAATCCCCTACTTATCTATAAGTAGTTGATTCCAAATGTTGCGTTAGTTGCAGGGGTAAATTGCAACTTGATTGCAAAACAAACGATTCGCATCCCCCAAAGTACCCAGTGCCATAACGCTCATCATAGTTAGCAGTCAGACAGAGTGTTACATCCTTTTTCAAAAACTTATACAAGTGAGGCACATAAAACCTGATGAGAAACAAAATATTTGTATCTTTCCTAATCCTTCTGCAACTTGCTCTCTTTACAAACGGGATTAATACTATAGCCTCTCCTCGAAAGGTGTTGGCAGCAACTTCCGGATTGATTGCTGCTTATGGTTTTGAGGAGGGCTCTGGGACTGCGGTAAACGACCAATCTGGAAATTCCAATAATGGGACACTGCAGAATGGTCCTGTATGGGTAACCAACGGTAAATTCGGAAAAGCCTTGAAATTCGATGGTACCAATGATCTCGTGGCAATCGCCGATTCCAATTCATTGGATCTCACCACCGGTATGACTTTGGAAGCTTGGGTAAATCCGGCCACTGCCATGTCCGGCTGGGATACGATCCTGATGAAAGAATATGCATCCGGATTGATATACTCTCTCTATGCCAACGGAGATGGAAACATACCCGCGACATATATCTCAAGCAATAACACCGAATATGGAATCAGCGGAGGCTCGACCCTGCCTCTAAATACCTGGACACATGTAGCCGCGACATTTGATGGTTCAGTAATCCGCTTATTCATAAATGGTACGCAAGCAGCGACAATTCCCTTCAGTGGATCGATTCAAACATCTAGCGGTGGGTTCAGCATTGGTGGAAACATGATCTGGAGGGATGAGGGATTTCCTGGGATGATTGATGAAGTCAGGATCTATAACCGCGCCGTCTCTGCCAGTGAAATTGCATCAGATATGAATGTTGCGGTGTCCGCCGCGGCGCCTGTACCGACAGCGTCGCCAACCCGGACGCCGACATTGCAGAGTACCCTTGCTCCCACGCAGACAAGGACACCCACAGTAATCGCCAGTCCGACGCGAACACCAACAGCCGTTTTCACCGCGACACGTACCCCAACGAACGCAGCAACCGCCACGACAACGCGGACGCCTACGAGGACACCAACCTCACCTCCAGGTGCGCTGGGCCCCTTGAAGGTGAGCAGCGTTAATCCAAGATACTTTGCAGATCCTTCCGGAAGAATTGTGTTTTTGTCAGGATCCCATTTTTGGGATAATCTGCAAGACAGCGGTGCAAGTAACAAACTGCCCTATTTGTTCAACTACACAGGCTGGCTGGATTTTCTGCAGGCGCGCAACCACAACTTCTTCCGATTGTGGATGTGGGAGCAGGCAAAAGGGGTCGTCGAATCCTCGACGGCTTACTACTTCACACCACTGCCCTACCAGCGGATCGGCCCGGGCAATGCCCTGGATAACCAACCTAAGTTCGATCTGACAAAGTTCAATCAAGTCTATTTTGATCGCCTGAGGTCACGTGTGATCGCGGCAGGTGATCGCGGCATCTATGTCTCGATCATGCTCTTCGATGGCTGGAGCGTTGCCTATCCCAAAGGGAGCAGCAGTGCATCCAATCCGTGGCAGGGACATCCATTCAACAAATCGAACAACATTAATAATGTCAACGGAGACCCCAACAACGATAACAGCGGCGAGGAGATCGAGCAATTGTCGATCCAGGCTGTCACGGACCTTCAGGATGCGTATGTTCGGAAAGTGATCGATACCGTGACCGATCTGGATAATGTGTTGTATGAGATTGCCAACGAGAGCAACGGCTGTGGCAACGAAGTGAACTGGCAATATCATATGATTCAAACCATCAAGACGTACGAAGCGACCAAGCCTAAACAGCACCCCGTCGGGATGACCGTGCCTTATCCATGTGGGAACAACACCAGTTTATACAATAGCAATGCAGACTGGGTCTCGCCGAATGGTGATTTGAATAATCCACCGGTCGCAACTGGAAATGAGGTAATCGTGGCAGACACAGACCACTTGTGCGGCATCTGCGGCGACCGGTCGTGGGCATGGAAAAGTTTTACGAGAGGTGAAAACCTTCTTTTCATGGACCAGTATGATGACAGTTACAAGTTAGAAGGTGGTGGGTACAACTTCAACGATGACGAGAACCTGCGCTATAACCTGGGCTACATCCGCACCTACGCCAACCGCATCAATATGGCCGCCATGAAGCCGCAACCTTCGCTATGTTCGACTGGCTATTGTCTGGCCAATGCCGTATCCACTGGCGCTGAATACCTGGCGTATTTACCTTCGGGTGGTTCGATCACGATCAATTTGAGTGCAACATCAGGCACATTAACCGTGGAATGGTTCAACCCGTCCACGGGAAATACAGTCAGTGGTGGCACAGTAAACGGTGGCGCAAACAGGACGCTGACAGCACCATTTTCCGGTGACGCGGTCGTGTATCTGAAGTAAGTACCACCACAAATATTCCGGTTTGAAATAAATACAACGGTCCTTCGTATGGCAACCGTTGTATTTGTTCAGCAATTCCAATCTATACAGGTTTGATCCTGACGAACAAGCGATCCTTCGCTACACAGGCGATATCTTCTGCATTTAGATTCCCATTCTCGACGCGCACACTCAGTGGTTTTGCCGCCTGTGGAATATGCTTTAGATATTCACACATTTGCGCCTCGACCGCTCTGGGATCAAGCTCCAGCTCGGCAAACGCCTCGACAGGCCTTCGCTCAAGCAATAGCGAAACATACGCTCCGCCCTGCAGATTTTTCCACCAGGTTCGGTTACGACTTGTAATGACCCAGAGATTACCGTTCTCACGATAATAACCAACAGGCATTGTATATTTCTTTCCGGTTTTGCAGCCGGTTACAGTGATGAGCATCATGCCATCGCTCAACAATCCATGAAATGGTGAGCGCAACACCCAGCTCATAAAACTATTTCCATTCATCCAATTACTCCATACATTTGGTCAGGGTTGAGATATTGAGGGAAGCGAGTCCTCAGCGCAGTCCGCGCCATGTAGCAAAGGTGGCAGGCATCGGCGTAGTGTGACGCGCCCCCTGAAGGGGATGTATGCGGAAGGTTGTACTCGCTCACCAGCGCAGCAGGTCCGCCTGAGAGTAGAAGTCCGCAGATCGGGTGATCATCCGCATTGTAGTTTTCACAAATCTCTATGAGGGGCGTCTCGAAGATATTGCCGATGGAGATGCCCTGACAAATGTGGATATTCCCCAGCGGATCGAGATGGACGCGTCCCGGCTCGCGCAAGTCCTCATGCGGACAGGAATCGAAACTTTCCCAGGGATGGCCGGTCGCGCGTGGAGCCAGTTTTTCCGCCGCCCGACCGCGGTACATGACCGCGCTTTCGTCTTCGATCTGGCCATGAGTTTGTTTTGCTTCGGCATCCGGCTGTGCAACACTGATCATCCCTGTTGGAATTCCCAGCCACTTTGCCGCGACAATTGCGTTCTGCGGCTTCTCTCCCAAATATTCCTCACAATGGAAAAGGTCACTGCTTACGGTGAGGTCACACAGGCGTCCCACAAATGGACGCAGCCATTCCTCCGCATCTGCAATCGAAGTTGCCCAATAGGCATTGGACACGATACCGACATCAAATCCCATATTCGCAGCTTTGTGGACAGCTTTTGCAAGAACCGCGTAATATAAGAATGGCTCACCGCCTTCAAAGTAAATCGAGGTAACACCCGCAGTCTTCGCCTGTTGAAGAATCTGTTCCATCTGTTCGTACGTGAGTGTCCCCGTTTGACGTGGGCTTCCCCACACAAAGCAGTGATCGCATTCATACGTGCATTGATACGTGAGGAGAATGTGCAAACCATCTAGTTTCATGATCGTCTCCTTGTTCCCTTCTAACTGTACGCAAAAAGAGGCACGGAGTCACGGGTTGAAAATCACGTTTTTGTCACTGAGTTTGAATGCGCTCGCGCAGAAGTTCCTTGCTTCCCAGGTCAAACCTAAAAGATAATCTCAACGCTTCCGGCGCACAGACGGTGATGCATCTCTGGCAGAGACTGCATTCCATGGAAAGGACTCGCTCGCTATTGAGAATATATTCGGGGTTATGGCTTCCCATTTTGACGCAGGCTGCGCAGCCGTCGGATTATGAAGCTATTCCAACCATCTTGATCAGCGCGAATAGGGCTGGCCATCATTCGATTGGGGCTATAATCGATTTAAATCAACTCCCTGGAGAATGTCATGTCAAACGTCCACGCTTCGACCCATCCGCTTGTCCAACACAAACTTTCCCGCCTGAGGGACATCAAAACCGAGCCGAAAAAATTCCGTGAACTGGTACGTGAGATTGCCGCACTGCTGGCTTATGAAGCGACAGCCGACCTGGCGGTTTCGCCGCGCGAGCTGGATACGCCTCTCGCCCACGTGACAGGCGCTGAATTAAAAGAAAAGATTGGCCTTGTCCCCATCCTGCGCGCGGGCCTTGGCATGGTCGAAGGCGTGTGGGGATTGATGCCGAGCGCGGAAGTGTGGCACATCGGTCTCTATCGCGACGAGCATACCCTGCGGCCCGTTGAGTATTACAACAAACTCCCGCTCGAACCCACGGTTTCCGTCTGCCTGATTCTCGATCCGATGCTTGCGACGGGTGGGTCGGCGACAGCAACGGCAGCTGTTCTCAAACGCTGGGGCGTGAAGAAGATCAAGTTCGTCGGACTGATCGCTGCGCCCGAGGGAATCAAAGCCATGCAGGAGCAACATCCTGATATTCCGATCTATATCGCGGCAATTGATGACCATCTCAATGAACGAGCTTACATCGTTCCGGGACTCGGCGACGCGGGAGATCGTCAGTTCGGTACAGGATAGAACCATGACCGTTGATATCAATGAACTCAACACTTTCATCGTTCACGCCAAAGCTGCAACGTATGTTGGTAATGGTGAACACGCGACTCCCTGCCGCCTTGGGTCACATGATCTGCGCTTTTCAGATGGCGACTGGTCCTACCATGATAGTTATTTCGGAGGGACCGACTTCATCGGGGAAGAAGTAGTGTATTTTGCCGAAAAGCCGATCTGGGCAATGAACTACTACGGTCGTATCCTGCGCGACGATCTTATCACTGCTCCCGAGGCAGGTGGGATGATCAAAGCGAGTCTTTCACTTATGTATAAGGAAGAGCGGTTTCTGGGAGGCTTTGAGCATACAGAAAATGATATGACCTATATAGATACCAGTGAAGGCAGTGTAGGTTGTTTCCAGGGCCGTGAGTTTATCCGCTGTGGACAGGAGACAGCTTATGAGTTGGATTATCATGGCGGTCTCATAAGAGATTGAACTGCAAACCAATTGGAAAAGAACAATGGCCTATAACCTCAAATTAGCCGAGCGCATTCGTTCCGAACTGGAGGGTATTCCTTATGTTGAGAAGAAAATGTTTGGCGGCGTTGGATTTCTGTTGAACGGCAACATGGCTTGCGGAGTCAACAAAGATGACCTTATTGTGCGCGTTGACCCTGAAAAGCATAGCGCGCTGCTCAAGAAACCACATGTCCGTCCATTCGACATGACGGGTAGACCGATGAAGGGCTGGCTTGTCGTTGAAGCGGATGGAGTAAGAAGCGAGAAGCAACTCAACATATGGATTAAAGAAGGGGTTGAGTTTGCTTTGACACTTTCTGCAAAATAAAGACATTTGTCAAAGCCTCATAAATGAACAAGAACGGTCTTCATCTGGTTATTGAAACTCTATTCTTTTTTGGCGCCGTGCTTGGCGGAACAGCCTTTGCCTGCGTATTTGGATTTGGTTCTTCAAACAGCATACTGATTTGGATTGCCTGTGCAGCAGTTGCGCTACTTCGAATAATCGGAGTGGGTTGGGTTTGGAGCATACTGGCTGGCGCGCTCATTATGCTAATCTACCCAACTTGGAATGCCCTCATCACGGGTTGGCTCTTTGGATGAAAAGTTTTTCATTATATCAATTGCTTATCTTCGCAGCAGGCTCTTTACTCCTCATTGCGGTCTCATGGAAATCCTTACAGCATCCACGCTCACACGGCTTCTACCGCTTTTTTGCCTGGGAAACCATGTTGATCCTGTTTCTGCTGAATGTGAGATATTGGTTTTATCAACCGTTCGCGTGGAATCAGATCGTCGCTTGGTGTTTGCTTTTCCTTTGTTTGTTCCCACTTGCATTTGGCGTGCATTCCCTACGCACGCGCGGAAAACCCGCCGTGCAACGAAAAGGCGATCCAGCGTTGCTGTCGTTTGAGAAAACAACAACGCTTGTTACGAGTGGCATTTATCAATACATTCGACATCCACTCTATAGTTCCCTATTTCTGCTGACATGGGGTATCTTCTTCAAATCCCCTTCGCTTCCAGGAGGAATCCTTTCGGGAGTTTCCACTCTGTTTCTTTTTCAAACTGCCAAAGCAGATGAAGCCGAGTGTATAGATTTCTTCGGTGCACAATACGCTGACTATATGAGACGGACAAAAATGTTCGTCCCTTACATACTTTGAATATGAAAGCGATGTTATTGCGAGAAATCGCATCTCTCCAGCAAAACCCGATTCCTCTTTCATGGGAACAATTATCCGAACCTAAAGTTGGCGAAGGTGAAGTTCTGTTACGCGTAACGCGATGCGGGGTCTGCCACACGGAACTGGATGAAATCGAGGGGCGAACTCCCCCACCCCATTTGCCAGTTGTACTGGGACATCAAGTTGTAGGAGTCGTGGAAGAACGTAGCAGCGACTTCAGTCGCTCCTTAACGACTAATGTCGTTACTACGGGACAGCGCGTGGGTGTTGCCTGGATCGCGTCGGCGTGTGGACATTGTCAGTATTGCTTATCGGGTCAGGAGAATCTTTGTCCTGAGTTCAAGGCGACAGGACGCGATATCAATGGCGGATATGCCGAGTATATGAAAGTCCGCGCGGATTTTGTGCATCCCATCCCCGATTCGATCTCCGACTCAGAAGCCGCGCCGTTATTGTGTGCGGGAGCAGTGGGGTACCGAGCGTTGAAATTATGCAATTTGATCGATGGTCAAAGTCTGGGCTTGATGGGATTCGGCGGGTCGAACCATCTTGTATTGAAAATTGCGAAACACAAATTCCCCTATTCTCCAATTTTCGTTTTCAGCAGGAACGCGAACGAACGCGAATTTGCTTTGTCGTTGGGAGCATCCTGGGCGGGCTCAATTGATCAGAATCCGCCTGAAGAGTTGGACGCGATCATTGACACCACTCCCGTTTGGGGTCCCATCAGTGAAGCGCTGAAACGTCTCAAGCCAGGCGGGCGACTCGTCATCAATGCCATCCGCAAAGAGGAAATTGATAAGGAAGTCCTGTTAAAGTTGGACTATCCCTCTCAGTTGTGGCTGGAGAAGGAAATAAAGTCGGTCGCCAATGTGACGCGGGCGGATGTGCGCGAGTTCCTGCAACTGGCGGCAGAAGCAAATATCAAGCCTGAGTTTCAGGAATACGAGTTGCAGGATGCAAATCAGGCGTTGGTGGAGTTGAAGCAGGGAAGAATTCGCGGTTCGAAAGTCTTGCGGATATGAGCTTGCAAAAAGACCCTGAACGAAATGAGATCCATCATCTGCGCAAATATGTGGATCTTACAGGCAAACGAATCCTCGAAGTTGGATGTGGCGAAGGGCGTCTGACCTGGCAATATGCAAAGTGGACGAACTCAACTGTTGCGATTGATCTCGATCATGATTCACTTCGCGTCGCAAAAGTAGACAGACCTTACGATCTCGAAGATAACGTCCATCTTGCCTGCGCCGACTCTCACTCCCTGCCTTTTTCAAAAGAAAAGTTTGACATTGCAATTCTTGCGTGGTCGCTCTGATGCATTGACCCGGCGAGCATGGTCCATGCTCTGAGTGAAATTCGGCGGGTGCTGGTTACCGAGGGAATCTTGATCGATATGCGCCCACTGGCTGAACGATGGCAGATCGAAGTTGTGTCAACGGACACACTTAAAGAAACGGGGCGTGTGATGGATTTGCCCGAACAAGTCAACGGTGATGTTGCCGCAAATGAAGCGATGAAGGAAGCCGAAACACGCGGCTGGTTTGCGCCTGAACATGAGGAATTCTTTCCATTTTTCTATTCGTGGGATACGCCCAGTGAAATGGAGGAATTTATCAAGGACGATTGGGCAGACTTTATTAACTTGAGCGAGGATGCAAAAAAAGCCACGCGTTCTACCTGGGCAATTGGAAATGCAGATAGCCGCGTCCGTGTGCGTATGAAGGTATTGATCGCCAGGTGGAAAAAACTATAAGCGTTTCCCCGAATTCGTGTCGAAAAAATACAAACGCTCAGAGTCGATCTCTGCATAGACCAATTGTCCAACGTGAAGTTTCACATCCATTGGACACAAACCCGAAAACGCAAATCGCCCGATGCGCAGATAGACGACCTGAAGGCGATGCACAAAATCGGACTCGAACGCTTCCACCTCAGCCCGAAGTTGCATTCCATTTGCGGACGGATTTTCGACTGATAAGTTAACCGTTTCGCGCCGTACTCCCATCGTCACTTGTTGCCCGTTCTCGACGAGCGTGAAGAAGTGGCCCGGGAGGGGAAACGAATAATCGTCGAGGGTCAACTGTCCGCCCGAGATGGAGCCGCCGGGAAATAAATCCATCGGCGGCAATCCTAAAAATCCCGCGACGAAAATGCTGGCAGGATTCTCCGTCAGATCCTGATACGTTCCGACCTGCTCAATGCGTCCCATGTGCATGACCACAATTTGATCGGCAAGCGAAACTGCCTCCACCTGATCATGAGTGACATACAGACTCGTGATCCCAAACTTGTGAAGCAGACGTTTGATCTCCGCCCGGGTTTGGACGCGCAGTTTGGCATCCAGGTTCGAGAGCGGCTCATCGAACAGGAACAACTTTGGCGCACGGACAATGGCACGCGCAATCGCGACGCGCTGTTTTTCGCCGCCTGAGAGAGTTCCTGGCTTGCGCGGCAAAAGCTCCTTGAAACCAATTCCCATCACTTCAGATGTGTATTCGATGCGTTGGCGCGTTTCCTCATCACTGATCTTGTGATTCTGAAAGAAGAAAGACAGGTTGCCTTCATTATTGAAGTTCGGA
>JBGPNQ010000033.1:0-24554 GCA_041487615.1 Anaerolineae bacterium
AAACGGATATTGCCAAACACCGTCCAGAAGGCGCCGATATTTGGACGCGCTTGCTTGAAACCGATTCTCGTGCGCCGGGCGCGGATGAAGTCCACAGCGGATTTTCCTTCGTTGCCTAACTCACAAACGTGGCCAAGTAACTTATTCACCCAAATGTCATGTTTCATCAACCGTATCCTTTAGCTTGCTATGCCGTCAATTATATAAGTACGACCATGGTTTTCGAGGTTCTTGTCTTACACAAGTTTAGCTAGTTTTAATGGCTTTCCATTGTAACCAATTCTCATAAATGTAATCCAGCGCCTCAAAACGATTAGCATAAAAGTCCCGTTTACATTCATGTAAGCCGACTCAGAAGAAAAAGTCGTTAGAATAATTGTAGTATATGAAAGGAGAGTAACATGTTCAAAACTAGATCACTGGCAGGTATTTTATTGGTCCTTGCAGTCTTGTTCGCCCAGGTGGGAACCGTCTTCGCGGCTCCAACTGCACCGGAAACGACCCCGATCGCGGGAACTATTCAAAGCATTACGATTAAAACAGATCTAAGTGGAGTGACCACAGTCTTTGTGACCGTGCTGGACGGTTTGGGTGCCACGCAAACAATGCGCCTGAGTGTTGAAACGGCGCTATCGCTTGAGTTGGTCACGCTGGACCCCATCACGAATGAACTGGTCGTCAATCAAACGAAAATCGGTCAACCGATCACCATCGATCCCAGCCTGGTCATCGTGGATGAGGAACCGTTTAACCCTGTCGCGGGTTTGCTGGCTGCCTTCTTTGGTGTGGATAATGCCAGCATCAACCAGTATCATGAGGACGGTTATGGATTTGGTGTGATCGCGCAGGCCTTATGGATGGCACAGGGACTGCAGGAAACGAATCCCGCGGTCACGGCGGGCTTGATCCTTGAAGCAAAAAAGACAGGCGACTATAGTGCTTTTATTTTGCCTGATGGCTCCACCCCCACCAATTGGGGACAATTCAAAAAAGCTGCACTTGGCAAGGATAAGAAAAATCTTGGCGTCATTGTTTCAGGACATGCAACGAATGAAATGCCTGAGAATGGTTCTGTTCAGCAGCAGGAACACGGCAACGGCAAAAACAAGGATAAAGGCAATAACGGAAACGGCAAGAATAAGAATCCGTAAGAGTTCATGGATGCACAAAAGGAGCGGCGCAAGTCGCTCCTTTTTATTTGATAGAACCTGATAGTTCCATCGGTTAAAATATCCTTGAGGTCAAAAGATGCGACAAGTTGCCATTCTAGGAATTGGACAAATCAAAGTTGACGAGCACTGGGACCTGTCCCTGCGCGAGTTGGGTGGGAATGCCGCCTTTGCTGCGATGCAGGACGCGGGCATGGATAAAGTGGATGCACTCTACGTTGGGAATATGCTTTCCTCCATGGTCAGTGCTCAAAATCAACTGGGGACTTTCTTTTCAGATTGGATCGGACTCTGGTACCAGGAAGCGGTCAAAGTGGAGGCTGCGTGCGCTTCAGGCGCGGCAGCATTTCGCGCGGGATTGATGGCTGTTGCCGCAGGCGACATCGAATCGGCGCTGATCGTAGGCGTCGAAAAGATGACCGACAAGGCCGGGCACGACGTCACTGCCGCGCTGGCGACCGCTGCCGATGCCGATTATGAAGTGGAACAGGGTATCTCGTTTGTTGGAATCAACGCGCTGGTCATGCGTCGTTATATGCACGAGTATGGATGGAAGCATGAAGACTTCGCGCCTTTTTCCGTTAATGCTCATGCAAACGCGGTACATAATCCATTTGCACGGCTTCATGAAAAGATCAGCGTGGAAAAATTCGAGAAATCAGCCATGGTTGCCACGCCGATCAATTTATTGGATGCGTCCCCCACGGGGGATGGCGCAGCCGCGGCCATCATCGTCCCTGCAGAGAGAGTCGCGTCGTTAAAGGGGAAACCAAAAATAACGGTGGCAGGCTCGGCATCCGCGACCGATTCGATTGCGGTCCATTCGAGAAAAGATCCACTGTTCCTCTCGGCTGCATATCTGTCATCCAAAAAAGCGTATGAGATGGCAAACGTCAGACCGAATGATATTGATGTGTTCGAATTACATGACGCGTTTTCGATCATGTCTGCGCTCTCGCTCGAAGCCTGCGGATTTGCCGAGCGCGGCCAGGGAGTGAGACTTGGACTCGATAACGAGATCGGTCCGGGTGGACGCGTGCCCGTCTGCACTCGCGGCGGACTAAAGGCCCGCGGACATCCGGTCGGCGCAACGGGCATGTATCAGATCGTGGAGGTCGTCCAGCAATTGAGAAGCGAGTGTGGGAAGACGCAGGTGGATGGCGCCAGGATTGGTATGGCGCAGAATATCGGCGGTTCGGGAGCAACCATCCTGACGCATGTACTGAAGGCTGAATAAGAAATCAGGTCTGGTATGAGACCGGATTTTTTAGTACCTCAGGAAGAACAGGAAATTGCCAACTACAATCACAACAAACAACAATAATACCGGCAGGAAAGTAAAAAAAGTGAGTAAACCGGCAAGTCTATCTTTCTTGCGTGCATAAGCGATCCATGATGCAATGGCAAAGCTGATCGGCCAGATTGGGTAGGACCAGACCGCAATCACGAAGGTCCATGCTTCAGCCGAAACACCCGAATCAAACGCCATCACGGAAAGTCCGGCCACAAGAAGCCAAAATACCAGGGATGCCAGTGCAATCAATTGTGAAACAATCAACCAGATAAGGACGGGGCCACGTGAGGGAGCTTGGGTTTCGGTTTCCAATGAAATACTCCAGAATTTCACTATCGTTTTGCCGAATGGTGTCCATTGTACTTCAGCGAGACCGTCGGTTGGAAACGAGGGATCATTGCGTGGAACCATCCATATCTGGCAGTCCTCTTGAATTGCCGGACAGATATGGCGGCTTACAAAATTACAAACACATTCTTCTTTCCTAAAATCCTTGTTTCCTGTCTGCACATATCTTATACTAGTGTTGAAAGGAGGCTCGCATGGCAGACAAGCGAAAAATCAACCGCCGTGACTTTTCATATTATATGCAGGTCACGAATGACATTACAAAGGAACTTCTTGGTTATCTCTCGGATATCAGCACCGGTGGATTTAAGCTCGACAGCCAAAAACAGATCATGCCCGGGCAGGATTTTCGCGTGCACATCGAACTCACACCCGATATTGCCGATAAAAATTCAATGGTTTTTATTGCCCGCAGTAAATGGTGTCACAAGGATCATATTGATCCGAACTCGTTCAACGTAGGTTTTGAGATCATCAACATGTCACCCAGCGATATGACGATCTTCCAACGCATGTTCGACAAGTATGGCAGCGAGAATCCAGCAAAGCACCGTAGTTCGGATGATTATTTATGGAGATAACTCCAACGATATTTTTTCTTTTGTTGACGGGCAGCCACAATGGCCGCCCGTTTTTTATCCCCAAGACTAGTTCGCTTGTTGTAAAATGGATGCCATGAAATATTCAACATTGCGCTCCATTGTCCGCTTTGTCATGAAGGTCATTACCGATATTGAAGTCACCGGGACTGAAAAACTTCCACCCGGAAATGTGATCGTTGCAGCGAATCATCTGGGGCGATTGGACACGGCAGTCCTGTTGTGCATACTTGACCGAGAAGACCTCATCATGCCAGTCGCCGAAAAATATCGCGACCATCCCCTGTATGGCGCGATCGGACGAGCCGCCAACGCAATTTGGTTAAACCGCTTCGATGCAGATTACTCTGCTCTGCGGCAGATCCTCGATCGAATGAAGCAGGGCGGACTGCTGGTCATCGCACCAGAAGGGACACGCTCCAAAACGGAAGCGTTACAGGAAGGAAAAATGGGGGTTGCGTTCCTCGCCAGCAAAAGCGGATACCCCGTCCTGCCGGTGGCAGTAACCGGAACGGAAGACCGCGGTATAGCTGAGAACCTAAAGCATCTCCGGCGGTCGAAAATCACTGTCATCGCGGGGGATTCTTTCCATATCGAAATTCCACCCGGAAGAGGACGCGAACAGGCCATGCGCACGGCAACCGATGAGATCATGTGTCGCATCGCCGCCATTCTCCCCGATAAATATCGCGGGGTTTATGCTGACCATCCACGCCTGAAAGAATTGTTGAACAATTAATATGAAGTATGTTATCCGCTGGCTCGTTCGCCTGCTTTTCAACCTGATCGCCCGGGTGGACGCCAAGGGATATGAACACCTTCCCAAGGCAGGCAGCTTTGTGATTGCAACGAATCATCTGGGGATTATCGACGCTCCTTTCGCCTTCTATGCCCTTGATTATTGGGATATGTTCGTGTTGATCGCTGAAAAGTGGGAAAAGGTTGCGCTCTTCCGCTGGCTGGGAAAATACTTCAACTTTATCTTTATTGATCGTTACAACCCGGATATTAAAGCCCTGCGAAAAGTAATCTCGCTCATGGAAAAAGACAATATCCTGGTGATTGCCCCCGAGGGAACGCGCTCGCGCGTCGGGTCATTGATCGAAGCAAAGCCGGGCGTCAGTTATCTCGCTACGAAGCTCAACCGTCCGATCGTGCCTGTCGCGATTACCGGGACGGAAGACAAGGCATTATTTGGAAATCTCAAGAAACTGCGGCGCGCGCATATCACACTCACAGCCGGAGCTGCGTTCACTCTTCCCCCACTTCCCAGAGAAAACCGCGACGAAGCGCTCAAGCGATACACAGATGAGATCATGTGTCACATTGCAGTGCTATTGCCGGAACAGTACCGCGGCTTTTATGCTGGGCATCCAAGATTGAAAGAGCTACTCAATTAACTCAAATGTCCCATCCAAATGAAGATAAAAGGCCTCCACGTTAAGTCCGGGGAATAAGGCATGCAGTTTGGAACAGGTTTCCAATAAATCATGTCTGTGACGTTTATACGTCCCCCCCGTCCATAGGCGCGACAATCTTCATGATTGATGAGACATGTCGTATTAATGCTGTGGATCTGCACCGCAAGCTGGACATACTTCAACACCATCTCATAATCATGCACACTGCCTGCCAGTGAGATGATATCGAAATTGTCATATCCAAAACGGACCGTGATCCACGGCTGGAGAAATTTTTGCAGGCGATAATCCATGCAATGGACAACCAGTGCATCACAGTGAATAGATGGTCTGTATTTTCGAAAGGCGCTTTTGGACTTCACAAAACTTCGCCTTCTCCGCGCTTCAGAAAATGACCATCACCTGATCTACCGAGCCATATCTCTCCATCCACGATCATCTTGCCGCGCAGAAAGACTTTCTCAGGCATTCCAGTTAATTCCCAACCCTCATATAAGTTATAGTCCGTGCGTTGGTGCGCATGTGCGACTCCGTACTTTACTTTCTTTTCCGGGTCCCAGATAACAATGTCCGCATCGGAGCCAGCCAGCAAAGCACCTTTTTGTGGGTAGAGACCAAAGATCTTCGCAGGATTGGTGCTGTGATAGGCAACAAATTGATTCGCCGTGATCTTCCCGGAACGCACACCGGTAGTCCACAATACAGGCAGACGATCTTCGATCCCAGGTAATCCATTCGGGATTTTTGTAAAGTCTTCCTTCCCCAACTCTTTGCCAGGGATGGCGATCTCGCGTCCTTCATAGACGATGGGCCGAGTCCCGTCAAAAAAGAATGGGCAATGATCCGTGCCGATCGTCTGCAAAATCCCAGCTGACAGGCCTTCCCATAAACGCGCGTTATCAGCTTTCGTACGCATCGGCGGAGAACAAATCCACTTCGCGCCATCATGACGCCTTAAATCATCTTCCGTGAAAAACAGATATTGCGGACAAGTCTCCCCCATCACTTTGACGCCGCGCTCGCGCGCGTACTTTAACATGTCCACTTCTCCGCCTACGTTCATATGCACGATATAGACAGATGAATCCGCCTGCTCCGCCATTGCCGCGAGGCGCAGAGTTGCTTCGACCGCGCCCCAGGCAGGACGCGTCCGGGCGTGATACTCAGGTGAAGTATGTCCGGCCGCAAGCGCCTCCGGGATCAGCGTTTCGATTACATCTCCATTCTCACAATGCGCCATCACCAACATGCCATTTTCCCTTGCGATTCGCAGTGCTTTGAAGATACTTCCATCATCCAGTCGCAAGCGACCGTTATAAGCAGTGAAAACCTTAAGGGTGGTGATTCCCATTTCACGCAATGAAGGAATCTCTCTGGCGATCTTCTCATCGAATCTGGTTAGGTTCATATGGAAGGAATAATCAATGGCAGCCTTCACTGCCATCTTCATCCATATATCCACCGAATATTGAAACCCTTGATTTTCCAATACGACGAAATCCATTACGGTCGTCGTCCCACCGAATGCCGCGGCTTTGTGGCCGGTGTAATGGTCATCCGAAGAGACGGTGCCAAACATCGGCAGATCCAAATGCACATGCGGATCAATTCCACCCGGCATGATGAGCTTGCCAGTCGCGTCGATGACCTGTGCATTCGGATGATGCAAATCTTTTCCAATTAAAGAAATCTTTCCCCCATCGATCAATATATCTGCTTCGAACGTTTCCGAGGCTGTGATGAAGGTGCCGTTCTTAATCAAAGTCGTCATTTGCCTGCTCCATCGTGTCATATCCGGACTGTGCTTCTTTTATCCCCAAAAGTGCCATAAGTACATCGGGTGGAATATCTGCTTCGGGTAAATCTGTTTTGTACAACTGATTATTTTCTGCACGCTCGCGCAAACTTTTCCAGAGGAGCTCGCGCTCATCAGTCTGCACAACCAGATCGTTTATGAATGTTGCATTTAGTAAATATTCGCCAATGGTATATAAGAATGTGATTCGTTTCCACTTATCTGATTTGATCGGTTCTTTTAATTTTTCAAGCCCGCCCAGTTGAATTTTGTAATATTCCTCCTTGGCACGCGCATGATCGACTTCGTCTTTGAGCAGCTCGCCGCGGGTCGTCAATTCGTGTCCGCGGACGGGGGCTACGTATTCGATCTGTCCGCCGCGCTCGCCGAACGCCGAGGGCTGGTAAAAAGCCAGATAGTCCACCGCGACAACTTTCGGCGCCGTCCGAAGCGGAATTCGGTACCAGCCCAAAAGCCGCGCGATCTCCAAATCCCTTGGTGTGGGCACCAGACAAACCAGAACCAGTGATGTAGGTGTTAATCCCATAATGATGCCCATTTTACATCAAAGCCAGTTTAATGAATAAGACGGGCTTATCAGCCCGTCCACTTATTCGCAGGGAAGTATTCAGGAGTTCGTTATCTGAAAAGGAGTTTGACAAGCATGTAATCTAGGCAAAATGCAATGACAATGACAAGAATAGAGTTTACCACGGCAAGAATACGTTCAATTTTGGGTTTCTCGTTGTATTGTGGTGAGCCTTCGTATCTCATCATATGCTCCAAAAATCCGGGTTTGACTGCAACTAAAATAGCACATGGAAAAAACAAAGTCATCTGCCGAATGTCATTATTTGGAGGATTACTGTCATGTATTGCCTGGAATTCATTGGTAAACAGCATGGCATCCGATAAAAAGAGTGACAAGTAGACAAAATCCACTTACTATTTAAAATAATGGACGCCGAACCGTCTCCGAAAGTTACTGCTTCGTGCCACATTCCGCGCAGAACTTGGCGCCCGGTTCCAGTTTCGCACCACAGTTCGTGCAGAATTTTTCGACAGCGAGCGGCTTACCGCATTCAGGACAGAACTTCCCGCCGCTCACCTGCGCTCCGCAATGTGGGCAGGATACAACAATGGTCTGCTGGAACTTATCCGCGGAGACATAATCCACGGTTTCGGCTTTTTCACGCGCATCACTGATGGCGGCCTGCACTTGAATGGAGGAATACTCCTCCTGCAGATTTGGAGCGCAGTCCTTGCAAAGAGAACGCTCATCATTCCAGCAGTCAGCGTCCACCCAGTGACCGCAGCGCTTGCACTTGTGGAAGTGAGGCTTGGCTTCCTCCACGGATTCGGCAAACGCGTTATCATGGGCTTTTTCCCAACCGGCGGAACGAACGTTTCTCGCAGCACTGGCAGCATTTCCGAAGATTCCGCCAAAAAGGTTGTTGGCCGCGTCGAGTGCATTGGTTACCGTTCCCAGGGCGGATGCCTGAAATTCGGTCTGATAGCCATTGCCACAACGATCGCAGAAAAACTCGAATTGGAATCCCGCGTCCGTGCTCAGGTCGCGATAATTGCGAGTGAATTGAATGAGCGCCATAGTTCCTCCACAAAGACATTAAATTGGGCTGATTCTAGCACTTAATTAAAAAGCAACAGGGCGGAGTGTAACTCCACCCTGTTGTTTACATCAATCCAACTTCGTTGTTGAATTCAACGATCAATTCGTCAATTTCATCTGCCTGCTTCTGCACATCTGTCCAATACGTTGGCATATACCATTGATCTTGAATCTCGTTGTATGTTCGTCCCTGCTGCTCGACCCAGGTATAGTATTTCAAATTGTGGACACGGCGTCGGTCGGTGTAGCGCAGTTCGAGCATATTGTCGGTGGACTGTCCATGCAGGTAACGGGCGAAGTCTGCAGCCGCGTAGCGCTCGGTATATTGACCGAACTCCTGATGCATCTCATGGATGCGCGAGCGATAGAGCTCCATCGAGTCGGTCAAGACCGTGATCATGATGTCGTTTTCATCCATCTCGTAGTATTTCGCGGCTTTGATACAGGACAATACATTCGAGATTCCAGAGAAGCCCAACAGATCAAGCTGATTGACAGTCGCCTCCGGCACGCCTTTTTCGACCAGATAGGCGCGACCACTTTCTTCGTTGAAGAGGCGAGAGATATTCACAACCGCGTTATCGTCAATTGCCACGACAACATCCGTGTTCTTTGAGTTGTGAATCCACGGGACATGCTTATCGCCGATACCTTCGATGCGATGCGCACCAAATCCGTTTTCAAGCAGCGTCGGGCATTGCAGCGCTTCACTTGCGACGATCCTGCTATCGGGGAATAGTTTCTTCATATAATCGCCGCTGGCGATCGTTCCCGCAGAACCGGTTGCCGAAGCCATGCCGCGATAACGTCCGTTCTTGCCGGCCACCTGCCTGAAGACTTCCTCCATGGCGTGCCCCGTCACCTCGAAGTGCCAGAGATAATTCCCGAACTCTTCGAACTGATTGAAGATCATCAGGTCTTGTCCCGACTTCCTCAACTCCCAGCATTTGTCGAAGATCTCTTTGACGTTCGATTCGGAGCCGGGGGTCTTGATCGTTTCGCCCGCGACTTTGGACAGCCATTCGAATCTTTCCTTGGACATACCTTCAGGGAGGATGGCGATCGAGTCACACGCCAGCAAAGCGGAGTCGTACGCGCCGCCGCGGCAGTAATTCCCTGTGGAAGGCCAGACTGCTTTTTGAGTCGTCGGGTCAAACTGACCTGTGACCAGCCGCGGCACCAGACAACTGAACGCGGCTCCGACTTTATGCGCGCCCGTGGGGAACCACTTCCCAACCAGCGCGATGATACGGGCGGGAACTCCCGTCAGCGAAGACGGGAACTCGATGTAGTTGACCCCGCCAAAAGTCCCGCCTGAAGCAGTGGGCTGGTTATGCCAGTTGATTCGGAACAAATTCCGGGGGTCGATGTCCCAAAGTCCAATGCCTTTCAATTCATCCTTCACTTTTGAAGGAATCCTGGATGGATCTTTCATTTGGGCGTAGGTGGGGATTACAATGTTGCGTTCTTTTGCTCTCTTGATTGCATTCGCACGGCGAGACTTTTCGATGGTCAGGTCAATGGTAGTCATAACGTTCTCCTATGGAAAGTTGTCAGACAACTTGTATTATATATCACAATCGCCACAATATGCAATGGATTTATTCACATTCTCTTGAAGAGGAATCACCAAATCGAGGACGAGACGCTCCTCCTCCCACGGTGCAAAGTATCCCTTGACCTTTTCCACATCGGACCATTGCAATTCATGCCAGCCAGGGATTTTTCGTTCGCGTTTCGTCAATTGTGACCGATGAAAGGCTTCATCGGAAAAAATACATTCGATCACGCGCCAATCTGCTTGATATTGTTGTGACAAGCGATACCATGCATCCCGTATGGTTTGGGTACCGGCAACACTATCCAGAATTACGGATTGACCCAACAGCAACTGGCGTTCTGCGAGTGTTGTCAATAACTCGTATCCGGCAGAACCGAGAGGTTTGTTTGGATTGGAGGAGGCCAACTCACTTCTGACCAATGTTGCCTCCAGCCAATCTTTGGCGAATACCGGAATGGAGAATTTCTTTCCCACGGCTTCGGCCAACGTACTCTTTCCCGTACCTGGCAAACCAGAAAGGACTATCAGTTTCATGAGCTTCTTGACTCCGTTGCGAGTATGACCAACAGCCTATTTTTTATTGCAATGTTTGCCTGTATTGTAACTTTTTATCCCTTATAACCATCAAGGAAACACCATGAATCAGGCAACAGCAGGGACAATATCCGGGTGCGTGATTTGGATACTATCAATTGGGGTAATCATGAGCTGCATACTTCCAATCTTTATCGTTATCGGTACAATTACTTCCTTTAGCCAGTTTGCCGTGAAGATGGCAGGAAATTTTATTTGTCCAGATGGAACTACAGCCGAAAGTTATTCCTACAAAACAACCATAACGAATGATTTTGGCAATCCTGAGCCTGCTACCGGCGTTGAACTCCATTGTGTAGACCAAAGTGGAAAGGTTGTAAAAAGTGACCCCGTTGGTTATGCGTTTCTATGGGACGGGATATTTGCACTGATCGGTCTGATCATTTCAGGGATTCTAGCGTTCGTGCTCGCTTCACCGCTTGGAGTATTGATTGGGTGATTGTTCAATCGTTCAAAGAACCCAAATATTGCGGCGAATATTGAACCTCAATGATTCCTTTCATTGCAAAAAGCATTCTCTTGCGATTCTGTAAATTTATTTTAATGTAAAGCCTTTTGATTCGTTGTATGATGACTCCAAGTGAAAGGAGGTACCCATAGAGACACCGCCTGAAATGCAAACCCACGGAAGGACTGGGAAGCCATAACTGGCTAAAGCGTAGCTTTAGAAAACCAGACGTTCGCCTAACGATAGGAAGGCGGCATACCCCACTCCTGTCCAGATAGTAAGAAATATTTGACGGATGGGTAACACCCATCCGTCCTTTTATTTTAATGGACTGGCTACACGAGATTATTTACTTATCCCAGGGCTTTTCGCATTTGATCCAACCCCTGTTTGAGAATTCTACGCGAAGTACCGAAGTTCAAGCGCACATGTCCGGCGCCGTTCCCGCCAAAAATCGTCCCATTACTTAGGGCAACTTTTGCTTTCTTCAAAATGAAGTCATATGGGGACTTTTTCAGATTCATTTCCGTGAAATCAAGCCAGGCAAGATAGGTCGCATCGGGGCTGGTTGTCTTTACAGCTGGCAAGTACCTTGTGACATAGTCCACAAGAAAATCCCGGTTTCCCGTGAGGTAACGGCGTAACTCCTTCAACCATCCATCGCATTGACCTGAGAAAGCGACCCGGGCCGCGTGCAATCCCATGCTGCTGACATGCAATCGCAGATGCTCCACGGTCTTTGTATACTGCAGGCGCAACTCTTTGTTCGGGATGATCGCAAAACCGCAGAAGAGTCCTGGCACGTTGAAAGTCTTGGATGGAGCGACGAGCGTGATTGTCCGCTTTGCGATTTCAGGCGATAACTTTGCCATTGGGGTGAATGTATTGTCATCCAGCAACAACTCTGAATGAATTTCATCTGCAACGACCAAAACATCATTTTCGATGCATATCTCCGCTATACGCAACAGATCCTTACGGGAGAAGATCATTCCCAGTGGGTTGTGCGGGTTGCACAACAGGAACATGCCCGCCTTCCTAGCCTGTTTCTTGAAAATATCCCAGTCGATCTCATAGCGCAGAATATTGCCCTGTATAGTTCGCACAAAAGGAGCGTCAAATTGCGGAATACCAACATTATTCTTCACTTCATGGAATTCATTGTAAACAGGTGTCTGAATCAGGAGTCCCTTTTGCGCTGAGGAGAACGCCCGCGCGGCAACACTGAATCCGCTGACAATTCCCGTAACGGTGACAACTGCTTCAGGCTTCACCTTCCAGCCATACAAACGATCCATGCGTATGGCAACAGTTTCCTGCAATGATCGTGAGGGAAGCTCGTAACCGAGCACACCCTGATCCACCACTTTGTGCAGTTCTCTTAGGATTGGCTTCGGTGACTGAAAATCCATGTCTGCCACCCACATGGGCAGCGCATCTTTCGGGACAAGTGTCCACTTATTGGATACGTTTGGATCGCGGCGGTTCGGAGTGCAGTCGAAGTTGTATGCCATGATGTTCCTTTATCCTATTTTTTGTATGCGACGATCATACCATCCCGCGCCGGGATAAGAGAAACGATCCAATCGATATCAGATGTCACGGCCTGCGTGAAGCGGCGAATGGCTTCGGTGGTTGTTTCATGATCGTTCGGATCGAGCGATTGTCCATGCCAGAGCATGTTGTCGATGATCAAGATTCCGCCGTGTCGAAGCTTCTCTTTGATCACAGGAAGCGAATCAGGGTACCCATCCTTATCGATATCGTTGAAGATGATATCGAACGGACCCTGCGTCTGGCGGAGAGTCGCCACCGCTTCGGCATTATGAAACTGGACAATATCAGCGGTCCCCAATGCGGACAAATGTCCTTGGGCACGGTTCGACAGGTCTTGATCCCAGACGGTGTGGTGCACCACGCCTCCGCCATTTTCCTTTACGGCTTTTGCAAACCAGGCCGTGGAATATCCATACCCTGATCCCAATTCAAATACAGACCTGGCATTAATCATTCGTGCAAGTTGGTAACAATAATATCCACATGCCGGGCCGATGATCGGAAAATCGTTCTTCTCGGCAATCTCTTCCATCTTTTTCAATTCCGGTTCACGTGGCGGGACGAGGGACGTAATATACTCCTGTACAGACTGATAATTGATTTCGCTCATGGTTTTCTCCTTTTCTAACAATAAGATTTTCTTTGCCACAGAGAACACTGAGCTCTTTGAGATTCTTCTTGAGGACTCTGTGTGCTCAACGGCTGTTTTTTAGAATTTCTCTCGCAATGGGCAGGGCTTTCTCTACCCATATAGCATACATTTTTCCAGACGGATGCAGCCCATCTTCCGCGACGAGTTTTACGTCATCTTTTGCCATCCGCGAGATTTCGGCCACATCCACATGATGTGCGCCGGCGGATCGAGTCTCATCAAGATTGACGGCATTGAACTCGTCAATCTGACGGCTGACTAGTTCCGTATCTCTATCGGTGGCGAAGGGAGTGAATCCCCAATCTGGGATGGATAGGACAACCACTTTATCAGGATTCCCGCCTGCATATTCGATTGCCTTGCCCAGCATAAAGCGGAAGTCATCGCAATAGCCATCCACTGGATAGCCGCGATATTGGTCATTGACGCCGATCAACAAGCTGACCAAATCATATGTTCCGTCGGGCGAACTGGTCTGGATTCCCTGCCAGAGTTCGTCCACGGTCCAGCCTGTGCGAGCGATGATCGTGATTTCTGTTTGAATCCCTTCAGCTTCGAGCAGTCTGGCAAGCTGATTGGGCCAGCGATCCTCAGCCGGAACGCTTTCACCAATTGTATAAGAATCGCCGAGGGCAAGGTAACGGTAAACAGGCATGTCACTTTCTCCGGAAGCCGGTATCGAGTACGGCAACGAATAAATTCGACGAGCAACCCGCCAGCAGAAGAATCAAAAAGAAATAAGTGTAGCGTATGTTGATTATAGCCAATTAAACAGACAGGGCACGGAAATTTCCGTGCCTGCCCACAAAAGAGGAGCCCTCTCCTTCATAGCAAATTCAAGCGCCGCAAGCGTAGGTCGATGCGGCTATTGCTTCGACCGTGTATCAAACTATAGACGATCAGTCCGAGCATGACTGCGGCAGCAATCCATGCGCTGAGAACGACCGTAGGCGCGGATGTCTGCTTGCTCGCAATCCCGGCGAACGCCCAAACGAGCACAGACAGGTAAGCCACATCCCGCCGTAAGATTGCCATGGTCAGGCCTAACAGGGAGGCAACTGCCAGCATGATTACCGCCCACATTTGGGCAGCTATACCGAATCCATCCCATTTGACAAAATATAACCAATCAGTGATGTTTGCCACGGTAGCGACCGTAATCCAACCCAGATAGACACTAAATAAAACATCCACAGTCCAATACGCGGCGCGTTTAACCGGGCGACGATTTACATCAAGGCGTAGATAGATTGCGATCAGCAAGGCCAACAGCGCCAACATTACCAGTACGCTTAGGCCAAATTGGTTGTAATGCCAGCAGAAAAGCCATGCGGCGTTGGCAAGATTACTGAGTGCGAATAGATAACCGAGACTGCCCAATCTTGGATTCTCCTTTTGTGATGGTTGAAGCTGATAAATCGTAAAGGCAATCCAGCCAAGATAGATGATTCCCCAGATTGCAAAGACGTAGCCTGCCGGGACAAAATAGACCTGGAAGCGATCTGATATTTCGCCCGTATTCTGTCCATTGAGCGGCACGGCGGAAGCAAGAATATTGATGGTGAGAGCTAGAATAACGCTCAACAAATTGGCGTACTGACGAACTGTATCTTTTGACATAAGAACTCCATAAAAGTATTTTGAAAACCAAACCTACAATGATTTGACCTTCAACCACAAACCTGGGATTCGGCTGATTTTCCCAAGGGCATTCAAAGATGCGCGTGCAGTGAATACATCGTAATCTCTTCTTTCGATCTCATCGAGAATACCCTGATAAAACACGGAAGCGGCACCGATGGCGAGCTGGCCTTCGCGTTCAAGCATTTTCACACCCGCCCACGACTCTGCGTACAACTGTCGCGTGCGGTCAATTTGGAATTTCATGAATTGACGCCAGTTGTTTGTAACACGCCCTTCGGCAATGTCCGACTCCTGGAGGCCGTAAAAGACGAGTTCTTCGCGTGGAAGATAGAGACGTCCATTCTGATAATCCTCCCCTATATCGCGCAGGATGTTGGTCATCTGCAATGCAACGCCCAATTTGATCGCGAATGGAATTGCTGCCGTACTGCGAAACCCAACGATATATATGCTCATCAGTCCAACTGTAGAGGCAACACCATAACAGTAGGTAGCAAGTTCATCGAAGGTCTGATAGCGGGATTGGGATAAATCGCGGGCAACGCCATCGATCAGTTGCAGGGCATAGTGGCGCGGGATGTGATATCGGGTGATGGTATCCGCCCATGCGGCAGCGACCAGGTCGTTATCTTCGAAGGAGGCGGTTTCCACCATCCCGCGCCAGTAATCCAATTGGGCATCACGTTCGCCATCTGAAGATTCATCCACGATGTCATCCACAATTCGACAGAACGCATATAAGGCACGGACCGCGGAGCGCTTCTCTTCAGGCAGCAGCGCCGATGCAAAATAGAAGGATTTACTGTAAGCGGCGGTGATCTTTTCAGCCTGCCTATAAGCTTTGTGAAGCGCGGCGTCTCCGGCCCAATACGAAAAGAACGGACGTGTGTGCTGATGTTGAACATTTCCGGCAAGGGTGAGGAGCTGATTCTCCCAATTGGCTTGTACCTGCATATGAACCTCCAGGGTTTGTGTTAGACACATTGTACAGGTTTTATCTATATTGTCAAGGTATTATCGATATTATATTGACAAATTATGGACAACAAGTATAATAGCCTTCAGATACAGATATAGGAGAAATCATGCAAAAACAAACTGCTTTAGTTATTGGCGCCGGAATCGGCGGGATTGCCACCGCCGCCCGACTCGCAAAAAACGGATATGACGTGACCGTGCTGGAAAAGGAATCCACGCCGGGCGGACGCTGCAACCAGATCATCCGCGGCGGCCACCGCTTCGATATTGGTCCCACGCTTTTCCTCATGCCCGAGATTTGGGAGGAGACCTTCGCCGCGCTCGGCGAAAAGATGAGCGATCATCTTGAACTCAGGCGCATCGACCCAACCTACAAAGTTCATTTTGACGATGGCTTACAACTGGAGCTGACATCCAATGTGGGTGATATGCAGACCCAACTTGAAAAAGTGGAGAAGACCGCATTTACAGGGTTCTTGAATTACATCGCCGAGGGAAGCAAGCACTACAAGATGTCGTTGGAGAAGTTTGTGGGACGCAACTTCTACAACATATTCGACTATTTCTCGCCTGGGAATCTCCCCCTCCTGTTCGAACTCAAGGCTTTGAAAAAGCATTACGCCAACACGAGCCGATTCTTCAACGATGAACGACTCAAAGCTGCGTTCACATTTCAGAATATGTATTTAGGATTGAGTCCATACCATGCACCGGCGACGTATTCCCTGCTGCAATATACAGAATTAGCTGAGGGTGTTTGGTACCCAATCGGCGGCATGTACGCCGCGATTCAAGCTCTTGTAAAAATTGCTAAAAAGCATGGCGTGAAGTTTATCTATAACGCGCCGGTGAAGAAGTTGAAGGTTGAAGGTTCAAAGATTGAAGGTGTTGAGTTGCAGGATGGTCGTGAGTTCACAGCAGATATTTTCGTTGGCAATGCTGATCTGCCCTACATCTATAAGGAACTGCTTCCCAAAAACAATGAAGCCAGGAAGCTTGAGAATAAACTCTACACCTGCTCCACGATCATGTTCTACTGGGGCGTGGATAAGGAATATCCGCAGATCGGGCATCACAACGTATTCCTCGGCGGCGATTATAAAGCATCGTTCGATCAGATCTTCAATGATCATACGTTGCCGGATGTGCCATCGTTCTATGTCCATGCGCCTGCGCGCACGGATAAAACTGCCGCACCGAAAGGACAGGAAACGCTTTATGTACTGGTTCCGGTTGGGCATCTCGACGCGCGTTCTGAACAGGCTTGGGACACACTTGTCAATCGTGCCCGCGAAACCGTGTTCATCCGTCTCGCTAACGAGATGGGCGCAGATGACCTCAAAAAGCATATCAAGTTCGAGATCGTGTACCAGCCTAACGTCTGGAAAGAGCGTTTCAATCTCGAAAAGGGAGCTGCGTTTGGGCTCAGTCACAACTTCTGGCAGGTCGGTTATCTCCGCCCGCAGAATCGTCACAAACGATACAAGAATCTCTACTTTACCGGCGCGTCCACACATCCCGGCACGGGCTTGCCCATCGTATTGCTTTCGGCTAAACTGACCACGCAACGAATTCTAAAGGAGCAGGCAACACTGCACGCCGAAACCCTTCAACCTTCCAGCGTGCAACCTGTCAACTTATAAATGTACAGCACAACACCCGCTTTCAATCTTAAGGTTGTCCTCAAAGAAACCGGTCTCACTGCCGATACGTTGCGCGCCTGGGAGCGTCGCTATAGACTCCCCGTGCCGAACCGCAGCGCGGGCGGGCACCGCCTCTACTCCCAACGCGACATTGAGACGATCAAATGGCTGATGAAGCGACAGACGGACGGACTATCCATCTCGCGCGCCGTGGATATGTGGAAGGAACAACTCGCCTCAGGCACGGACCCCCTGGCGGGCTCGGCACAAACAGCATCTTCCACCGCTTTAGCCACGCCTATCCAATATCAATCAGCAGAGGCGATCTTTGATCTGCTCCGGAAGCAATGGATTGAGTCCTGCTTAAATTTCAGCGAATCTGCCGCTGAACAGACCTTGAACCAGGCGTTTTCCATGTTCCCGGTGGAAGCAGTCTGCATTGAGGTTTTGCAGAAGGGAATGTCTCAGGTTGGCAATTTATGGTACGAAAACCGCGCCAGCGTGCAACAGGAGCATTTTACAACGGCTCTCGCCACTCGGAGACTTGATGCGCTGCTCAGTGCGGCCCCTGACCCAACACGGAATCAAATGGTTCTGGTGGGATGTCCACCTGAAGAGTGGCATACATTCACACCACTTTTGTTGTCCCTCCTGCTTCGACGCCGCGGGCTCAATGTAATCTATCTCGGCGCGAATGTCCCTTCGGAACAATTTGCACATACGGTTCAGGATCTCAAAGCGGATTTGGTGGTTCTTGGTGCTCAACAACTCATCACTGCTGCGACGCTTCAAAATACCGCAACCCTGCTTTCAAGTAAAAAAATTCCTGTTGCTTTCGGTGGCAGAATCTTTGGCATCCATGCCGAACTGCCCAATGCGATTTTGGGATTCTTTCTCGGCAAGGATCTTCCCGAAGCACTTGAAAATATCGAAATGATTCTTGATGAAAAGGGAAAGCCACATCAACCAAAGACTCCGTCCCCCAGCTATAGCGCTGCATTACAAGCTTTTGTGTCAAAGCGTGTACAAATCGAATTGACGATCGGGCAATTAATCGCGCCTCTCGCGATCACACCTGAGAACATCCAGACGGGAATACACTTCCTTGGCGATAACATCACGGCTGCCATCCAGCTGGGTGACATGTCGTATGTCTCTTCAGAGGTGGACTGGTTAAGGTCATTGCTTCAATTCCACGAAGCACAGCCGGGGCAACTCATTCACTTCATGGAGGCGTACGGACAAGCCGTGAACAAAAATATCAACGGACATGGCGAGCCGATCGCTGAATGGTTGGCTTCCGAAGTCGAAAAGCTAAAGACAGCATAGGGATCATTTTATGCAAGCAAGAACAGTCAATACATTTCTCAACTATCTTCTTCCCGGCGTGTTAATCTCAGCGGCATTCACGGTTGTTATTGGATTGACCGCCGCGAATTTATCTGGTTTTCAAATTGTGGCGCATACCGGGATTGCGTTTTATTATCCGTGGCAATTGAGGGAACCCAATGCCATGGCAAGACTGACAGCCTGGGCAGGATACCTGCTTCACAACATCATTGCCTGGGTGATCATATACTTTGCCCAGCGCGAAAAGCCCAAATTTGGGAATCATCTGCATTGGTTCAACTGGGCGATGATCACGACACATTTCATATTCATCGTTTTGCACATCCTGCAAACCCAACTGTTTTACGATGGTCTCGCGCAGGATGTCCCGGAAGTCACCGCGCTGGGGTCAGTGGCCGTGATGTTGATGATCATCATCCTCTTCGAGACTCCGCGTCGCGGCTTGATCTTTGGGAAGAAGTTCAAGTTCAAGGAAGGTTTTGTCGAGATCGCGCGTAAATATCATGGCTATTTCTTTGCGTGGGCAACGATTTACACCTTCTGGTATCACCCGACTGAAGGGACGCTGGGACATCTCATAGGTTTTATGTATATGTTCATGCTTTTCGTCCAAAGCGCGTTGATCTTCAACCGCGCCCATATCCACAGATGGTGGGCATTCCTGCTGGAAGTGTTCGTCCTCGTTCACGGGACGGTTGTCGCCATCTTGCAGGGCAATGGGCTTTGGCGCATGTTCGCCTTTGGCTTCGGTGCGATGATCATCCTGACGCAGATGTATGGGCTGGGCCTCAACACATGGACGAAACGAGGACTTGCCATTGCTTTCATTATATTGGTAACTGCATACTACTCGCTATCCGGAAGCATCAGCGGACTGAACGAAGTTGTCCGCATCCCCATCATTGACTATGCGGTCATCTTTCTGATTTACGGAATCTATCTTTTCATTAGCTGGCTGATCAACATCTTCAAGCATCCAGCACACGTACAGGCAGGGACAGATTGATCATGGATAAATTATTGAAAGAAAAGGTTGTTGTCATCACGGGTTCCGCACGCGGCTTCGGATATGCCATTGCCGCGGCCATGCTGAATGCGGGCGCGAGTGTCGTACTCAGTGGACGCTCCGAAGGTGCACTGCAAAGAGCAATTACATCTCTCGAAGGCTTTGGCGCGGTGAAGGGTCAGATTTGTGACGTAAGAGAAGAGCAGCAAGTATATGCATTGGCGCGTTTTGCCGTCCAGTCTTTCGGTCGCATTGACATCTGGATCAATAATGCCGGTTTTTCCTCGGCCGCAGGTTTGATGTTGGAAACACATCCTGCACAAGCCATTGATATGTTTCTCGCCAACGATATGGGGACCCTGTATGGCTCACAAGCCGCACTGCATTTCATGAAAAAACGCGGCGAAGGAACCCTGGTCAACATATATGGCAATGGTTCCTTTCTTCGACCCGCCTCACCTACCGGCCTATATGGCGCGACCAAGGCCTGGATCACATCGTTCACACGTTCGCTGGCAAAGGAAATCCGCGGCAGCGGTGTAAAGTTGATCGGTTTCAGCCCGGGCATGATGCTGACCAATATGCTCACAAATCCGACTGTGATCGGCGGGCGCGGCAAGGAGATGATGAAACGCTATTCATTCGTCCTGAAAATGCTTGGGAGTGATCCGAGGATTGCCGCACAAAAACTTGTAGAAACCATTTCGAACAATAAAAAGGATTTTTCCGAATACCGTATGATTCGTCCGTGGACGATCATGTTCCGTCTCCTGCAAATGAAGTGGGAAGACCTCACCAAAGCAGGCAGGACTCCCGAATACACGCTGCATTTTGAAGATGCTTATCAACCTGAAGTTGAGTAACCATGCCAGCGATCTGGTGGATTCGCCGTGATCTAAGGCTGACGGATAACGCCGGGGATCAGGATGGGAGCGCACATTGCGGGCTTCTCAGGCAGCAAAACAGAGGACACATGAAAGCATCTGATCTGACGATTCGTTTATTGGAAGAGAAGGATATTCGAGCGATCGCGAAGGCATTTGAAGAGATTGGGTGGAATAAGCCTCGGTCGCAATACGAGCATTATTGGGTCGAACAGGCTCTGGAAATACGCAGTGTGTATGTCGCATTTGTTGAAAACCAGTTTGCCGGCTACTTGACCATCTGCTGGAAGTCTGGCTACGAGCCGTTCCGTGAAAGGAACATTCCCGAGATTACTGATTTCAATGTACTACCAAAATTTCGCCGGATGCGAATCGGATCACAATTGATGGACAGGGCCGAAAGTGAAATTGCTGCGGTGCGTCTTGTCGCAGGGATTGGCGTGGGCATGACGCCCGATTATGGCGCCGCACAAAGGTTATACATTTTGCGCGGATATATTCCTGATGGGATGGGATTGCACTGGAAAGGTCATCATGTCCATTATGGGGAAGAAGTCAGGGTGGATGATGACCTAGCTCTGTATCTGACAAAAGAATTGAAATAGATCTATGGAATCCAAAGGTATTTCTGCAGAGACGGGACGCGCCGCGTTGAGCACGCTGTTCAAGGAAGGTTCGCCACTCGGACCCTTGAAGGTCATGGCGAAACATGTTGGAAGGTTCTTTCAAATCCCGGTTCCTGGCTTTCGTCCGTTCGTGGTGTTCGGACCGGAAGCGAATCGCAAAGTGTTGGTTACTGAACGGAACAAACTCCTCTGGCACAATACCGATCCGGTCACAGACCTATTACGACGCGGTATGTTAGTTACGGATGGCGCGGAACATGATCGCTACCGCGAGCTGATGGAGACCTCGTTGCATCCGTCAAAATTGCCGAGTTACTCACAAACGATGATCGAGCGGACCGACCGCGTTTCGTCCCTGTGGAAGGATGGTGAAGTCGTTGACATGCTCGTCGAAGGTCGCAAGATTGCGCTGCTCATTATCATGCAGATCCTCTTCAGCAAAGATGCATGGGATGATCTTCCGCATCTCTGGAATCCCGTCTTGAAAGCCATCCAATATATTTCTCCCGGCCTGTGGATATTTTGGAGAAAGATGCCGCGCTTCGGATACAGGAAATATCTCAAAACTTTGGATGATTATCTTTATCGCATCATTTCGGACCGTAGGCGGTTGACTCTTGACCGTAAGAATGGTCCGTCGTCGGTGATCCCTGGTCAGGACCTGCTTCAACATTTGATTGATGCAGGGTTGACTGACGACCTGATCCGAGACCAGATGCTGACCATGCTGATCGCGGGGCACGACACATCCACTGCCCTGCTGGCCTGGACATTCGCGCTGCTCGGACAGCATCCGAATATTCATAAGCGCCTGATCAAAGAAGTCGATACATTGGATAAATCCCCACTGCTCGACCAGGTCATCAAAGAGAGTCTGCGCCTGTATCCACCAATCCATATCGGCAACCGACGCGTAGCAGAAGAGATGAGGTTCAGGGATGGAAACATCCCGTCGGGCGAGCGGATGTTTTACTCTATTTTTCTCACACACCGTGATCCAACGATTTGGGAGGATGCTGAGGCTTTCTGTCCCGAACGTTTCACCCATGGCCACAAGACACCGCCGTTTGCCTATATCCCATTTGGCGGTGGACCGCGGGCGTGTATCGGCGCCGCGTTTGGTCAGGCAGAAGCGCGGATCGTGATTGCACGGTTGCTGCAAACCCACGCGTTTGAATTTACAAATCACAAAATCCATACTCATATGGGTGCGACACTGGAACCGCGTCCCGGGGTGAGGATGAGTGTGATGCACCGTCATTGCGAGGGCGTTAGCCCGAAGCAATCCCCTATGAGCGCGGAGATTGCTTCGTCAGCAGCGAACGCCTCCTCGCAATGACAGAAGGATCGTATGACTTATTTTGGATTTCTTCTTCGCTTTTTATTTCTCCCGATCTTGGTTCTTCTGGCAATTACGTATCGGGACAACAAACAAATAAATGGCTTCCGCAATGGACGCGCGGTCTGGATGGGAATTGCGATCCATGTGGTTTTGGCAGTGGTGTACACCACGCCATGGGATAACTATCTTGTGGCGACAGGCGTGTGGTATTACAACCCAAAACTGGTCACGGGCGTGCTGTTTGGCTATGTCCCAATTGAAGAATACACGTTCTTTGTCGTGGAAGCGATACTATCTGGATTATTGTGGTGGTTTCTAGCGCGAAGAATTCCCCTCATCCCAAACCTCTCTCCCATAGGGAGCGGGGGCTTCAGCCCAAACAGGAAACTTGTTTACCTGTCTACCGGTCTGCTGATGTCCCTCTGGTCGCTATTCACTTATCTGTTCTTCTTCGGCGATCCAAAATGGACTTATCTCTCCCTCACCCTCTCCTGGGCTTTGCCGCCGATAATCATTCAAATGTTATTCGGCGCGGACATCCTTTGGCATCATCGCAAACTTGTCTTCCGGGCAATTGTGATCCCGGGAACCTATCTCTCGTTGATGGACATCCTGGCGTTGAAGGAAACTACGTGGTCCATTTCATCGGGTCGGACAACAGGGATGTTATTCTTCGGGATTCTTCCTCTCGAAGAGGTCCTCTTCTTTTTCATTACGAATATGATGCTGGTATTCGGCATGACGCTCCTGCTGGCAAACGTCAGCCGGGAGAGATTCGAAGAGATCAAGATTTGCGCTCAGGTTTATCCTAAGCGGGAGCGAATGAGGACGGAAGAGCGGGAGGTCAATCCGCGGGCGCATTGACGAGATCGTGAATCCAGTTGCGGGAGAGGAATCGCCTAAAAACAATGATCAACTTGACTGCCTCTTCCAGCAATACCAGCGCATAAACCCCATACACGGGGAGATGTAAAACAAATCCGCCAATCAGCGCACAGGGCACGCCGATCATCCAGATCGAAAAGAGTTCGGTAAACATCGCGTAGCGCGTGTCGCCGCCCGCGCGCAGTGCACCGATGAAGAGCATGAAGTTCAGCACCTTTAACCAGGAGGATAGTGCATAGACCAGCATCAATCCACGTAAATTGCTCGCAGCAGACGAGGAAATATGATACAGACCAATAACCGTCTCGCGCAATGAAAAGACAATCACGCCTGCTACCAATGCGGAGGCAACGCCGAGAATTGCAAAGCGACGTCCATATTCAAAGGCAATTTCCTTTCCGCCCGCGCCGATCTTGTTTCCCACCATCACTGCACACGCGTTTCCCAGACCGATAAATAATACGAACATCAAATCCTCGATGGTGGCATTGATATTGACCGCGGCAATGGCATTCGTGCCAATACGGGCATAGACCGCGTTATAGGTGGTGATTCCAAACGACCAAAGGACCTCGTTGATCGCAGCGGGCATGGAGGTCCTGAGTACGTTCATTATGAAGGGACGGTTGAATCGGAAAAAAGAAAGTGGATTTGCGGCGAGTGGCGTTTTCAACGCATAAACGAGAAATATCAGCAGGATGCCTTCGAACGCCCAACCGATGGCCGTGCCGATGGCCGCACCACGCACGCCCAATTCGGGGAAAATTCCGATCCCAAAAATAAGAAGATACGCCAGGATGGTTTTTAATCCCAGACCGAGAACGGAGACGATCACTGTGATCTTTACCATGGTGATGCTTCGCAGCACTGACGCATACGAAACAGTGATCGCCATCATGATGTAGCTGAGTCCGACGATGCGAAGATAGTCGCTTCCCAGCTGGATGACTGCCTGATCTTCCGTGTAGAAACTCATCAATATTTTAGGAATCAATGTGGCTGCAAATGTAAATATGGCTGCAACTGCAACCGCGATGACGAGGCAGATTCCCAATACCCTGCGAATATTTTTCACATCCTTTTTGCCCCAATACTGCGCCGTGAAAATGGACATTCCGCTCGTCACGC
>JBGPNQ010000034.1:0-24286 GCA_041487615.1 Anaerolineae bacterium
CATTCATATCCAGCAAGCTGCCCTTCGAAATTGGCGGCTTGCGATAATTTTTCATGATGACGTTATCGGTCACGCTCAGGTTTGGCGCGCTGCCCACATGCGTGCGATCCTCGGGCACATAAGACATTCCATGTTCGATGCCATAGAGAGTGTCGCGGTTACTGACCTTATCGCCATTCAACAACACTTCACCCTGGTTACATTTACGCAGCCCGGCAATCACCTGCGAAAGTTCGATCTGTCCGTTGCCGGCAACTCCGGCGATGCCGACGATCTCACCGGCGCGCACATTCAGGGATAGGCCACGCAATGATGGCAGACCTTTATCATTCTCCGCATGAATGTCTTTCACATCCAGAATCACATTCCCTGCTTTGACCGGTTTCTTGTCAACGAAGAAGACAACGTCGCGTCCCACCATTAAACGTGCCAGCTCCTGACGGCTTACGCCTTTGGCCGGAACGGCGGAAGCCGTTGCCACACCTCGTCGCAGAACGCTCACCCGGTCGGCAATCGCGGTCACTTCCTGTAATTTATGGCTGATAAAAATGACGGATTTGCCTTGCGCAATCATGGCGCGCAATGTTTCAAAGAGAACTTCAATCTCCTGCGGCGCAAGGACCGCGGTTGGTTCATCCATGATCAATACATTTGCGCCGCGATAAAGCATCTTAAGCAACTCCACGCGCTGCTGTTCACCCACAGAGAGCTGCCATATCTTTGCGCGTGGATCAACCTTCAACCCGAATTTATCACCCAGATCAGCGATTTTTTTGTCGAACTCATTTAAGCGCATTAGGAAACGCGGCTCATCGAGTCCGAGCAGGATATTCTCAGTGACCGTCTGCGATGGGACCAGCATAAAATGCTGGTGCACCATGCCAATTCCAGCTTGAATAGCATCCCGTGGAGAGGAAAACTCCACCTGTTTGCCTTTGACTTCAATAATTCCTGCATCCTGCCTGTATAAACCGGCCAGCACATTCATCAATGTACTTTTTCCGGCTCCATTCTCCCCCAACAAAGCATGGATCTCTCCGGCTCGTAATTCAAAATTCACATGGTCATTGGCAAGCACACCGGGAAACCGCTTGACAATGCCTTTCATTTCCACGATCAAATTGGAGGGTGTTGATTCTGTCACTGAGTACCTCCTCAGTTCTTAGACCTGACAGGTTTTTGCGAAGCACTCCCGATACGAAGTGAGGGAGCTGAAACCTGTCAGGTCTTTTTCCTTATTATACAAAAAGGGCAGAACCCCGAGGAGTTCTGCCCCTTCCTTCATGGCGTTCTATTGCCCAAGTTTTGGGAGTTCGGCGGTCACGCCGTCAGCCCACCAATACATACCGGTCTTGCAGGGTACATCGCCACCGGCGAAGCAGTCGATATCGATCTGCTCCATCTTTTGTCCGGCAGCAAGGATTTCCTTGCCCTGATTATCCTTGATGGGTCCGGCGAACACATCGAAGCGGGTGAATCCACCAGCGAGCATCTTGGCAAGAGTATCTTTGACCATTTGAATATCTGCCGCAGGCAAATCAGATTGACCCTTGGTCATGGATTGGCCTTCCATGAAACCGAAAATACCGAGACTGCCACTATCAGCATCGAAGTAATCGAAGCCGGGCTTGTAGCTCTTATCAATCGTGCCCTTGGCGATATTGGCATAGATCGGACCCCAGTTCCAGTAGATGGCTGTCAGGCAGCGTTCCACTTTGCAGGAGCCAACATAATCATAGGTGATGCCCCATTTGCCTTTTTCCTGCGCAACATCGGCAACTGCGGGGGTATCCGCACCGGTCAAAACAACCTGTGCACCTGCGTCGAAGAGGGAAGCGGCGGCATCCTTCTCCGCAACAGGATCGTGCCAGGTGTTGATCCAGCGGACGTCCAGCGTGCAATCCGGGCAGGTCTTCTTGGCACCGAGCATAAAGGCATTCCCGAGGCGGAGTTCTTCCGGGATCGGGAAGGTAGCCATGTAACCAAGTTTCGGATTTCCGTCCGTCTTGGCGCGGGAGCCGGCGACCATGCCGGCCAGGTACTTCATGTCTTCCATGGCACCGAACAGATTGCCAAAGTTCTTATTGTTTGACTTGTATCCACTCACGTGAATAAATGTCTGATCGGGGAATTCTTCAGCAACGGTTCCCATCGGATCCATGTAACCAAAGGATGTGCCGAAGATCAGATTGAAGCCTTTGCGGGCGAGTGAGCGGAAGACCTGTTCTGAGTCTGCGCCTTCAGGAACATTTTCGATATAAGCGACGTGAACATTGGGGACGTTCTTCTCGACGTACTGCAGGCCCTCGTAATGAGCCTGTGACCAGCCACCATCATCGTGCGGTCCAATCAGGACCATCGCGACATTGAACTTGCCATTCACTACATCCGGGATCTGGAAGCCACCGGCAGCAGGAGCTTCCGTCGCTGCAGATGGGGCCTGAGTGGCAGCGGGTTTCGGTCCGCATGCAGAGAGTACCATGACAAGCACTGCCAGCAGCAAAGCAACTTTCAAAAGTGTCTTACGCATTTCTACTCCTCTTTTTGTTTATTGGAATTCAAGGCAATACGATCAGCAAGGTGATTCTTCGATTCGAGACGCCTCCTTTCAAGTTGGGCGGAGCTTCTTTGTCTATACAATTTGATTTTATCATGACTTCTTATCTCACTCTATTTTAGGATAATTGTATGACAAATGACAAGAACATTATTCATGATTCACGGATTACAAGCAAACAGATTCCTTGCATTGGATATTGCTTCGCTCCGTCCCAAGCCGTCAGGTGTTTCCGTTTCGATTCGTTGCCACAGCCGACAGAGCAACGGCCCGACATAATCCTTCGAGACCTTGTAAGACTCCTTCGATATTTTCAACGCGCGATCCCAGTCCCCCACATGAGCATATCCCTCAATAAACACGAACCGCTCCACCGGATTATTCGGATGATCGTTCAGCTTAAAGGCCTGATCTCCCAACGTAACCACTTCATCCCAATCTTTAAATTGGCGCGCTAGATCAGCCTTCTCAAAATAGTAACACCACCCATGCACAGGCTCAGGCGAATAGATGGCTGGCATCTGTGCATCGCCGTCGTTGAGAATCATGGCGGGGTTGGATAAGGCTGAGGCCTCGCGCATCAAGCTATCATCAAGAATGAAACGGTTGTTTGAATCCAGATCGGGTTCAAGTAAACGCAGACAGGCCGGAGGATCATAATAAAATGCGAGAGCCTGTGATGTGTTTCCATCGAAGGGCCCGGCGATGTAATCGTAGTGAATCGGGATATCCTTTTGCAGAGCAGGCAGCGATTTATTCAACCGGTTCGTCGGATAAAACAGCATGTAATCAATCTGCCCAGCGCGGTCTCCGTGTGTATAGATCCAGTTTAGCGGCGCGCCGATGGAGTTATCGGCATAGAAAGATAACTCCTCGTTCATCAACACCAGTGTGCGCGGCTGCAAGCCTGGCGCCCGCCATATCATCTGCCAGAACATTTCTTTTTGCGACTGCCAATCGCGGCGAAACGCATCGCTGATCATAACCTGTTTGCCAGACGCAAAAGCCAGCAATAAAGATGCAAAAATAATGCGAATGCGCGTCGGCAAGAGTTCAAGGATGCCGGCCATTAACAACCCGATCCCCAACATGAATGACATCGTAAAACGACTGGCGGGAAATGCGAGGCTTAATTCCAAACTTGCCAGCCAGTATGGTCCACCACCCAGGATCATGGCAATCAATCCAATAAAAATAATCCAAAGTGTCGAGTTGCGAACCAGTGCTTTTTCGTCGTGAATATAGCGGCTGAGGAAAACAAAGACCAAAATGCCTACTGCGAAAAAGGTGAATATATAAAGCACAGTTGTGCGAGGTCCATCCACAGCTGGAGTAGGCAGTTGGAACACTCGAGACCATGCCTGTACGCTCACGAGCCATAAGTCAGAAAGCACTTTCCTGATGAGTACACTACCCGCGCCGATGGGGTCCGCTCGCAAATTCGCTGCCAATACATTTTTGTACGCAACATTGGTAAACACAAAAGCGCGATAGAGCACATTGAGTAGAAAAACTGCCATATAAGGCAGCCAGTACAAAAATGTCCGTTGTGCAACGGCCACGAAGCGCTGACCTGTTTCGGTCTCATAGAATGCATAGAAAATGATAAAGGGTCGAACCAATTCGAGAAAATAGAAATATTCCATCATCCACAGGTTGAGAAGCGATAGAATCATCGCAGCAACCGTAAGCACCCAGTAACGGTCCCCCATTCGGAACGACCATAACATCAACAGGAAGGATAGAAGGAATATGCAAATGACAATGTAAAAATGGCTCGTCAGGAATGAAACCCACTGTAAATTGAAACCGGGATAAAGCAAAAAGAACAAACAGGCAATCAACGCCATTTGGTTGCGACCGGGCCACAATTCGCGCAGGATCATCCAAAAAATTACCACCCCAAGCCAGCGCAATAGGATGGCAAAGATCTGCCAATAAAGAGGGACCTGCGGAATAAATTTTGTCGTGATCTGATAAAGTACCGCCCATACCGGACGGCTGGTGGAAAAATAAGCCCGCAATGCATCCGGTCCCAGTTCGTAGCGAATCCAGGTCATTGGCAGGTCGTCCCAATAAAAGCCGTGCCGCCAGACGAATAGACCGTATGCCAGAACTGCGACAAGTAGCATCACCCACGGAACTGCAGGCGGCGATGATGCAAACGATTCGAACCTTCGAAGGAATGATTTCATGCTAAAGCTTAAGTTCCATACGGTGGCGCTTGAACTTTCCTTCTGTCAACGTATTCACGATCTGAAAGCCAAACGTAGTATACAACTGAATTGCGTTCATGTTTTCCACTTCCACGCTTAAGACCGCCGAATGATACTGACCTTTACAAGCTTGAAGAAAGGCATCCGTAAGCGTTCTTCCCAATCCCATCCGTCGCGCGGACGAGGCTACGCCGATGTAGGTCAGTTCAATTTGGTCACGCTCCAATCCAACTGATGCAGATCGCGCGGAAATAAATAATTGCCAAAGAAGGAGCGGATGTGTGGTTACTACGCGCAGCACTTGAAAAATAAACCAGAAAACAGGTTGATTCAGTTGATTGTTAAGGTGCTCTGGCTTTGGAGAGCCGACCACCCAGCCCACAGGCATATTGTTTTCAGACAATGCACAAAACCCGATCGCGTTCTCATCTGCGCAGGCTATTCGATAATATTTTTCAAGGAACGGCAGTCCCAAATCGGTGAGCAGTGAATGGATCACATCTTTATGTAGTTCTGCAAGCTCCACAATTTGCTCATCGTTCAACTGCCTGATGGGAACAACTCTAAAATCCATACCGATCACGCAATTCCGCGAATCAAATGCGGTCCCATGGCGCGCACGAGAAACGCTGGAAGTATTCTCCATACCCGGATGGCAAGTTGAAACTTCGCACTCTTCTGATTTAATTCAGGGATCGCTCCGCCTTTTGGAAGGTAATACCAGTAAGCAAGCGGCTCCTTGCGCGGATGCCATTTCATCTTGAATGTTTCGTTGCCCGAGCCATTCAGACTGCGTCCCAGGTCGCAGACCCGCATTCCGTTCTCACAACAATGCTCCAACACAGACCAATATAAATATTCGCCGGCATAGTCAGAACGAAACTTGTGAAGAATATTGGCATGCAAGGTTGATGCTACATTACCTTGATAAACCAGGACAGATGCACCTGCAAGTTCGCCTTTTGAATCACGAAGCACGACGAACTCCAAATCCTTCCGGAGGAGGGTTGCCAGGGTTCTCAAATACCTCTTCGGATGGTATGGCGAGCCCAGCTCGTGCATGCTGAGAGACATCGCATCATAGGCATCGTCCAGAAGGTCAAGGTGGCCAAAGCGAACCGTAAATCCTTTCCGCAGAGATTGGCGCGTATGTTTGCGATGTTGTGAACCAAAGGTCTTCCACAAATCACCTGCAATGGCGGGCAGATCAACGAGGTACGTTGAATAGATCGGGTATTGAATCCATCCGGAGGATGGAGGATTACCATCATCCAAAAAACGGATAACGGTGTATTCAACGTTCAATTCAAGGGAAAGCCTGCGCGCTTCGTCAAGCAACGCGTCACGCGCGGCAATGGATGTGAACGCAAAGCCTCCGTAACTCCCAAATGGAGAGGTGGCAAGATAATTGCCGAAGATCGGATGTTGAACATGCACAAGGACGAGGATGCCAACGACTTCCTCATTGTTCACAGCTTCCATACGATGAATTGAATATTTATATATTTGCTGAACAAGCTCAGACCATGGATCGGTTGAAGTAAATGTGGCAGATAATGCCAGTACTTCAGGCCACATCGCAGGTTGATCCGGAGGCAACGTCCGAACTTGTACGTCAGGCATTTACAATCACCTGTGTTCCCAGCATTTCATCAAGATATGTCCCCAACGGAGAAACGGGAAAATTCCCGAGCAATGCCTGGAGAAAGGAAGACTTGTTCCGAAGGAAGGGCAAGAATAACGGATGTATGAACAGGTCCCGCGTGAGACGTGCGGAACGGGCCGGTGTGGCTAATTCATAAGGATGCAAAATAATGACAGGGCTGAGTCCGCGCTTCAATTCCGATTCAATCACTTTCAGAATATTCTTTCCCAGCAGGCCGATGCTGAAGCTTGATCCATATGGAAATTCCCCGCCAAAAAGTAATCGGAACGAGAAATCGCGCGGCGCCACATAGGTCGATTCGCCTGGGCGCAGACGAGCCGTGCTAACGGGGATTTCCCAGATATTTCCTTTTTGCAATAATGTTCCGGCCGGGGCATAGATCGAAGAGCTATAGGAAAAGCCCGCGTCCTGCAGCAGCGGATATGCCTCTTCGCTGATACCCACCATGGGTGCGCGATAACCGCGGACGTTGTATTGCCTGCACCATGAAGCCGATGCGCGCAGATCCTCAGCCAGTTCACTGACATCGATCAGCGGGCGGTGAATATGACAATGCAAACCAAGCTCATGTCCCGCAGCTACGATCTTCTGCGGAACTTCGGGATACCACTCGGCAATCTCGCCAACAAGATAGAGGCTGGCCTGTGAGCTGCCCAATTGTTCAAGGATGGCATCAATGGCATATGCCGTAAAACCTTCATCGAGTTTGCGGCGATGTTCGCGGTCACTTAACTTATCGTAATATCGGAAGAGGGCAAACCAGGGCTCATAATCTATGCTCAACAAAACACGGGGGGATACTGGCATCTGTTCGCTTTGTATTGACTCTTGTGGCATGGGCGGGCGGCGTTATTTCAAATGCTCGCCAAAGAATGATAACATACGCCGCCATGCATCCTTTGAGGCTTCGACTTCAAACGGTGTGCGCTGCTGGTTGAAAAAGGAATGCTGTGTGTTTTCATAAAATTTGATGTCATGTGGAATATTATATTTTTCAAGCACGGCATCCAGTTCACGCGCACCTTCGGCAGAAAAATCCTTTTCAGGATAACTGCCGATGATCGGACAGGATTGCACAAACGCTTCGAGCGGTTTCGGGGCAGCACCATAAAAGGCCGAGGAGGCCTTCATGCCTTTGGCCGTCACGGCGAGCTGCAGAGCATATCCACCACCCATGCAAAAACCAACTGCGCCGATTCGGTCCCGGTCCACACCTGGTTGCCTTTGCAGGAAGGCAATCGAGGACTGCAGTTCCGCTACCACGGCATTATTCAATGGGCGAATCATCATGCCGTGAATGAGCTGCATCATGCACAGAACGCGATTACGGTTGGAGAACAGATCCACAGCCAAGGCAGCGTAGCCCTCTTCCGCAAACCGGTTCGCAATACCGCGAATGTTATCGTTCAAGCCAAAAATCTCATGGATGACGACCAGTCCGGGAAAGGGTCCCATGCCCTCAGGCTTCACAAGAAACGATTCCATCGTTCCCTTGCCATTGGCGCGCGGAACCGAAACTGTGGCGGATTGAGTTTCTGGCATGGTCCTTTCCTCGATTGTGTAGAGGCAGGCGGCTGCCTGCCTCTATATTTTTTATTTCACAATCCACGTACCGGTCTCGCCCTTAAGAGCGCGACCGATATTTTCAGGATTCGTGATCAATGCCTGTTTTCCACCGTTCTCAAGGAACCAGATGATGGCCTGAATTTTCGGAGCCATCGAGCCCTTTGCAAAGTGTGTACCTGCTGCAAGATATTGTTTGGCTTCGGCAAGTGTCATCTTGTCGAGCCACTTCTGTTCAGGCTTGCCGAAGTTGATGGCAACTTTTTCAACAGCGGTCGCGATCAGGAACAATTCCGCGCCGATCTCCTGTGCGAGCAGAGATGAGGCGAAGTCCTTGTCGATGACCGCCGCGGTGCCTTCAAATTGACCGTCGCCCTGATCGATCACCGGGATTCCGCCGCCACCCACTGTGATGACCGTGACTCCCGCGTTAAGAAGCAACTTGACCGATTCGAGTTCAAGGATTTTCTTCGGCATTGGAGACGGAACGACTCTTCTCCAGCCGCGGCCCGCGTCTTCCACCACAGACCAGCCCATCTCCTTTTCGCGTCGCCTGGCTTCCGTCTCATCCATGAACGAGCCAATTGGCTTGGACGGTTTCTGGAACGCGGCATCCTTCTGGTCAACCAGCATCTGGGTGATGACAGTCGCCGCGCCTTTTTTGATGCCGCGCCTGTGATATTCGTTCTGTAGTGCCTGCTGAAACTCGTATCCGATCGCGCCCTGTGAATCCGCGCCGCAGACATCGAGCGGGACCTCATGCATCCCTTCGGCTTTCGCGGCGATCTCGGACCGGCGCAGGATGAAGCCAACCTGCGGTCCATTGCCGTGACCGATGGCCAGGTCCCAGCCTGCTTCGATCATATCCGCAATATGATGGGCAGTCTCTCGCAGAGCCCTCTCCTGGTCTTCCACACTGACGTTTTTATCGTCTTTGATGAGCGAATTACCGCCGACAGCAATTACAGCCAATTTTCCCATTTGTAAATCTCCTTCTCATGAACGTCATTGCGAGGAGCGTAGCGACGAAGCAATCTCACATGAAATCGGAGATTGCTTCGCTACGCTCGCAATGACAGACTAGAACATCGTCAACGCCATGACGGCTTTTTGGGCATGCAGGCGATTCTCGGCCTCATCGAAGACAACTGAGTTTGGCCCGTCGAGCACTTTACTGGTCACTTCGACGTCGCGGTCAGCGGGAAGTGGGTGCATGTAGATGGCATCCTTCTTCGCAACCTGCAGCTTCGTATCGTCCATGATCCAATCCTTGTAGGAATCCTGGATCTTCTTGCCTTCGGCTTTGTCATTGGTGGTGAGCAGCGGACCCCAGGACTTGGCATAGATCACATCAGCATCCTTGCAGGCTTCGGTCATGCCAGCCTTGCTGTCGATGATCTCGAAGCTGGTACCGGCGATCTTCGCCTGTTCCTTTGCCTGCTCGACGATATCGGGCATGAGCTTGAACTCGGGCGGATAAGCAAGAGTCACATCCATGCCGAAGCGCGGCATCTGGAGGATGAGCGATTGAGGCACGGAAACAGGTTTAAGATAGGAAGCAGCATATGCCCATGAAACGACCATTTTCTTCTTGCGCAGGTCACGTCCCTTCTTTTCCATGATGGTCATCAGGTCAGCCAAACACTGGAAGGGATGGTAAATATCGCATTGCATGTTGAGGACGGGCGCACGCGAGTTTTTAGCTACATCGTTTAAATATTTGTTACCATCGCCAAAATCGCAGTGACGGATGGCGATGCCGTCGAAATAGCGGCCGAAGATCTCGCCGATCTCCACAGGCGTATCGCCATGTGAAATTTGGGTGGTGTTCGAGTCAATGAACGCGCCATGTCCGCCAAGTTGGGCGATGCCTGCTTCGAACGATCCACGTGTGCGCGTGGATGAGAAGAAGAACAGCATTGCCAGCACCTTGTCGCGCAGGTAGGCGTGCGGTTCGCCCAGGGCGCGTTTTCGCTTGAGATCCCAGGCTACGTCGAGAACGGTTTCGACTTCCTCTTTGGTGAAGTCCAGGTCACCGATAAAGTCGCGACCTCTGAAGTTTGTTTGCATATTATTTCTCCTTTGAAATTATTTTTGATATTAAGTGGTGGTCGAGTACCCAGGTATCAGGGCCACCATTATGCAATTCTATTTTTGCCTGTCATTGGTGGTTTCGATATGGAGTGGACAAACACCGCTCCTACTCAACCACCGAGGTATTTTAGTTATGTTGATACTCTCAAAACTTCCGCACTCACAAACTTTCCCTCCTCCCAAAACAGACGAATACCTTCGCAGCATTCGAAATGCGGACCCCACGAGGCGTGGTCTGCATCGGGCAGACAGGCAATTGCACCCATTTCCACGACACCGCCATGATTAATGACCAAAGCGGCTCGTCCATCGGCAAGATAACCTGCAAGTTGACGGTAGATCTCAGCTACTTGATTTGCGTAGCGCGCGGCCGCGCCACGTTTGCGAAGGACCTCTGCATATTCCTCCAGCGACATCGGCCACGGCGCTTCCATTTCGACGGCATCGCCATACGTGCTCATCAACTCATTTTGTACATCGACGGCGAAGCCCATTGCAATGGCCGTCTCGAACGCCCGTGGAAGTGTACTTGTCACCACGCGGTCGAACGGACCCAGGTTCTGCCCCACCAACCGCGCCAGAGTCACACCCTGCTGCGAGAGATGCTGGCCAGGTTTGGTGCGGATGGAATGTCGTCGGATTTCAATCGTTTTCATTGCTATGTTAATGTCATTGCGAGGGCGTTAGCCCGAAGCAATCTCAACTAACCGCCCAACCTATGTTAGGTAATGCGATGAGATTGCCACGTCACTACTTCGCAGTTCCTCGCAATGACAAAAAACATTATTCCATTGCGCCAAGGACGAGGGCCAGCAACGTCATGCGCATCACGACACCATTGAACGCCTCCTGCCAGTAGCGCGACCATTTGGTGATATCCACATCGGTCGGGATTTCATCCATACGCGGCAGTGAGTGAAGCAGAATGGCATCGGATTTTGCTTTTGTATAAAGCAATTCACGCGTGATCTTGTAATTGGCCGGCGTGAGATCGAGCTCACCCGTGCGCTCATCGCGGGACTTGGTGTAATCGGGCTGCACGACCGGCTCGACCAAAATAACATCCGCATCCGCGATGGCTTGCTCAACATGGTCAACTTCCTTGAAGTTCACGCTATATTGATTGAGTTCCTTCTTGAAGTCATCGGTGAGATTCATTTCAGGAGGTGCAACGAACGTGATCGGGCAATCGAACTGGCTCAAGGCATAACCCAGCGAGTGCATGGTGCGCATGCGCATATCGCCCACCGCCAGCCATTTCAACCCGTCGATGCGACCCTTTTCGCGCAGAACCGTATAGAGGTCGGTGAGGATTTGTGTCGGGTGTTCGCCCCAACCATCGCCGCCGTTGATGATCGGGATACTGGCCCATTTCGCGGCTTCATGCGGTGCACCCTGCTGGAAATGGCGCATCACGATCACATCACCATAAAACTCCAGCATTTTCACAGTATCCTTGATGGACTCCTGATAGAAGTCACCGGCGCGGGTCATCTTGGCATCTGAAAAACCTGTCACATGGCCACCGAGGCGGTGCATGGCTGATTCATGAGCCAGACGCGTGCGCGTCGAAGGCTGATAAAAAGCCGTCACCAATGTTTTTTCCTTGAGCATATCCACGTTCCTGCGTGCGCGCGCAATGGGTTCCATCTTCGCGGCCACATCAAATACGTGGAAGAATTCATTCCTCTCGAATTCCTTAAGGGAAAGAATGTCACGACCAGCAAAACTACGCATACGAGCCTCCATTTTGATTGTTGAATATTTGGACGTTCAAAAGTACCTTCATTTGAACCAACGTTTCCTTCTTTGGCCTTTTTTTCCAATCGGTGGTCTCGATATGAGCGAGAAAAGCACTCGCTCTACTCGACCACCGTTTATCTACTTTATCTTCTGACTCAACACGCTTGGGAACAGTGCATAGAACTCCGTGGCAGCAACCACTTCGTCGAGCGGCACATTTTCGTTGCGCATGTGCGCGGTTTTCTCGTCGCCGGGGCCAAAGCCAATGGATGGGATTCCAGCCTTGCCTGCCCAATAGGTGCCATTCGTCGAGAAGTCCCATGTACCGAGCGCACGCTTTTCGCCCCACAGTGCCTCGATGGTTCGCTGCCCTGCCTCCGTCAACGGGTGCGCGTCGTCGAGCAACCAGGGCGGATAGAACTTGGATACCGGAAAGACGAAGCCCGTGTAGGATGGAGCATCATAGAACAGTTCTTCGACATGGATTTCATCCTGCAGATAGTCGGGGATCAGCCCCTTGATCTGTGCGATGACCTCGTCGCGCGGTTCGTTCAATGTGATGCGACGGTCGAGATAGATGGTGAACTGATCGGGCACCGCGTTGATCGAGGCTGTGCGGGCCTCGACATCGGTCACCGCGACGGATGGATAGCCCTGCACGGGATGATAGCCCATGCCAAAGCGCATCCGACGATCCAGCTCGCGGACTTGTGTGATGATCGACATCATCTTGTACACGGCGTTGTCGCCCAGGTAGTGCGACGCCGCGTGCGCCGACTGGCCGTGAGCGGTAATCTTCAACTCGATGCGGCCTTTGTGCCCGCGATAGACCTGCATCTTCGTCGGCTCACCGATGACAACGAAATCAGGCTTCACCTGAGGATCAGCATCAACGAAGGCGTTGGGAGCGATGCCATCGCACCACTCTTCCATGTTGCCGAAGTAATAGGCGGTATAGCCGTCAAGGAGTCCCAGGTCACGAGCAATTGCCAGGCCATAGATCATGCCCGGCGTGGAACCTTTTTCATCGCACGCACCGCGCGCATACAGGACACCGTCCTCCACCTTGCCTACGAACGGATCCCATTCCCATTCGTCGGGATCTCCGACGCCCACTGTATCGATGTGCGAATCAAAGATGAGCACCCTGGGTCCGTTGCCGATGCGACCGATGGTGTTGCCCATCTTGTCGAAGCGCGCCTCATCAAAACCCAGCTTCCGCATCTCCGCCTGGATGCGCTCGCCGACATCCTTCAATTGTCCATCCATGCTCGGAATGGCAACAATATCCCGCAGAAACTGAATAATGTTTTCGCTATTTTCCTGGACTTTGTTCTTAATTTCCTGTACTGTCACGTTTACCTCGCAATAAATAGTTTTGCCACAGAGTCACAGAGACGCAGAGATTCTTTATGTTCTTGTGATTCACGGTGGTTGACTACAAAATAAATCGCTTGATACCATCTTTCACGAGACGGGAATTGAAGTTAATCAACAGACCAACACGTTTGCCTGTTATTCTCAGATAGGTCAGAACCTGTGCTTCAAAAACAGGATCAAACCGTTCAACGCTTTTTATTTCAACGACAACCAGAGCATTGATTAGCATATCTGGCTTGTATTCGCCTATCATTTTGCCTCTATATAACACAGGTATCTCTAGTTGCCGTTGAACCGCAAGACCATCCATCGAACATTCGATATCCAGCGCCTCTTCATATACATTTTCCAAGAGTCCGGGCCCAAGTTCACGATGAACCGCTATCGCGCATTTGATAATGCGCTCAGTGATCGCGTTCTCGGGCATATCCGAAGGAATCGTTTTGGCAGGAAACTTTGGATGGGCCATCTGGCAGCCTCAAATCAAATTGAAAACTCAGTGTCTCCGCGTCTCAGTGGCTATTTCATTTTGGCTGGTTGTTCCCCACCCGTCGATTCACATGGAAATTGAAATATCCCGGAATGAAGTAACTCACCGAGTAATCGAGCACCCTGCCTTTCGAGTCATATAACTGCGACTCGAATCTTAACAACACATCATCGCGCTGGATCTCGAGAGGTTTTGCCACATCGGCGCTGGCATTGGTGGCGCTGATTGCGGCGCGTGAGACCTGCAAATCACCTCCACTCGCGAGCAGGAAATCCAGTACAGAGCCGCCGAATTCAGCAGGCAGGGCATTTGGTTTCAGAACCTCCTCGGGCAGGGAATCAATCAGGTAGGCCACCGGTCGTCCATCTGCTCGTATCACGCGTCGGACGCGCGTGAGATGTTTCCCCTCCTCCACACACAGACCCTCCGCAGTCTTTTTATCGGCATCCACCTGCTCGACGTGCAGGTCACCGACAGATACTTCCAAACTCAGGCGACGCGCCATCGTCTCGAGACTCTCCAACACTTCGAGTCCCGCATCGATCACATCGAACTTGCCTACCACGTACGTCCCCGAGCCCTGACGACGACGGATCAAGCCCTGTGTCTCGAACGTGCGCATCGCTTCACGCAAAGTAGCACGCGAGACCCCCATCTGCTTTGCCAGATCAGGTTCGGACATCAAGCGCGAACCCGCGGGCGTGCTGGCGATCAATTTCGCCAGGTCAGCCTGCAAACGTTGAAACGGAAAATTAGCCATTATCCCTCCACAAGTGGAACAAACTGAAATTTTGTGACATCGACCAGACCTTTGTCTGAGATACGCAACTCGGGGATCACCACGAGCGCGAGCAGCGACAATTGCATATTCGGGTTGTTCAACTGACAACCGCAGGATTTGAATCCCTTCAGTATGGTAGCCGCTTTCTTCGCAACTACGTCTGCCTTTTCAGTAGACATCAAGCCGGCGATTTTCAACTCGACCAGCCCAATGACCTTGCCATCCTTCACCGCGATTTGACCGCCTCCGCATCGCGCCAGGCCGTTGGCGGCGGCCGCCATGGATTCATCATCCGTGCCGACTACGAGCATGTGATGGCTGTCATGCGCCAGCGTGGACGCGATCGCGCATTTTGACGTGAACCCAAACCCACTGACGAGTCCCCGCATGATCTTGCCTGTCCCCTTGTGACGCTCGACGAGGGCTATCTTGGCAACGTCGCGTGACATATCAGCTTTGATCTCGCCATTTTCAGGCTGAACGTCAAAGGTCAAATGTCGCGTTGGGGCTTGGTTCTCGATGACGCCGATCACATTTACCTTGACCTTAGGCCTTAGACCTTTGACCTGTAACTTGAAATCTTCTGCCTTCAATGCGCGCTTCAAATGAACGGAATTCGTCACCCACTTTGGATAGCTGGACTTTGGCAAGCCTACTTTCCACTTTCCATTTTCTGTAATTAATTGTCCCTTCGCGATAACAGCATCTGCTTTGAAGTTGTTCAAATCCTTCACCAGCACCACGTCTGCCCAGCGACCAGGGGCGATCATTCCCATTTCTTTGGAAAGGCCGAAGTGTTCTGCAGTGTTGATCGTCATCATCTGGATGGCGGTCATGGGATTGAGTCCCTGCTCGATCGCGTGGCGCAGGACGCGGTCCATGTGCCCATCCTGGGAGAGCGTTTGAGCATGTGAGTCGTCGGTGACAAGCATAAAGCGACGCGGGTTCAGACCGAACTGCGTGATGGCCCCCACCTGCGAAGCGACGTCATGCCAGGAGGAACCGTAGCGCAGCATCGCCTTCATCCCCTGCCTGACTCGTTCGACCGCGTCCTCGAGATGAGTCCCTTCGTGGTCATCCTCTGCGCCACCGGCGACGTATCCGTGAAAGGGAAGTCCAAGGTCGGGCGAGGCATAATGTCCGCCAATGGTTTTATTATGGGCGTGCGTAATGGACATTTCTTCGAGCATATTTTTGTTGCCCATGAACACGCCGGGGAAATTCATCATCTCACCGAGACCGATGATGCCATCCCATTTCATCGCCTCGGCAACTTCCTTCGGTCCGATATGCGCGCCGGGAGTCTCAAAACCAGGAGCCGAAGGCACGCAAGAAGGCATCTGCACCCAGACGTGGATGGGTTGCTTTTGCGCTTCATCCACCATCAACTTTACGCCTTTGAGCCCAAAGATGTTTGCCATTTCATGTGGGTCAATGAACATACCGGTCGTGCCGCGCACAGCGACCGCGCGCACGAACTCGGTGACCGTGACCATGCCCGACTCAACATGCATGTGTCCGTCGAGAAGTCCCGGGACGAGATAACGCCCTTTCGCATTGATGACCCTTGTCTTCTTGCCGACGGTATGACGCGCATCCTCACCGACATAGGCAATATGTCCGTCCTTGATGGCAATATCGGAACCGGGGATGATCTCTCCGGATTGGACGGCGACCCATTTGCCGTTGAGGATCACCAGATCGGCAGGGGCGCGTCCCATGGCGACATCAACGAGTGCGCGGGTGAGTTTTAGGGATGATGGCATAAATTCTCCATTACATGTCTACCCGGTGGTCGAGTAACCTTCGGCTACCGCCTCAGGTTACTCGACCACCGTATTTCCATGATTAGTGATACTTGCCTTCGACCAATTCAATCTTTGATAAGGGTTTTAGCGTTACATCATCTTTCATTACGAAATTCAAAACGGATTCATAGTTTTCATCCACCGGATTCAGCGAATCAACGAAGAGCGCCGTACCTGGTTCCCATGCACGAAAACGTTCGCGCTGATGCTGAATATTTTCCCAGGTTGCAACATCCTTATCGTTCAATTCGTCCGACCGATTTGTCACGCGTTCCTTCCAAACGTTTTCATCGGATACAAACACATAAATCGGTAAAAAACGCGCCTGATATTTGCGGGCCAGTTCCTGGGCATGATGGCGATCCATGTTCATGAAGACCGAGTCGGCAATGACACTGAGTCCTACTTTAAGTTGCGTTTCGATCACGTCGAGCAGAATCGCCACTCGGGAGTCCCAGAATGCGATGCCGGCATTTTCCGGCACGTCACCGATCACATCATCGATGCAGAGAAGCGGCCAGTGCAACTGGCGGGCAAGCCTTGTGGCGAGCGTGGACTTTCCTGTGCCTGGAAGACCTGAGAAAATCACCAGCGCCTTCATGCACCTCCAGCCAGAAGCACAAAAAATAACAGGATGATTTCCAGAAAGAATACGATCCCAAGGATCCAGGACAGCATTTGTTTGTCGTAGCGCATCGCCCATGCCGAGGACAAGATCAGGACCGGCGTCAAAAACATCGGAGAGCGAACGGAGGGAAATCCGCTCAAATACCAGGAGAACGGAAAGGCCAGGATCGCAGCCCAAACCAGAAAACGATAATTGCTCTTGAACAAGCCGATGCCAACAAGAATGACCGTGACCGTGATCGCCGGCCAACCGACGAGGAGGATGAGGAGGAGATTGAGCATGTTTTTTATCTGTCATTGCGAGGAACGTAGTGACGAAGCAATCCCAACTAACCTACCAAGACGAGATTGCCACGCTCCCTGCGGTCGCTCGCAATGACATCAAGATAGCAGCCTTTTCGCGGCCTTGTTGTGTTTCTCGATCAACTTGCGTTCGTCCACGGTGCACAACTGTCCTTCCTTGACAATGAACTTGCCGCCGATGACGGTGTAATCCGCGTTGACGGGTTGACCAAAGACAATCGCGGAGACGGGATCATGCATACCGGTAAAGCCAATGCGATTCAAATTGATGGCGAAGAAGTCGGCACACTTTCCATTTTCCAAACTGCCTATGTCACTTCTTCCGATCACTGCTGCCCCACCACGCGTGCCAAGAAATAACGCTTCGCGGGCAGTCATTAATTCCCTCACCCCTTCCCCTCTCCCCGAGGGAGAGGGGTTAGAGGTGAGGGAGAAACCAGTGAGTCCTTCTTTGACGCGCGACACAAGCATTGCGCTTCGGACCTCGGCCAGGAGATGCGACCCGTCGTTGGAGGCAGAGCCGTCCACGCCCAGACCGACGTTTACGCCAGCCTTGCGATATTCCTTTATCGGTGCGATGCCGGAAGCGAGTCGCATATTCGACGTGGGACAGTGCGCCACGCCGCAGTTATGTTTGGCGAAGACCTGGATCTCCTCATCATTGACCCAGACCGCGTGCGCAAACCAGACGTCGTTCCCCACCCAATCTACTTCCTGCATATATCCGACAGGACGATGCCCGAATTTCTGCAAACAGAATTGCTCTTCGTCTTCAGTTTCAGCGAGATGAGTATGCAGATGGACTCCATATTCACGCGCCAGCTTTGCAGACTGTTTCATCAGGTCGCTGGTGACACTGAACGGAGAGCACGGTGCAAGAACGATCTGCACGAACGCGCCAGGTTTGGCGTCGTGATATTTCTGGATGAGCCGCTGGGAGTCCTTGAGGATGGAGTCTTCGCTATCCACAACGGAGTCAGGCGGAAGTCCGCCCTGTGACGCGCCGAGGGACATCGAGCCGCGCGAGGCCTGAATGCGCAATCCGATTTCCTGCGCGGCGGCGATTTCGTCATCCAGTTTTGATCCATTGGGGAAAAGATAGAGGTGGTCGGAGGCGGTGGTGCATCCTGAAAGGGCGAGTTCGGCCAGGGCGGTTTGCGTCGATGTGAAAATATCTTCGGGGTTCATGCGAGCCCAAATGGGATATAGGGTCGTCAGCCAGTTGAAGAGATTGGCATCCTGCGCGGCGGGGACGGCGCGCGTCAGGGTCTGGTAGAAGTGATGGTGGGTGTTGACCAGCCCTGGAACGATGATGTAATCCGTGAGGTCGAGCACTTCGTCAGCAGATTGGGGAAGGTGGCTCGTCTCGCCAACGTGGTCGATGAACCCGTCGAGAATAAAAAGACCACCATCGGGAAGTTCCCGCTGATGGTCATCCATGGTGACAATGTAGGCGTGTTTGATGAGAAGGGTGGTCATGTTAGCTGTTAGCCATTAGCTTTTAGCGGTAAGCCGTTAGACGACTAGACGAAAGTTGTCTGACAACTCAAGTGTAGCACAAGAAGTGGGAGGATGTCAATTGGAGTTTGAAAATGATTGTTTGCTTGCTATAATCAACTTGAAACAGGAAAACGTATGGCCAAACGAAGCGTTAAAGGTTTATATTACATTACACACATCAATAACCTACCTTCAATTCTAAGAAATGGAATTCTTTCCCATAGGCAGGTTGAAAAGCAAGGGGTTCAATTCACACGCATTTACAACCCAGAGATTGTTGCAAATCGAGAAACAAGAACGACACCGGATGGAAAAAGTTTGTGGGACTACGCAAACGTCTATTTTCAACCACGCAACCCGATGCTTTACAAGGTAATTACTGAAACAAATGAGAAGAAAGACATTGTAATTATTGGCGTTACGCCTCAAGTAGTTGATACTGACGGTGCATTTATATCGTTAGGCAATGCAGCAAGTCCGCTTTCTCCAATATTACAAATGAACGAAGGTCTCCAAGCTATTAACGATGAGTACTGGGCAATTATCAATAGCGATTGGTGGAAATCAGAAGACGGCACAAAAAGAAAAATCATGGCGGAATGCCTCATTCCAAACTATATTCCTCCATCAGAACTCCATTCAATATACGTAATAAATCAATCTGTCGCAGACAAAATCAGACCTGTACTAAAGAATTTTTCACTCCAGACATCGGTTGTTATTGAGCCACACATGTTCTTCCAACCCAGGAGGCATGGAGCGATTACCAATAAATTATCATGGGTTGATGGAGATATGTTTTTTTCTCAAATGCAAACCCTTACTGTCAGCGTAAATACAGTTGGTGTAATGGGTAAAGGATTAGCTTCCAGAGCAAAGTATCAATTCCCCGACATGTACGTGGCATATCAGGATTTATGTAGGGAGAAAGTACTACAAATGGGTATACCTTATCTCTATAAACGTGAAGCATCTTTGGATGAGGACTTGGCTGATGAACCATCATCTTTGCCAAATCCGAACGCCAACAAGTGGTTTTTGCTCTTTCCCACTAAGGAGCATTGGAAGCAAGGTTCAGATCCAAAGGGAATTGAGCAAGGCTTGAAGTGGCTGATTGAAAACTACAAAACTGAGGAAATTCAATCCATAGCATTACCAGCATTAGGTTGTGGGCTAGGTGGTTTGGATTGGAACGATATTGGACCGATGATGTGCAAATATCTATCACAGTTGGATGTTCAAGTTGCTATCTACCTACCACAAGAGCAGCAAATTCCTCCTGAATTCTTAACTCGAAAATTTCTTTTGGGTGAGTAATTGATCCACAATCACCCGGATTAACGGTGGGATATTAATTGCCGCGCGGGAACGATATACTGAAATAGCTTCCTTCCGTTATTCTTTAGCCGTATTCTCGAAAGGACAGACTCACATGGTCTACATTAATCTCCGTGTTAATGTTGCTGATTACGACAAGTGGCGCGCTGGCTTCGATGCCAACGAGTCCAGTCGCAAGGCTGCTGGCTCTACAGGACTCAATCAGTTTTATCGCGATGTGGATAATCCCAATAACGTCACCCTGGTCCTCGAATGGGATGAATCTGATAAAGCGCAGGCATTCCTGAATGATCCGCGCACGAAGGCATCCATGGATGAGGCTGGCGTCACCAGTCGACCGATGGTCGTGGCGGTCCAGAGGAAGGCATGAGGAATGGCGTGGTTACAGGAACAAAGCCAACGAATGAGAAAATAAAAGTGAAGAGATATAAAATTCAGCACTCGATCGATGAATATACCTTCCCCAAGGAAGCTTATATTCATACTGTAAAGTTTGACAATACACATATGCATGTCGAGTTGACAGATGAACGATTCATTTCAATTTCCCTGATGTGGATCCCGACTTTATATAACGCGTCTGATGAAGATCGGAGAAAATTTGAGATTAGCCAGAATCGCACGATGATTATCTGGGATCCTGAAAAAACTGGTATTAATGACGAGATCAATATTGTGGATTACCTGGGGCCAACAAGAGCCGATGATGAAGATAGTTCTGTAGTTTACACTTCCCATGAGGCAAGGAAGCAAATCGCAGAAGCAAAAACTAGAATGAAGAAGAAGTAAGATTATCCCCGCCTCATGGCGGGGTTTCGATTTCTCCACTGACGATGGATTTCCACTCTGAACCAGAGAACCATATTGCCCCGTCTGTGGGCTGGAACTGTGTTACACTGATTATGTAAGAATAATTGGATCTTCGTCGTACGATTGGCCGCCGACCCACTTATAGGGTTCGCGGTCATTTTTATTTCCGGATCTGCCGGATATGTGCCCTTTAGGGTAGAAAGCAGCAACAAAATGGATGTTCGAATTTATGTAGGAAACCTGAACAAGTCGACCACGCAGGATGAAATCAAGACCTTGTTCACACAAGCCGGAGCCGTCACCTCGGTGGATGTCGCCGTAGATAAGGGCACCGGCATGTCGAAGGGCTTCGCCTTTGTAGCCATGCCCACCCAGGCTGAGGCCGATAAGGCGATCAGCATGTTCAACGACTATGCCATGGCTGACAACAAGCTCAAGGTCAATGTGGCCAAACCACGCGTCGAACGCGCATAATACAATAAACATTGCAGCAATAAGCCGCTTGTCCTATTTGGGACGAGCGGCTTTTCTTTTCCAATGGCAGAGTACACTTTGAGCCTCTTCGAGTCATAGGCAGGCGAGGCGGTTGTTTTTCCCTCACCCTACCCTCTCCTAATGGGAGAGGGATATGCCCAACGATGAAACTGAGGACCGAAACCATAAGAACGGACCAGGGTTTTCTTATGTATCACCGGAGCGGAGCATGTATCAGTGGGTTGTCTTTCTGCACGTGACTGTAATCTTTATATTCCTCATCCAGCACGCTGCTGAAATCTTCGTAACATTCAAACTACGCCAGCAAAACGAGCCGGAGGGGATTTTTGCGACCTACTCCTTCACGCTAGCCAATAACTCGAGAAACCTGCGCATTACCTATTTGCTGATCATCGTTACTGGAATGGCGGCTGGCTTTATTTCCACCTGGTGGCGTCAAGGCTGGATGTGGACAGCGCTTGGAGTGATGATCCTGATCTGGATAGTTATGAACCGTGTTGGCGGCCATTACCTGACTGCAGTGGACGCCATTACGGATCATGCGGTTAAGAACAAGGATGATAAAACCGCCCTCGACAAATTCAGAAGCGACTTAAAGGCTAGAAGAGAACCGGAAATATTGACGGTTACTTCAGTGATCGGCGGTCTGGTCATTCTGTGGTTGATGATGTTCAAGCCGTTCTAAAGGATAAACCCCGCCCCACAGCAGGATACTACTTACTTACAAGTTTGTGATGCCGCGTATTTCGGGCCTATAACGTGTTATGCTACTTCTGGCGTTAGTAAACAATATGTTTATCATTTTGGGGGAAACGGCGGATGTCCCGTAGGGAGCATCCATTTCTTCCCAAGCCCATTTGCTTTGAAACAGCTCGATTAATAGTAAAGGAAAATAACATGAACCAGAGAGAAATTGTACAATCCCTGATGGATTCCATTCAAAAGGGCGATTTCAAGAATGCCAGGAACCTGCTCGCAGACGATTTCCAATTCAGCGGCCCGATTCCCGAACCCATCAACCGGGAAGCCTGGCTTGGAATGAGCGCCAGCCTGAAGACCGCCTTCCCGGACCTGGACTATCATTTCAACGTAATCGGCGCGGATGATGATGTGGTAAAAACCACTTCACAACTGAGTGGAACCCATCGTGGTTCTTTTGATCTGACAAATATGAAGATGGGTGTGATCCCCGCCACGCACAAAACCTTTGCGGCCAAGCTCGAAAATACAAAGATAACGGTCAAAGAGAATAAGGTCACTTCCTGGGCTGTTGAGCCCACGCAAGGCGCTGGCGTCAAAGCGATCCTTGAGCAACTCGGCGTCAAATTGCCGACTGCCATATAGTCTGATTCGGATTTTGCTCGTGTTTGGAAAGTCAGCCCCGCCTCACGGCGGGGTTTTGATTTGACCTCACCTATTTCCCCTCTCGCGGGGAGAGAGGTACGCGCCTGCTTTGATTCTGTAACATTTCTATAAAATAATATTTGACCAAATCCGTCCAATTCACATTAGAATAGAGTTGAGATAAGTGGTTCTTGAGGAGTGAGCGATGGAACGAAAAACGCAGAGCGGTTATTTGGTGCTGGCAGACATCTCCGGCTATACATCCTTTGTCGCAAAGACGGAAATCGAACACGCGGATGTTGTGCTCTCCCACCTGCTGGAAACAATCGTGGAGAACCTGGGCATTCTACTCACCATCTCCAAACTGGAGGGGGATGCGGTCTTTGCCTATGTGGAGGAAAGTAAATTGCAGGAAGGCAAATCCCTGCTGGAACTCGTGGATCACACCTACGTCGCATTTCGCGATAAAGGAGAAGAGCTATATGCCACGGCCACATGTCCATGCAAGGCATGCAAGGCCATTCCCACACTGGATCTAAAATTCATCCTGCATCATGGTGAATTCGTCATCCAACAGGTGGCGGGGATTCGCGATCTATTGGGAACGGATGTCAATCTTATCCATAGACTCTTGAAGAATGGCGTCTCTGAAACCATGGGCTGGCAGGGATATGCCCTCTTTACAGATCAGGTTCTGGAACATATGCAATTCAGCAAGGATAGTTTTTTCAAACGCTGCGAAACGTATGAGCATCTAGGGGATATTGAAACCTATTGCATGGATATGCATGCCAGATATGATGCGATCAGGAATTCCTGATCCTTGCCCCGAAATTTAAACCTCGCCGCACGGCGAGGTTTTTTGTTTCATCGTTGTATGAAGTGGATCGCAGGAATAGCCTGCGCGCTACTGAATAACCGACTTCAACCACTTTGACAACTGTGCCATGCTGGGTGGTGGACCGTAGAAATAACCGCCAGCGCCGCCGTCTGGGAAAGGTGGAGGCGTACCTCCTGTAAGGGTGGTTTCGGCTACATCCTTCATGGTATCGGTTTTTAGAAGGCGGATCTCCCAAAGAACTTCGGCACGGAATTGTTGTACTACCCGATAATAATAGCCCCAGGAAGTCCTGTCGACGATAACCCTTTGGTATCTCGATTCGACGGTATGATTCGATACATCCACACAGGCCACATAATGCACGTCTCCGGGCGTCGTGGCGATCAGGTTTTCAGGCAATTTACCGTCGGCGCCATAGAGACCCACGCGGACCGAGTCTTTATTCAAACCGAAAATTGGCAGCTCTGGTTTCCTATGTTTTTCACAGATGGCCTTCAAGGCTTCTTTCATCGCCTGCTTGGCTTGTGGTCCGATGGATTTGGAAAATGCCAGATAGGTATCGCCGAATGCAGAATCCAGCGATTGTTTCATGCCGTCTGTCAGTGCCGATTCTTTGGCGATATTCAGTTGTTTCAACGCGCTGCGAAAATCCTCAGCGACGCTGAATTCGTGTGCCCATTGGATGTGTCCTTTTGTCAGCGCGTCCCTGGCGCCGTCATCCTGATCACCG
>JBGPNQ010000035.1:0-24060 GCA_041487615.1 Anaerolineae bacterium
CGTCGGTGAAGCTGACTTCTCCTGCCATACTACGTCCGCTTCTGTATTCCACCATCCCCAGGTATTGTAGAGGAGCGGGTCTTCGGGATAGGTTGGCAGGATGGCGCTGCTCTTTAGTTGCTGCAATTCGTTCTGAGTTGACTTGTCGTGACGACCATTAGGTCTCGTCACGGGCGGAGTATAAGTGCCGCCGCCCGGAGGCGGGGGAGGCGGTTCCGGTACATCATAGATATAGTTAGGTTCGGCATACTTGATCATGTTGCTGAGATTCGGCAGGGAATTTTCCAAATTCTCTTTGAAGCTCAGGACAAAACCAGGAATGTCCGTGCCTTCGTCAACCTTCATCAAAAAAGCATTGTTCCGGACATCCAGTATCTGGCCGGAGAACGAGTCGGCAATCATTTTGCCGATCGAGTTCAACTGGGTTCTATTACTGAACACCCGGTTGAGAACAACAATCACCTCTCCGGGCCGGTGGGGGGCATCCACTCGTTCGGGGTGATACGGCAGTTCTTCATCTGCCAGAACGGTGGATGGCTGTGCCCCGAGCATTGAGACAGCTATAAAGATGATCAAAAGCCAATACAGTTTGTTTTTCATGACAATCCACTCCTTTCATGTAGAAACAGTATGATGGATGAATCTTCGAATGCTAAAGTTTGTACATGCATTATTAGTGTACAACAAATGATATTTATCAGTGCCTTGGAATATCGTGACAGTTTTCACTTTTTGAATATTGCCATACCTTTCTTTTACGGAATTGAAGAAGCGCAACGAAAGCCAAGATCATTGGCTGAATAAGTGGGACGATTGCTCGAACGGGTCACCAAACGGAGATTGATCGGGAAACGCAGCCATGAACCGCCGCGTATCACATACTCACCACCGTTCTGGGGTCCCGTTGGGTTGGAGACTAAGCCATTTGCGAGTGAATAGGTATTCAGTGAATACCAGTCTGACACCCATTCGGACACATTCCCCGACAAATTGTAAACATTGTACATACTGATTCCGTCGGCGAAGGCGTCCACCGGCGCAATCTCACTATAGCCGTCATTGAAGTTCGCGTTGGCATAATCCTGTCTCGGACAGTTGGCATCACACGAATTGGCTCTTGCGCCGTCAAAGCTATTGCCCCACGGATAGAAGAGGGATGAAACACCCCGAGCGGCTTTTTCCCACTCCGCTTCGGTCGGCAAACGTGCATCGCGCCATTGGCAATAGGTTTGTGCCATGTTTCGATCCACCCAGATCACGGGATAATTGTTGTATTCGGCCGCCGAATAATACGAAGGATGTGTTTCGGAATTGGTGTTTGCCGGCTTTCTACAGACTCCGTCATCCGCACAGGCTTTATAGAGAGCATTGGTCACTTCGTATTTGTCAATATAGTAGGCATCCAAACTGACCTGGTGTGGTGGGGTCTCGTCTGTAAAGTATTCTTCTTTGCAGTTCTCGGCAGACGCGGTAGGGAACAGGTTTCGACACTCTGCCAGCGCTTGATCAAGCGTATCTCCCATCGTGAATTCACCCGCAGGTATCAACACCATCTCGGCGCCTCGAACGATCTTTATCGCGGGAATGGCTGTTGGGTTTTCAGTTGCGTTGGGACCTGCAGTGATTGGGGTGCCGGGAGTATCTGTCAACGGCGCGATCAAAGGTGTTTCTGTGAAAGTCGACGTCAACCGCGGAGTCAGCGTCAGAGTAGGGCGATTCAGTATGATCATGACAGCAGCGCCGCAAACTGCAAGAAAACCGACAATGCCGATCCCTGCTATTAAGGGAAGAAGAAAACCCGGTGATTTCCTTGTTCCGGAACCATCAGGTCTGGGGCCTTCCGCTGGCGAACCGGCTCCCACATCACTGCCGAGTCCCTGAGTGGTGCGATCACCTATAGAGTCAGGTGCGATTCCCAGCGCCGCACAAATTGCAGAAAAGAACTCGGCGGCCGTCCGATAGCGGTACTCTGGCCGTTTATCTAGGCTCTGAAGGATTACGTTTGCCAGGGCTGCTGGAATCGAAGATATGATCGATCGCGGATCGGGAGGCGATACACGTAGATGCGCAGCACGAATACGCTCATTGGCCGCCTGACCACTCCTCTCCGTGCCGACTTCATTTCCACGGAAGGGTCGTTGTCCTGTAACCATCTCAAATAGCATGACCCCCAGGGAATATACATCCGTGGCAGGAGTCAGGGGCTGCTCCATGATTTGTTCGGGGGCCATATAGGCGGCCGTGCCTGCGCCGGCCATGGTGGTGGTTGTACTGTCCGCATGGCGCGCGATCCCAAAATCAGCAAGATAGATATTTCCCCCGCGGTCCATGAGAATGTTGCCGGGCTTTACGTCGCAATGCACAACACCTTTGGAATGGGCATACCCCAGCGCCGAACTTAGCGCTTTGAAATAGGTAAGCGTTTCGGGGATTGGCAACGGTTTGCCCCCTTGATCCCTCAGGACGTCTCTTAGCGAAGGCCCGTCGATATATCTTTCCAGAAGAAAAACAAAGCCTGAAGTTTGGAACAAGCCGTAGAAAGGCACTATGTTTGGATGGCTGAGCTTTTTGAGCGCATTCGCCTCCCGCTGAAATCGCCTGAACATATGTGGATCTTCCGCCAGATCACTGTGCAGGACCTTCATTGCGAGAGGAACATTGCGCTCCAGGTCCCAGACCCGGTAGACTGCGCCCGTCCCTCCTGAGGCGATGAAGGCATCGACGCGATATTGATTGAGCAGAACTTGATTGATGAGGTTAGGCATGTTTTGTACTCAATTGTCCATTTACACAAAATCCCAGATTCCCACTACATAGTGCTATCCAAACTAGAACTATGACCACCTGGTGTTAATCACTAACTTTTCTATTTCCTGAAGACCAGTCTTCTTACTGCCGGTTTAATGAACAGATGTCAGCACATAGATCTCCTGTTTGCCGGCCCGATCCGATGTGAAATAGAGGTTGCCATGACCATCTGAAGCGGGTGACCAGCTTTCACCCTTTCCAGAATTGTTGGTTACCTGGACGGTCTGATGGTCGGATGTTAAGACATAAATCTCCTGCCTGCCGTCCCGATCGGATGTGAAGTAGAGATTGCCATAACCATCCGGGGCTGGTTCCCAACTTCCACCTTTTCCGGAGTGATTGGTTATTTGAAGTGTCTTGTGATCAGACGTTAGTGCATAGATTTCCTGTGTGCCATCACGATCGGAGGTGAAGTAGACATTACCGTGACCATCCGGGGCTGGTGACCAACTCTCTCCTTTGCCAGGAGTATCCGTCACTCGGATGGTTTTCTTATCGGAGGTCAGCGCATAAATCTCCCGCTTGCCATCGCGATTCGAAGTGAAATAGAGATTTCCATCACCATCAGGAAGTGGCGACCAACTTTCTGCTTTGCCGGGAGTATCCGTCACTTTGAGGGTTTTCTTATCCACGGTCAGCGCATAAATCTCCTGTTTGCCGTCACGGTTGGATGTAAAGTAGAGATTGCCATAGCCATCCGGGGCCGGTTCCCAGCTTCCGCCCTTTCCAGAATTGTTCGTTATTTGGACAGTCTTGTGGCCAGAGGTCAGAACATAAATATCCTGCCCGCCATCTCGATCGGATGTGAAGTAGAGGTTGCCCCGGCCATCCGGAACTGGCGACCAATTTTTTCCTTTTCCTGAAATACTCGTGACGAGGAGGGTCTTCTGAACGGACGTCGACTCCTGAATCTGTTTATTGCCATTCTGATTAATTCCGCTGCCAACCCGTGCAAATGACCAAAGCATAATTGAGGAAAATAGGATCACACTAACCAGGACAGCACCCACAACCCACGGGAGCCACTTTTGGGACCCCTCACCGAAAGGGATCCGCTTGCGAGCTTGAGTCGGAACCAGAGGCCGCGTGCTGATCGCTGATTTGAAGCGACGCAAGAGTGACACCATCAGCTCTTTGAAATCAGCCTGTTGATTCACAGGCGGCCCAGGATCTGGTATTACCGGGTGGATTTCCGGTTCAGGCTTCTCTACATTTTCCGCTTCCACTTCCGGTTCGGGCGAATATGAGACCGCAGTCGTCCGCGTCATACTTTGCTCGAACGCATTGAGCAATTCCAGTGCATTCTTGAAACGCAGGTCAGGATCTTTCTCCAAACATTTCAGGACAACGTTCGATAGGTCAGGTGCAAGATCGCGATTGTATTTTGCCGGAGAGGGTGGTTGCTTGTTCAGCTGCTCCCAACGGATCTTCTCACCAGTAGTGCCGGTGGTCCGGGCATGTTCACCCGTAAACGGACGTTCGCCGCCGGTAAGCAACTCGAAGAGCGCAACGCCAAGTGCATAAATATCGCTCGCTGCGCTGGGATTCTCGCCACGGACCTGCTCGGGAGACATATAAGCCGGTGTACCGATGCCAACCATTGTCATCGTGCTTGCCTCTGTCATCCTTGCAATTCCAAAGTCTGCAACCAGAATGGTCCCGTTGTTGTGGATCATGATGTTAGCCGGCTTGACGTCGCAATGCACAAATCCCAGGTTGTGGGCATAGTTCAGTGCATAGCAAACCGGGCGCAGGATACCGGCAATACGCTCCATCTCAAGCGGTGCCTCGGACTTGAAGATTTCCTTGCGAAGAGTTGTGCCTTCCACGTACTCCATCAACATGAACGTCAGATCATCGTCTTTTTCCAAGCCGTAAAATCGGACGATGTTGGGATGCCTGAGTTCCTCCAACGTACGAGCTTCGCGCCGGAACCTGCGCAAAAAAACCTTATCCTCCGCCAGATCGGCATGCAGGATTTTCATCGCCAAATGTACCCAGCGCTTATGATCCCAAACCTTAAATACTTCAGCCATGCCTCCCTTGCCCAGGGAGGCATCCACCCGGTAATTTCCTGCTATTATCCGGCCGACCAGATCATTCACGATTCTTCTCCAACTGATATGACCTTATCTTGAAAGCTGAAACGACTCGAAAAATGACTTTGGTCATGATGGGCTGGTATCGAGGTTAATGCTGGCTGATTGAGCCTGATTCTGATCTTGAGAGCCCGTATCGAGGTTCATTCCGGTCGACTGCGTTTGCGCATAATCCTCAAACGAATAAATATGGGACGATTTCAATAACCCCTTTATGACTTCCTTTAACTCGTTGATCTCCTTCTCATCGTCAAGCTTTAGCATTATTCGGAAGAGCTTGGTACATCGCAGGAATATATTGGTTTCTCCAAGAAATCTGTGTATGTTCAATATGTGCCATTCACCCTGATAATAGTTGGTTGAAACAAAATAAGAATGATATGTAATTACAAAGCCTGTAAACACCTGTTCAAGTTTGGGATCGATCAACCCATTCAAATACTGATTCGACAGGTAATAATCGAGCGTGGGTTGCGTCCCAAAACTTACCCGAAAATGTGCCATATCCAGTTTTGCAAGTCTTTCCAGATTGCTCTCGATATATTTCAGCAGGGAAGTTAGATCTACCACCGATTCAGGGAATTCCACTCCGTGTTCGCTGGCCAGATGCCGGATCAATGTCTTATTAAATAACCGCGTCATCATTTTGATGGATTGTCGCATGGTGGCCAAAAGTTGATCTGCACGATTCATGGAGCTTGTCTGCAGGAGCGGTACTTCCTTTCTAACGATTTCCAGCACCGGCGATGAATATGACTTTTTCTCTTCCTCCAAATCCCTGATTTCCTGAATAATATGCCGGGTCAGTTCTGCTGGTTTATTCGGGCTGTAAAGATGTGCATAGAAGCCGCTAATATCAAATATTTTCGCGTTTTCCTTGTGATCCTCCCGGATTAGAATAACGGGCTCATTGGATAGAGCTAATCTGATGCCTAATTCATACATTACGTTGGGATTGGCTTTGATCCCCGATAGATCACAGATCACGATATCTGCATTGTACAGATCCTTGATGATTTGAGCGTTGATATCGAAGGTTGTGTTTGAACGCCTCACTTGATACCTGAACTTAAAATCCTGGGCTTCGATGGGAGCCTTGATGTGGTTTTCATAAAAATAGGTCAGATCAGAATCATTTCTTGTCTGAGTTTCCACGAATGGCATGATCACAAAAATCTGGCGGATCTCTTTTTCCCTTGGATTTGGCATACTGGCCTCCATTGCAGTCTTAAAGCTGATAACTAGCCCTGTGATTTTTTGGTGTGAAATTCAAAAACATCTGCGACCCCAAATTTGATCTCGTCCTTGTTTCGCAGCGGGACCGGTTGATTTGAGGGTATCTTTTTTCCATTGACAAAGGTACCCACGCTACTGCCGTAATCCCGAATGCAATAGCGTTCCTGGTTCCAAAATATGCTCGCGTGGTGGCGGGAAATGCTGGGATGCTTCAGACATACATGATTTTTCCTGCTTCGACCAATCGTTATTTCCAGGCCGGCCGTGTTTATTCTCTGACGGGCCTTTTCACCCTTTAGACCATACAAGCCTGATGCGAGTGTAGGTGTTTCCCTTTGCCAGCCGCCTCCGTATCTGGAAAATTCCTCCCAGAGTTGGGTGACCGTCTGTTGCCGCCGCGCAGGATCCTTCCTCAGCGCTTTCTCGATCACATAGACAATCCCTTCCGATAGACTGGGATTAAATCTTCGAATCGGTGGAGGTGTTGCCTGGAGATGTTCCTGGATAAGCCGTTCCTGAGTTTGACCTTGAAAAGGCAATTGCCCGCTCAACAGTTGGTAAAGTGTTACTCCCAATGCGTAGATATCTGATACAACGCTGACCTTGCCACCCGCAAATAACTCCGGGGCCATGAATGCCAATGTGCCTCCGCCGCCCTGTTCCTGTGTTACATGAGCCAGTCCAAAATCACTCAGGATCGGCATATTGTCAGAGTTCTTCAACAGGATGTTTGCAGGCTTGATATCGCAATGACATACTCCGAGCGTATGGGCGTAATGTAAAGCGTTATGTACGCCCTCGAGAATATGCGATACCTCGCCAACGCCCATTGGAGTACGGCGTTTTTTTAAGAGACCCTGTAAATCCTTTCCTTCCACCCAATCCATTACAATGAAGGCGATTCCCTGAGGTTCGTCCTGTTCCACACTGTAGAAACGAACGATATTTGGGTGAGCAAGTTCTTTTAAGGCCACAGCTTCCCGAATAAACGCCTCAACGAAACGGGCATCGTGGATTACTTTCACTGCCATGGTCGCGCTGCGCAGCCTGTCCCATGCCTCATAGACTTGACCCATCCCGCCGGCGCCGGCAAGTCTCTTCAAAAAATAACGATTAACCAGTGTCCTGTTCTCTAATCCAGTCATTGTCTTTCCCTTGCTCTGGCATCCAGGCGGAATTCAAAAATCTGTGATTGACCAATTTTGATCCGGTCACCGTTCCTGATTCTTTCCGGAGTGTTTGGTAAAATCCTTCGACCATTCACATACGTTCCAATGCTGCTATTGTCATCACGGATATAGTATCCCTGGCGCGAGACGAGGATGGTTGCGTGATAGCGGGAGACAGTACGGTCCTCAAATCGCAATTTATTGCTGGTATGTCGCCCAATCATAAATTCGTGTTGAGCAACCAGGATGATCTGGCCTGCCTTTTCACCGGCAACACCGAGCAGGTGAGGCTGATACGAATTGGGATCCGCCGGAGTCCGCCGCGAAAGTACAGCCTCTGGTGGGGCTGGGCGCGGCGTTGGAGGAGGCTTTTGCACGATCGTTTGCCGGTCGGAATTTGGAAGATGTTCCTGTACGGCATTTCCGCTGCAGGCAGATTCAAATTCATTCCAGATATCAAGCACCGATTTGTGCCGGGACCTGGGATCCTTGTCAAGTGCCTTGTCAACAACAGAAAGAACGGGCTTGGGAAGGTCAGGATTGAACTGCATTAACGATGGCAGAGGCCTATTGGCCTTTTCCCAGGCAATTCGCTCACGAGGTGTTTTCCCTGGACTGCTGGTTTCACCGCGAAACGGCAATTGTCCACCGCTGAGCATTTCATACAAGGTAACTCCCAGTGCATAAATATCCGTTTGTTCGGTGACCAGGGCGCCCCTAAATAGTTCAGGCGCCATATACGCTGGCGTTCCACCACCTTTCTGTTGAAGCGCCCAGTGGGAGATGCCAAAGTCAGCCAGGAATGTTTCCTTCTCAGTAATTTCCTGTCGCTCGCTCTGATCGATCAATATGTTTGCCGGTTTGACATCACAGTGGAGCACTTTTGATAGATGCGCAAAGTGTAGAGCTTTGCAGACCGCAGCCAGTACCTGGGATGTTTCCTTCAACCCAAGCGGTTTTTTTCGATCCGTAAGCAAGCCATGAAGGTTTGGGCCTTTGACGTATTCCATGGCAATAAACACGATCTTATTCCTTGACCTGTCTCTGCTATCCTCTCCAAAGTCGAAGAGGCGCACGATGTTTTGATGCCGCAATTCACGCATGAATTCGGCTTCCTTCTTAAACATCTTTTGGAAACCCGGATCGCCCGCCAGTTCTTCATGCAGGACCTTGACGGCAAGTTGTGTCGAACGAGTCTTGTCCCATGCCAAATAGACATTGGCGGTGGCGCCACCGCCAAGTAATTCCCGCAGGAAATAATTGTTGTTGAGTGTTGTGCCGGTCAGGTCAGTCATTGGTTTGATATTATTTGTTTCGTATCCTGCAAGAACTATTTCAATCTGTACTGTGTAGCTTCCATTGATCAGAATACACTAATCGGGCAGATATTTATCCTTGTAACTGGAGTGGAATTCAAAGACATCTTCTCCAATTTTTATGCTGTCACCCGCATTCAGGCGTGTTGCGGTGACAGTCTTTCCATTCACCTGTGTGCCAATCTTACTGTTCTGGTCTTGGATGAACCAGGAATCCTGGGAATGCCGAATGCGCACGTGAAGGCGTGAGATTTTTTTATCCGAAAGCTGGAGGTCATTGTCCCGGCTTCGTCCGATCGAGAAATTCTCGCCTTTGATCAGGATTTTTTGACCTACCCTGGTTCCCTTCTTGCCCTCCAAATAGACCTCTTTTGCAACCGAAGTGGCATCATCTGACGGAGGCAGAGGTGATTCAGGCGGGATCTGCTTGTCGGCCGGCCGGCCTGTCACTTCTGCTGGTTCTTTCTGTGCAGACGGGAGATTGGCCAGGATTCCAAAGGCTGTAAACCCGAATCCAAAGAGCAGGATGAAGAATCCAATCCCAGGCCAAATGGCGCCACCTTGAGCTTGGATTCGCGGATCCAAAAGTACTCCAAGGTTCGATGGATCCGTTAACTGCGTTGGTTGCAACACCATATAAGCCAGCGTTCCCACCAGGAGCAACACAGCCCCGATCAGCCCGCCAACCTGCCCCGCCAGAAATACGTACTTGGTTGTCTGATCGTTTGCAGGTATGAGCGCCAAAAGGAGGATCACCACTGCGCACAGAGGGACAAGATAAAGAAAGAACCAATAAGACACACCCGCGATCTGCAATAAACTGATGGAACTACGTACGTCAGCATTGGAAATGGAAATCACTGGGAGCAGGAAGCCAATGATTAGCAATAAAGAACCACCGACTGCAAACCATTTTGCTGATGCTTTCATGGAAGACTCCTAAACATGAACTTTGTCCTCGCAACAAATAGGATCATTTTGTTAAGGGTGAGGATGCCAGGCCGCTCGGGTTGGTGCTTCTTGATTCGAGCGGCCTGATATTTACGGAACGTACTGGCTTATTTCCTGCCGCCGGCTTTTTTTCCTGCCGCCGGCTTTTTGGCTGCTGGTTTTCGAGATTTCGGTGCTGCAGCGACAACCTTCTTCTTCAACCGAGGCTCAAGTAGTTTCACAACGAATACCGTATCACCAATTTTTACAAGATCATTTTCCTCCAGCACGGTTGCTTCACGAATTCTCTTCCCGTTGACGAAGGTGCCGTTAACGGATCCGAAATCCCAAACAACGAATCTGTCACCTTCCATATTGAACTTGGCATGCATGCTGGATACTTTTGGATCATCCAGAATGAGGTTGCCCTCCTTGCGGCCCACAACAGTGCCATGCTTAACGGGATACGTGCGACCACGCTTATAGCCTTCCTTTACCCAAAGCATGGCAAGGGTCACTACATTGGGATTCTCCAATTCGGTGACATCCAATTCATTGTATCGGCCGCGGCCGTATTCGGTTTCCTGTTCATCTTCATCAAGGAAGCGACCGCGTCGTCCGCCTCCGGGGATTTCTGTGGGCTCCTCGCCGCTGTTGTCGTAGCCACCGCGGTCTCCAAGGTCCGTGGGAGCATCGTCATCCAATGAGGGATTTTCGGGTCTTCCTTCGGTACCATGAGGAGGAGGGAAAGGGCAGGAAGCTCCATCATAAGGTCCATGATTCGGGCAATGTCCAGACATAGTAAACTCCTTTATTTGGATTTATATATTCTTTATCGAGATGTGACAAAACGTAATGTTGTGTCTTCGCCAAACTGAATCTCGTCGTCCGGTTCAAGCAGTGTGGGTTGACGAACAACGTTACTATTCAGGCGTGGGTAGACTCCCGGATTCACCGGGTACAGGCGGAAGCGGCCGTTCTGTTCCATGATCCTGGCTGATTCCCGACTGACCGATTTATCACCCTCCAGGACAATATCACTGCTGGGCGAACGTCCAATCTTTGTTTCTTCCACGTATAACTGGTAATTCCTTCGACCATCGGTCGTGATCAACCATGCATTCAAATGCTTCTTCAGTGGACGAGCAGGCAGCTCTGTCTCTTCCGCCACCGGTTCTTGTTTACGTGGTTTAGTTACCGGCCGAACTGGCGGCGGCGGGGTCGGAAGATGCTGTTGATGGGAAGGGTGAGGGCATTTGCCCTTCGACGCTTCATAAACGTGTCCCTGCGGGCAGACCACCAAACCCTGGTAGGTCACATAGTATCCAATCGCCAATACCAGCGGCAGGATTCCGCCTAACACGCCGAGATAAAAGATCGGTTCCCCAAACGGTCCGAGCGGTGAGCTGACAACGTCGGTGACATTATTGACAGTGAACCGATACAGTGCCGCAGGCAGGATAAGAAAGGCTGCGAGTGAGATCCCCAACCTCCATCCCAGCGCTGGCAGGCGGCGGCTGGCACTATCGTAGAATAACCAGACCACTGCGGCAAGAGCGACCAGGAAGAAGAGAAACCAGCCTCCCAGATTTCCCAGACCATAATAGAACCAGTTGAAAAATGAATTCGTTGCAGGCATAAACATCTCCTATTAGTAGATAGTTATTGTTGTGGTTGCGGAGTACCACTATTCAGAGAGCAAATGTTTTGATCAACACCGGGTATAACAACTTGCCAACCAGACCGAATGTTTGCAGGGTTCTCCAGATTACAAGCCCGATTTTCTAAATTTAGCGCACAGGTAATTTCTTTGTAGTTCGTGCCGATTCCAAACCTGGATGCAATCTTAGATAAGTTATCCCCAGGTACAACAGTGTATAGACACTGCACTAAGGTGATAGGGATTTGGTCAGTTGGAGTGGGAGTACTGGTGAATGTTTCCGTGGCTGTCGGTTCACCCGTGGAAGTAGCAGTGGAAGTAGGCATATTTGTAGAGGTAGCAGTGGCCGTCGGCGTCTCAGTTGTACTTAACGCGAGTATGGCTGAAGGCGAAGCTATTGCAGTTTCAAGCAACGATGCTCCCGATGGCGTTGAACTTTGATATTGCATAAAGGACAAAATCCGATCACGGAAAAGAAATGCCGCGCCGCCGGCGGTGACCAGGAATCCGATCAGTACTATGGCCAGGATTGCCAGTGGAAGATATGGTACTGGTTTGTGTTTCTTGATTTCGAATTCTGTTGCTCGGCTTTCCCATTCTTCCTCAGCTTTTGAAGTTTCTGCGGGCTTGCTACCGGTCGGTTCAGTGGGCTCATACGCTACCGTGATGACAGAAATATTATCCGCACCGCCGTGCCCGCGTTTCTTGGCAAAGTCAATGGCATCAGTAACAATCTGTTTGGGCGAGTTGCTGGTGGCGAATCTTGCGATATCCTCTTTTAATGCATATCGCGTAAGTCCATCGGAACACAACAGGATTCTGTCATCAGGCTGCAATGTATCCTCGAAGGTATCTGCCTGCACCTCGTCGTTCCCACCAATGCTGCGAGTGAGTTTGTTCTTGGATTTGGATTTCAAAGCTTCGGCTTCGGTCATCACACCGTTTCGCACCAATTCGCCGACAACGTTATGGTCCTCGGTAATCTGCCTTACCTCTCCTCCGCGAATTAAATAGACTCGACTATCTCCCACGTTGGCTGCAATCAGTCTGTTACCCAGGATGACTGCCACGGTCATTGTGGTTGCCATGCGAATACCGTTCTGTTCGGCATACTCAAATATCTCGCGGTTTGCCTTGACGATTGCCTGCTTTAATCGACTAGCCGGATTGAGCTCGGGGTGTTGCAGATATTCGTACAATACTTTCTCAGTCGCAAACTTGCTCGCGCGTTCTCCGATCGCTGCTCCCCCCACACCATCTGCCACGATATAGACGCACCCACTCTTTTGCCGTTCCTCGAGGTCGGTTGGTTCGAATGATTTGATAAAGTCCTCGTTGTTGGGACGGCGACCTTGATCCGTTAGCGCAAAGGATTGAACGCGGGGTGAACTGTTATTGTTGTTCATAGCGTAATACGTCTTCACCAAATTGGATTACATCGTTTGGCTGCAAGATCCGTTTCTCACGGACCTCTACATTATTTACCAATGGAGGATTTTCTTCGCGCAGGTTGTACAGAACGTATTGGCCGTCCTCATATCTGATTGTTGCATGCTCGCGAGATGCCTTTGTACTCTTCAATTGGATGAAATTGCCTCGTCTGCGGCCGACTCCCATATCCTGAACATCAAGCGTCCAGGTTTGTCCTGCATTGGAACCTTCGATTTGACGGAGAATGGCCTGTCCCGCTTTCGTTATTGCATCCGTCGGCTTACGCCTCCATCTCAAACCTATGGGAATACCTAACGCCGCAAGTGCTATTCCAAGGACAAGGATCAAAAACCAGATGTCGCCCGTCCCTTGCGCCTGGACCTCAATCTCTTGTGTATCCGAGAAGCCATTGACATCGGTTGCTCTTACTTCAAGTAAATGAGTACCTTTCGAATATTTGTCCCAGTCAACATTTAATTCATAAGGCGGTCGATTAATGGTCTGAATTAGAACCTTGTCGATCGTATACTCGACCCTGGCAACAGCAGCCAGTGACTGGACATCCACAGTCACCTTTGATTCGCCGCCAAGTTCCTGATCCCTGGAGGGTGTCACAATTCGAACTGTTATCGGCGGCTGTATCGTCAGGTTAAGAATTTTCTGTGCAGTATTGCCTGCACTGTCCTTAAGTTTGAAAGTGAATTGATGCGGTCCTGGGGCAACACTCGTCGAGTCCCAGGCGTATTTGAAAGGTTCGGCTCGTATTGTTTGAAGTGGACTGCCATCCAGCAGGAGCTCCATTTCGGCGATAGGTGCCGGGGCAAGCACCTCCGGTTCGAGCAGGATGTTTCCACCCACAACCTGTCCTTCCTCAAATGGAAGCTTGATCGTAATTTCACCCGGAAGGGCAATGTATGTTTGAGTCGCGCTTTGGCCCTGCACTGAGACTTGGAGACTGTGAGTTTTTCCATCCGCTGATAGTTTCGATGTATAGCGAATCAGGTATTGCTCACGAAGGGCCTGCAAAACCACGTTAAAAGAGGACTGAATGTCTGAAGAATCGGGTTTGATTTGTGCCAATCCACCTGTAAGTATGGCGATTTGCTCCAGTTCCTTCTGATCCACCGCGCCGAAGCCAATAGGATAGACGGGGATGTTCCAGCGCGTTGTTTCATCCATCGCGGTTTTGAAATCAAACTTGCCTATGGAACTGTCTACTCCGTCAGTGATGAGTACAAGGATCCGTCGTTCTGAACGATTTTTTAGTAACCCAACCGCCTGGACAATTGCGTCATATAATGCCGTGTTTCCACGTGCGTCGAGTAAATCCAGCTTTGTTTTTACGAGGTTTTTGTCATCCGTAAACTCCTGGACCACAGTGGGGGTATCCGAAAATCCGACCACAGCAACTTGATCCTGCGGCGATAGCGAGTTTACAAATACTTTCGCCGAATTGACCGCACCCTCCAAGGGAGTTGGCGAGGCTGTGGTTCTCATGCTGCCGCTTGTGTCAATGACGAGTGCAATTGCCAGTGCCTGTTTCGTATTTTGAATTGGAAGGACTTCAAAATCACTGATGGGTTGGTTGTCTTCGGAAATGGAGAAATCTGAGATGCCCAGATTTTTTAATGGGAATCCCTGGGTATTTGTCACAGATGCATACGCTTCCAGGTGTGGGAACAGCCCATTATTAATATTCTCAATGCTAATTCTTGCAGTTCCTTGCGCATGAACAGAAGGAACGCCAGTAAACATTGCCAGCAAAATGATCAGCGAAACAAATCTCCCAACTTTGCCCGTCATACGGTTTCTCCTTGGTGATCGCTATATTGTCTATTCGCCTTTGTATCTCGCTTAGGGTAAAACTCGGACTCCGCCTACTAATATTAAGAGTTTATTAGAAAAATATTCTAGTACCTTTTATGGGTATGTCAAGTGAAAAAAATCTAATTTTTCGATGATTTCGACCCATATCGTTGATTTCACTGCCGCAAATAACCTAACCCTACATCAAATCCACAGAAGATAAACTTTACCGCTCTCAATTTTGCCCATTTGCGAGCTTTTCCAAGACGGAAAGATGAGTTCTAGGTTACGTGCTTATGAAATTAGCTGGGACCTTTCAAACTAATAACATGTGATCATAAAAGTGCCGAGGTAATCCCTGAATCAAATAAGTATTCGTTGATTAATCTACAAAACCACCATCGTAGTGGTTTTATGCCCGGTTACGACTAAAGAAATCCTGTTCGTAAAAATAAGTTTTGTTTCATCAATTCAGGTTCATTCATTCAATACGCTGATAAGGAGCCTGATTTTCAGACGGTCGTGTAAACCATAAGATCATCACTCCGAGCGTATAGCCGATCATTGCCAAACCGTACAGCCAGCGCGCACCGATGGCATCGAAGATTGCACCTGAAATGGGAGCAGCAAGCATATTGACCAGCCCGCCTAAAGTCACTGTGTAAAGTGCAAGCACGGTTCCTGTTTCGGCTGCTTTGGTGCGACTGCTGATAATGCCCATGTATGCAATAGTGTAAAAACTGAAAGATGTGCCACCCAGAAAACGAACAAGCATGATGGTTGCAATAGAAGGGGCCGCCAACACAGCTGCGCGTTGTAGGGCGATCATGGACAACGCCAGTATCATCACACGATTAGCTCCCACGCGGCGGACAAACCGGTCCGCAAAGATCATGAAAGGCAGCTCTACAACGGCGCTCAGAATTCCCGCGACCGAGATAAGTTGTTTTGATGCTCCCAGTTGTGATAGAAAAACATTCTCAAATTGCAGAACGCCGTTATTGAGAAATCCTATGCATACCACTGCGAAGGCGAATCCGAGGAGCGCTCGATCATGAAGGACATGCCGAAGAGCCGTTTTCAGGCTTGGTCTGGAAATCTGAATGTCAAAATGTGCAACAAAATATCGCGGCTGAATGAACAACAATAATCCAGCGCCCGTGATCCACATTAGGGCAACGCCAACAAAACCGGCACGAAAGCCAAAACGCTCGATCAATGCTCCAGATACCAATACAGTGATGATCCATCCCAGCGATGCCCACACGCGGACACTGCCGTAGCCTGTACCGGCCTCCTGTGAAACGGAAACAGCCATGGCATCGGAAGTAGGCATAATTCCAGCTGTGATCGCGGTATGGAAAAAAACCACAACGAGAATGACCGCAAACAGCGCTTGTTGCCCGAGCAGAAAATATCCCACTGCGCCCATCACGAGCGAGAATTGCAGGATCAATCGTGCCTGCGGCAGCTTCTTGATCTCCGTCACAACAACAGGAGATACGACCAACCCGACAATCGCGCTGAGTGAACCGATGGTGCCAATCTGCCTGCCTGTCAGACCAAGACTTACATAAAACAAATTTACAAACGGCAGTATGAATCCCCATCCACCCATGAAGGTGAAGTAGTAGGCCCTCGCAAAGAACAAATCACGAAAAGTGGTTCTTGAAATCATTGGATTTTGTGTCAAACCCGACGAGTATATCATTTGTATATAGGATGGGTCTGGATGAAGAGCCGATTCATTCCGGATCGATTCGCTTAGCTTTGCCTTTGCTTTTGCCAACCTGGCACGAGACGCGGCGACAAATCAAATCGCATCCAGAAATTTTCGGCTGGGAAAGAGTCGCAAGCCATCCGTTGCTACGAAGCCGTAATTGAAAATCCTGCTGTTTTTGGATAAGATATGTCAACATTATTGATTTGGAGGCAACATGCAAACCAGGCATACCATTAGCGATTATGTTCAAGTAATTCATCACGGCATCTCCAAAAGTTTTGAAGCGGGCGGAGGAAAGAAAAAGGTGATCATCCTGGGCGCTGGTTTGGCAGGGCTCTCGGCGGCTTATGAACTTCTCAAAGCGGGACACGAACCTTTGATCCTGGAAGCGCAACATCGGATTGGCGGGCGCATTTATACGATGCGAGAACCATTCGCACGCGGTTTGTATGGTGAAGCAGGCGCGATGCGAATCCCGCGCTCACATGCGTTGACGATGGCCTATATCGATAAGTTCGGTTTGCCGACGACCGACTTTCCGATGGGAAACCCGCGGGCTTATGTCTACGTTGGAGGTGTGAAGCGACGAATGGCAGAATGTATGGAAAATCCGGAATGTATGGGTTTTGAAGTTTCAGATGTGGAGAAAGGAAAAATTTCTGGTCGATATTGGGAAGACACGATTCGTCCGCTCGTGGAAAAGATCGGAAAGGAAGGCGAAGCAGGTTGGGAACAGATCAATGCTGAATATGACCAATATTCCGTGCGCGAGTTTCTTGAATTGAAGGGCTGGTCTGAGGGCATGATCGAGATGTTTGGATTGCTGAACAACCAGGAAGCCATGATGAATTCATCCTTCCTTGAGTTGTTCCGCGAGGACGGCGGCAATTACTACACTAATATGTGCCAAATTGTCGGTGGGGCAGATCACCTTCCGCACGCGTTCCTGCCGGAGTTGGGATCGCGAATCCGATATGGCGCGAAGATGATCGCCATTGATCAAACCCAGGATGAAGTGATTATCCATTATCAAACACGTTCGGGGCGCTTCGAAGCTCGCGGTGGTTATGCAATCCTTACCGTGCCGTTTCCTGTGTTGCGTCATGTGGAGGTGCTGAAGCCGTTCTCACGGCCAAAGCAGCGTGCAATTCGACAGCTACATTATGATGCCTCTGCGAAGATCTTCTTCCAAACGCGCCGTCGCTTCTGGGAAACGGACGAAGGCATTTTTGGCGGTGGCACCGTGACCGATCTTGCCATTCGCAATCTGTACTACACCGACTACGGCAAGGAAACCGGACGCGGTATTTTGCTTGTCAGCTACACCTGGTCTGAAGATGCGCAGCGCTGGGGATCGTTGCTTCCGCATGAACGGATCGAGCAGGCGCTGGAGAATGTTGCGGCCATCCATCCGCAGATCAAGGATGAGTTTGAAACGGGTGCGTCACACATGTGGCATGATGATCCATTTGCGGGCGGCGCGTTCGCGTTGTTTGACCCGGGTCAGCAAACGCTGCTGCACGAAGAGATCATCAAACCGGAGGGAAGGATCCATTTTGCCGGGGAGCACGCTTCGTTGTATCATGCATGGATACAAGGCGCATTCGAATCGGGCTTGCGGGCTGCGATTGCTATTCATCAATCCCCGTAAATGAAAGACCCCAGAGGAGCTACCTTTAGGGTCTATTTAGTCGAAGCCCCCGCGCGTGCCGTGTGATGCGATGTTTTGAACCTGCTTTCGCAGGTGGGTCCCTACCCAGAAACGCCGCCTTGGCTCAGGCCTATCGCGTTATTTCTTTAATGGAGTTAGAGACCCTCAAAGTAAGTGTTGGCTCAAAACGGAAAGTGCAACATCACGAACACTGCAGGGACGATGATTCTTATACCATAAAGGCGGGTGCAATGGTAGAGAAAAATTAATCAGTCCTGTTAAGCCTGTTGGAAACTTTGAAATCGAATCATTGTTTGCTTTTACGAAATATCTGTGCTACCCTTATCTTATCGATTATCACAAGGAGAAGACGATGGCAACTGTTCCAGGTATTGATGTTTCCTATTGGGATGCAGGGATCGATTGGCCGAAGGTTCGCGCCACCGGACAGCGATTCGTATTCGTAAAAGCCACCGAGGCGGATTCGTATGCGGATCCCACCTTCGACGATAACTGGCGCGGCGCCAAAACGGCGGGACTCTTGCGAGGAGCCTATCACTTCTTCCGAAGCAATATCGACCCGAAAAAACAGGCGACGAAATTCATTGATTATGTAAAGTCCATGGGCGATAACGGGGAGCTGCCTCCTGTTCTCGACCTTGAAACAAATGACGGGCAGACCAAGGACAAGGTGATCGCGCGTGCCAAAATCTGGCTCGATCTGGTGGAGGCCGCATTCAACAGGAAACCCATCATTTATTCCGGACAATATTTTTTACAGGATTACTTTATCGAAACAGGCGGCGGACCCCCTGCCTGGGCCAAGGATTATCCTCTTTGGCTGGCGCAATACCCCAATAATTATGTAGATGGTTCACAGCCCTATCTGCCGCGCGGCTGGTACAAATGGACGTTCTGGCAATACAGCGAAAAAGGGGTTGTGAATGGCATCAACGCCAAAGTGGATCTGAATCTTTTCAACGGCACTCTGGAGGAGCTGTATAAACTTTCCGGTGTCGAGGTCGTTACTGAAAAACCGAAGACGCCGCAAAAGCATATAGTGGCTGCCGGCGATTCATTTGAATCCATTGCCAACAAATATGGTGTGACAGTTCGCGAACTGGTCGCGGCCAATCCGCAACTATTGAAGACAGGCGACCAACTGACTGTGCCGGTCGCGGTGGCGATCCCGTCTGATAGCGGAGGCAGCACCGGGTCCACTTCTGGAAGCGGGCCCACATCCCCACAGCGGACTCACGCTGTGAAACCTGGGGATACATTGACATCCATCGCGATTAAATATGGCACGACTGTTGCAGCGATTGCATCTGCCAACAATATTACGAATATTAACAATATCACTGTTGGACAATTATTGTATATTCCATAGCCTTTGATAGTTGAAGGTCCCCGCCGTCTGGATGGTAGCGAGGACTTTTGATTCAGCTTTGATGATTTTGGGAAACAGAACTGTTGCTTGCATTTTTGAATGAACGCTCTATAATATGAAATGCTTTGTCAAGGTTCATGCCATACGCAGGAGGAGTTATGAGACCACGTCTAATCATGCGGGGTTTGATTGTGTTATTGATTATGTCGTTAGCAAATTGCAGCCCCTCTGCAACCGAAACGGTCACATCAACAGAAACGCTATTGGTCCCGAGCCTTGAATCTACGGTAACGGATTCACCCCCGGCAAGTACAGACACACCGCCCGCTACGGCCACAGTCGCTCCAAGCATGGAAGTTGGTTCAAAATACTATTATGTGGACGGTACCACCCTGGTTGCTGTGCCGGCTGGAGAATTCCTGATGGGTGCTGATGGCAACGATAATCCTGAACATACGGTAACCCTCGGGGATTACTGGATCTATTCCACCAAAGTGACCAATCAACAATATGCGGTGTGTGTGAACTTGGGACAATGCCTTCGACCACACAGGACGGATAACCCAAACTTTGCAGAGATAAAAAATGCCAATCATCCCGTGGTCGGTATTAGTTATGATCAGGCGGCCGCGTACTGCAGTTTCGTGCATGGACGTTTGCCAACGGAAGCAGAGTGGGAGAAGGCTGCTCGAAATCCGGATGGAGGTCTGTATCCGTGGGGAGAAACACTGCCTTCGTGCGATCTGCTAAATTTCAACAATTGCGTGGGCCGCACTTCCAATGTCATCGATTATCAAAATGGAAAAAGCTATTACGGCAGCCTGCAAATGCTCGGAGATGTTTTCGAATGGGTTTCAGATTGGTACTCCTCTGATTATTATGCCAATTCGTCAATAGATAATCCGCAGGGACCTTCCGGCGGAACCAGCCGTTCTGTCCGTTCCAGTAGTTTTGCATCGGGTGTTGATCAGGTTTCTGTTGCGAACCGTCAGTTTGAAAATCCTGAGAATCACCGTTCAGACCTTGGATTCCGTTGTGTGATCGATAATCCAACCTATTTTGCAGCGTTCTGCCAGTCACCGGCTGTTTATGGGCAATCCGCTGATGCCGCGGCACAACCGCTGAGTTCTTCGGAAGTCTGCCCGCAAATTGAAATCAATCAGTCACCAACTTGTATAAAGAAATTATCAACGACCAATGTAGGCTTCGTAGGGCCTGCGGATTCAACAATTGATTCGGGAAAATGCGCGCCCACCAACGATCCGAGGGTTTTTTCCTGTCTGGGTGCGGGCGAAGTTTCCATTTCGGCAAGTTGCCAGGTGAATTTTTCCGGCGATCCAACCTGTCCAGCTGGTTATGCACTCGCCGGCTCGAGCTGCCAGGCAAGTGCCTCAACGGGTAAGTGTCTGGCGGGCATGAAGTTTAATTCAGGGCAAGGATGCTGCGTGGCAGATGCTCAAAACGAATCTGCTGCACTCATGTCTCCGGTGTGTCCCGTCGGCATGTTTTATGTAGCTGGGCAGAACGCTTGTGTGCCAAACCCGTTGAATGGTATTGTTTCGATGGTTGAACCAATTGAACTCAAAGCTTGCGTGGGTGGCGGAGCATGCAAGCTGGAAGAGGGATATAAGTGCGATGCTGAATCCGAGTGGAACACTTCGAAATGCTGTTGCAAACGGATAGACTCTGACGCTTGCGTGCCGCCTGTCCTTGCCAATTAAGATTTATTGAGTGAATCAAGATGCGAACAGTGGCCAATTCTATGGCCATTGATCACATGTTTTATGATATTCATCGTTTGGGAAATACAGCTTCCACTCGGCATTGGTAAAGTTCCGCCCTGCGCGCTGGCATATCCACTGGATCCAAATATTGGGATCTAACTTCCAAACAATAAGCCTGCTGTCTGCACTGCCTGAAACCAGGTCGTTGTTCTTAGGATTAAATGCCAGGCTGAGGACCGAATCAAAATCTCCGTGAATGGGTTCTCCAATAGGCTGAAGGTTGGCTAGATCCCAGAGTATTATCGTATTATCTGCTGCACCTGATGCAAGCAGTGTCTCGGAAGAATTGAACGCCAGGCTCTTAATCGGCTGTGAATGACCGACCAGGCGTGATCCGGTGGCCTGGAGCGTTTGCATATTCCAAAGAAGAATCAAGTTGTCAGCGCCCCCAGATGCCAGAGTCTTTCCATCGGGACTAAAGACAACGGTGTTCACATCACTTGTATGTCCCTGAATGGGGTTGCCAATCGGTTTTTGCGTTCTTACATCCCATAGCACAATAGTTTTATCTGCACTTCCGGACGCCAGAGTCTTCCCATCCGGACTAAAGGCAACGCTCCAGACCGACCCTGTGTGTTTGACGAGCGGCTGACCAATAGGCTCCCCGGTCTTTAGATCCCAGAGCGTAATGGTTTTATCGAGACTGGCCAAGGCAAGGGTTTGTCCATCCGGGCTGTATGCCATACTTGTTATATCAACTGAATTCCCTACGATCGGCAGTCCGGCCATCGCATGGGTGGTCGCATCATAAATTGCAATCACACCGTCTCCATAGGCGGCCGCGAGTGTCTTCCCATCTGGGCTAAAAGCGACCCCTGCCAGGCGTTCAGGATAGATCGTGATAGGGTCACTGACCGGCTGGAGTGTTTGAGCATCCCATAGGATGATGGACTGATCATTGCTAGATGTAGCAAAGATGGAATCGTCCTGATTGAAAGAGATACTTGTCACCGAATTATCATGGCCGGCGAGCTTTGTTCCCATTGCGATGCGAGGCTGCACGCTCCATTCGATCGTGAGTCCATCGTCCCCAGCCGAAACGAGTCGTTTTCCATCCGAGCTGAATGCAACGCTGACCACGCGTTCTGTATGCCCGGTAAACGGCTGACCGATGGGTTTGTGAGTTTGAACATCCCATAAGATAATCGTCTTATCCGCATTGCCGGATGCCAGAACCTTGCCGTCGGGACTGAAAGCGACGCTGCGAATTTCACCTGAATTTCCGGCAATCGGACTTTCGATCATTTGCTGGTTTGCCACAGCCCACAGAATGATGGTTCCATCGAGTCCCGCGGATGCGAGCATTTTTCCGTCCGGACTAAACGCTACACTCTTTACCCAGTTTGTGTGTCCAACAAGTGATTCACCGATGGGCTGATGGGTTTGTACATCCCACAACCTGACGGTTGTGTCCACGCTACTGGAGGCAAGCATCTTTCCATCAGGGCTAAAGACTACTTTATAGACAATATCCGTATGTCCATGCAATGGCTTGCCAATCGGTTTATGAGACTGAACATCCCATAAGATCAGGGTTTTATCCGCGCTTGCGGAAGCGATTGTTTTTCCATCGGGACTAAAAGCAACACTTCGGACGAGCTTGGTATGACCGCTCAACGGGCTGCCAAGCGGCTTGAGGGCCTTTACATCCCAGAGAATCACAGTGTTGTCGTTATTCCCCGATGCAAGCAACTTACCGTCCGGGCTGAAAGCGACGCTCCAGACAATGCCGGTATTTTGTGTTTGTAACTTTCCAATTTGCTTGCCTGTGTCCATGTCCCAAAGTGTGATAACCCTGTCATACCCTGAAGATGCCAAAATCTTGTCATCTGGACTGAGGGCAACACTTTCCAAAATATCCAACTGTCCACTAAAGTATTGCAGAACCTGTGGGTTGGCGTTCAGGCTGTCCATCAGTACCGACCGAGTACGGAGATTATCCTGCAAGTGAAACGCCTCAATTCCCATGAGCAACGAAACCACCGGCTGTTTTGCCCGGAGTGCTACCGTCTCTGCCGATAGTTCTCCCACACGTGCGATGCGCGCCTGTTCCTCGGCATCTGCTTGGGCTGTCTCAGCGGTGTGTTGATTTGTGACAGCAACACCTCTTTGTACAAATGCAGCTGCCGCCAGCGCAGCCAGGATAATTGCACCAATAATCGCGATACTGGTTACGTTTCGCCTTTGCCTGTCGGTTGCCTGTCTGCTGATGAGCACATATTCCCGCTGCAGATCGGTCGGATGCGGTTCCTTGGATGTGTTCGTGGCGAGTTGTATTTCCGCATCCAAAAGTTCCTTGCCGCGCAGCAGAAAACTGTTTTCCTTGTTGCTTCTTTCCCACTCCAGCGCCTTGACCTGTAACTGGCGATGGGTTGCTGCCCATGCATAATCCGTTTGGATGGCGGTCAATAATTTCTTCACCGCCGTGTCGAAGTCATCGTCCCTGCTGAAGAAGATATAGTTAAGATGTCCAAGCTGAGGGGGCGTGTCTTCCCACTGAATCTCGCGCACGACGATGGGAATGATGCGCTTCCCGTTTTTGACAGCTGTATCGATTTCCTTTCCGCAAATCTTGGACTTGGCAGAATCCGGGCTGATGAGGAACAGAAAGATATCTGCCTGCTCGATACCCTTCTCGATCTCGTTCCACCAGTCGACTGTGGGGGGAATGCCCTCCCAGTCAATCCAAAAATCCAATCCTTGACCTTTGAAGGACTCGGTCAATTTGTGGGCGAATTCAATATCTTTGCGCGAGTACGAGATGAAGAGGCTGGTCATTTTCTTGCTCTTGTTGATGAATCCTTGGCACAGAAGTGTTTTCTATCGCACGAATCGATAATACAACAGGAAAAAGAGATGACCGTTCTGGACATCTCTTTATGTGAGCTTATGGATACACTCTCTTGATCGTTCTCGGGAAGGGGATCGCTTCGCGGATGTGCTCGATGCCGCATATCCAGGCAGTGACACGTTCCACGCCCATGCCGAAGCCAGAGTGAGGGACAGAGCCATACTTGCGTAATTCCAAATACCACTCGAAGGCTTCTTCAGGCAGTC
>JBGPNQ010000036.1:0-23725 GCA_041487615.1 Anaerolineae bacterium
CTGTGACTAAAATGATGTTGGACATCGTTTTCTACTTTCGTACTCTGACGATGGACGATAGACCATGGACCATTTTCTATGGTCTGCTGTCCATCGTCCACGGTCAAGCCATAGGCTTATCAGCATTTCGTCCATTTACCATTGGCATTACTGGATTCAATAACACAATTCACAAAACGTATGCCCAGCAATCCATCCCATGAATTTGGGAAATATAAAGCGAGCGGATTTGCTTCCTTCCCTGCCCTGCGTGCACTGATTGCTTCTGCCGCATCCGTATAGATATTGGCGAACCCATCGGGGAATCCTTCCGGATGACCCGCGACAAGCCGCGTCGAACGGGCGGACAAGGGCAATGTTCCGGGTCCGTTCGGGGTTCGGTTTTGAGAGGGTCCCTGAAGCGGCTTAAAAGTCAAAGCCTGTGGGAATTCCTGCATCCACTCCAAAGTACCTTTGCTTCCACTGACGCGGATTCGAAGACAGTTCTCCACGCCGGCAGCGGCTTGCGTGACCCAGAAACTCCCACGGGCGCCATTCTCAAATCGGAGCAGGGCTCCTGCAAAGTCATGAATGAGGCGGTTCGGGACAATGTTGCCGATCTCCGCCGCAACCTCGTCCACTTCCAATCCGGTGATAAATCGAGTCAGATTATGAGCATGAGTGCCGATGTCGCCCATCACTCGCGAGGGCCCGCCGCGAACGGGATCATATTTCCATGTCATCACCTCCGGCATGGGTTTCGATTCATCGGCTTTTCCACCCTGAACATATTCAACCTGGATCAAACGGATGGTTCCCAACTGTCCATCCTGAACCATAGCCTTCGCCTGGCGGACCATGGGGTAGCCGGTGTAATTATGGGTCAGACAAAATACGAGTCCGGTCTCCTGAACCTTCTTATGCAACGACTCGGCTTCTTCGAGTGTGTTGGTCATCGGCTTGTCACAGATCACATCGATGCCATTTTCCAACGCAGCTACGGAATATTCATAATGACTGTCATTCGGCGTCATGATGGCGACCACATCAATGCCATCTTTGCGCGAAGCTTCTGCGTCGAACATTTCAGAAACAGTTGAATACAGGCGGTCGGAACTCATCCCCAGTTCCAGCGCGGCTTTTTTTGACGTATCAGAATCTGAGGAAAGAATGCCAGTGACAATCTCATAGCGATCGTCGAGGCGTGCGGCCTGTCGATGCATCGCGCCGATAAACGACCCAGGCCCCCCACCGATGACAGCCAGGCGGAGCTTTCGTCCCAGCGCTGATATTACTGGATTCAATGTCATTTCATTTCTCCCGTTCCAGATAGTCTCTGATCGCCTGAACCACCAGTTTGTGGTCGTCCTCCTGTGGGAGTCCGGAAACAGTGATCGTACCAATCACACCAGTATCCTGGACAATCACCGGAAAACAGCCGCCATGAGGAGCGTACTCGCTTTCAGAGAGTAGATACGCTTCTTCGATACGCTGTCCTTTGCTCTTGAGCAGTTGGCCCATATAGTACGAGCTGTGTCCAAACCGATACACCAGACGGACTTTTCGTTTTACCCACTCATCGTTATCAGCGGACGTTCCGCGCAGACTGGCGTGGAAAAGCTGATGCCCCCCGCGCGTTATATCTATGGTGACGGGAAGGCCTTTACTTAATGCCTGTTCAACAAGTTGACTACCAATCTGCCAGGCAGTATCTTCATTAAACTTCCTGAACTGAAGTTCCTGTTCTTCCTGAAGCAACTGCTTCAATATGTCATCCATGTGAGCATCCTATAACAATATTGGGAGTTCCCAGTCCATTGCAGTTTGGTACTCCCAGTATTCAAATTAACTTTCTATACACCGATTTACCCACGAACAATTTAGTTGGTTCTGAATGGTTAGGTTCTATACGCTCTTATTCTTGTTATAGACATCAAACAAAACCGCCACCAGTAAAACGACGCCTTTGACGACCTTCTGCCAATCGATTCCGAGACCAACAATAGACATGCCATTGTTCAATACGCCGATCATAAAAGCTCCAACCACTGCGCCGATGACGGTCCCGATGCCGCCACTGGCCGATGCGCCTCCGATAAAGCAGGCAGCAATAACATCCAACTCCATTCCGTCTCCGGCATTGGGCGTGGAGCTATTTAAGCGGGCCGCAACTATCAGACCCGCCAGGGCGGCAAGAACACCCATATTGACGAACGTATAGAATAACAAACGCGGGGTATTGACACCCGAAAGCCTGGCAGCTTTTTCGTTGCCACCCATCGCATAAATTCGGCGACCGACGGTCGTCGTACTGGTGATGAAGGCATAACCTGTGATCAACACAAAAAGGAGAACGAGCACATTTGGAAGGCCTTTGTAGGAAGCCATCAAATAACATAAACCCATGACCGCCGCAGTAATCACAATATTTTTAATGACCGAAAAATAGAGCGGAGTTACCTCAAAGCCATATTTTTGCTGATTTTTCCTGGCACGCATATCGACAGCTATTAATACGGCCGAAAGTAACAATCCGATCACGATCGTGGTCATATGAAAGCCCGGGTAATTAAAAACATCTGGGATAAACCCGGAACTTATTTTTTGAAACCCAACTGGAAAAGGTCCTACCGACTCACCCTGAAGCAGCACAAAAGTTAAGCCTCGAAAGATCAACATGCCGGCCAGTGTTACGATGAAGGCCGGGATTTTTAAATAAGCAACCCAATAACCTTGAAAAGCGCCTATCGCTGCGCCGACCAGCAGGCAAATCACAACGGTCACAACCCAATCGACATGATATCTGACCATCAGTACACCTGCCAGTGAGCCCACAACCGCAACCACCGATCCCACGGACAGGTCAATCCATCCCGAAACAATAATTAACAACATGCCCAGCGCCATGGTTATTACGTAACTGTTCTGGAGAACCAGATTGGTTATGTTTACCGGCTTGAACAGTATGCCACCTGTCTGAAACTGGAAGAAGAGCATGATCACGATGAGTGCGATCAACATGCCATATTCGCGAATATTGTTTCTGAAAAGAGTTGACAGAGTTTTCATTGTTCCACTACCTCTTGGGTCATGATGTATTTCATTACTAACTCTTGAGATGCTTCAGCAGCCGGCATCTCACCGACTATTTTTCCTTCGCGCATCACGTAAATCCGATCACAAATCCCCAAAATCTCGGGCAGTTCCGATGAGATGAAGATAATCCCTTTGCCTTCACTCGCCAGACGGTTAATAATGGTGTATATCTCGTATTTTGCGCCCACATCGATACCACGTGTGGGTTCATCGAGGATCAGAATTTCTGGGTTTGCAAACAGCCACTTGCTAAGTACAACTTTTTGCTGGTTGCCGCCCGAAAGATTCACAGCCAGTTGCCGAATACTGGAGCACTTAATGTTGAGCTTATCCCGATATTCACTGGTGACGGTCATTTCTTTGGGTTCATTAATAACAACCCGACCATCTGAAATTGCATCCAGGTTCGCCAGGGTGATATTATTCTTGATTTCCTGGATCAGGATCAGTCCAAAGGCTTTCCTGTCTTCGGTCGCGTACGCGATCCCATTGGAAATGGCTTTATCGATGGTGCTGATATCCACTTCCTTCCCATGTGTATAAGCCGTACCGCTAATTCGCGTACCATACGCACGGCCAAAAATGCTCATCCCCAGTTCAGTCCTGCCAGCCCCCATTAACCCTGAAAGTCCAACAACCTCGCCCTTGCGGACTTTGATATTAATATTATTACTAACTTTGCGGTCTTCATGAAGCGGATGATAGACATTCCAATCGCGCAATTCGAAGATGACTTCTCCTATTTTCGCGTCACGCGGCGGGAAACGATGCGTCAGATCACGCCCGACCATACCGCGAATAATCCGGTCTTCTGTAATATTGTCCTTCTTGCAGTCCAGGGTTTCAATTGTGCCGCCGTCTCGGAGGATCGTGATGGAATCAGCTACTTTGTTGACCTCGCTTAATTTATGGGAGATCAAAATTGAGGAAATACCGTTTGCTTTGAATTGGAGCAATAGCCCGAGCAATTTCTCACTATCACTGTCATTGAGTGAGGCCGTAGGTTCATCCAAAATAAGCAGCTTGACCTTTTTCGCCAATGCCTTGGCAATTTCCACCAACTGTTGTTTGCCTACGCCCATATTGGTGATCAACGTACTGGGCAACTCATGTAAACCCACTCGATCCAGCAATTCCTTGGTCTTCGAAAAGGATTCATTCCAATCGATCACGCCATTTTTGGCCCGCTCATTACCAAGGAACAGGTTTTCGGCGATGGAAAGAAAAGGAACAAGTGCAAGTTCCTGGTGGATGATGACCAGGCCGAGTTCTTCAGAGTCATGAATATTTTGAAACCGACATTCCTTGCCTTGAAAATAAATTTCCCCGCTATATGAACCGTGTGGATATATGCCACTCAACACATTCATCAGGGTCGATTTTCCGGCTCCGTTTTCACCCACGAGAGCATGGATCTCTCCCTGACTCACGCTAAAACTCACATTATCAAGGGCCTTTACGCCAGGGAAGATCTTCGTAATGTTGCGCATTTCCAAAATGACATCAGACATATGCTTCTCATCCTTATTTTGTGTAGGCTGATAAATGTCAAACTCGTTGGCGCTATTTTAATTGAAGTTCCTATCGACTCAAAATAAATATCAAATCAGTAATAAGTTGTCAAACAAGATGGTGCGTGAGGATATTTCTCTCCTCACGCACCAGGCATAAAACTCTTTACTTCAGATCGTCGGCCTTGATATAGCCACTATCTACCAACTCCTTCTGATAGTTGTTAATATCAATACTAATGGGGGTCAGCAAATAGGAAGGCACAATCTTGACGCCGTTGTTGTAAGTCTTGGTGTCATTGACGTCCACTGTCTGTCCCTTCAGCGCCTGATCGACCATCTTGGCTGTCTGTGCGGCCAAGGAGCGGGTGTCCTTGAAGACGGTGTAGCGCTGTTCGCCGGCGATGATCGACTTGACAGACGCAACTTCTGCATCCTGGCCGGTCACAACCGGGCAAGCCAGGGTGGCGGTGCAGTAACCAACACCCTTCAGGGATGAGAGGATACCAATGCTAAGTCCATCGTAGGGGGAGAGCACACCATCGACGTGCTTGTCGGTGTAGTACGCGCTCAAAAGGTTGTCCATGCGAGCCTGGGCGGTTGCAGCAAGCCAGCGCAGGGTGCCGACTTTGTCCATGCCCATTTGTCCACTTTGGATGACGATGCTTCCGTTGTCAATGAAAGGCTGGATGACAGACATTGCGCCGTTATAGAAGTAGCCAGCATTGGTGTCATCGGGGGAGCCGCCGAATAGTTCGACATTGAAGGGGCCAGTCTTGCCATCTTTCAGGCCGAGGCCGGTTACAAGCTGGGTTCCCTGAATAACGCCTACGCCAAAGTTATCGAAGGTGGCGTAATAGTCGACATTGGGGGTCTTGGTGATCAGGCGGTCATAGGAAATTACAAGGACGCCTGCATCGTGGGCCTTCTGCAGAACATCGGACATGGTTGATCCGTCGATGGCGGCGATGATGAGGACTTTCGCGCCCTTGGTGACCATGTTTTCGATCTGGGCCAACTGGTTGTTGATGTCATTATCGGCAAATTGCAGGTCGGTGGCATAGCCCAGTGCTTCGAAGGACTTGACCATACTGTTGCCATCGGAAATCCAGCGGGTGGATGTCTTGGTAGGCATGGAAATACCAACCAATTTTTTTTCTGCGGCGGCTGGTGCAGCGCCACCACAAGCTGTAAGAACGAAGCTTGCAAGCATTAGTACAGCCAGTAAGTTATAAAGCAACTTCTTAGACATTTACTTCTCCTTGATGAATTAATCGAATGTTGTAAGCGTGCTGGTCTGGTAAGAGCAGGATGATTATCACATAACGATATTTCTGTCTTACCTGGGAGTACACAAGGAACAACGAGCTATCAGTGTGTGACTCCTTCTTAATTACATGCTTCCCTGTACTTCACCTCCTTCCACAACCCTTAAAGAACTTTGTCGCACTACCAGTGATGGCGGCAGAATAATGGACTTGGGAGCAACAGGATCCAGTCCCTGCCAGCCCGACTCAATGATCTTGATCACCTCAGCGACAGCAATTTTTGCAACATTATGTTGATCCTGTTGCACAGTTGTTAAAGCGGGGGAAAAAAATGCCGATTCCGCAATATTATCGAATCCAACAATTCCGATATCCTCGGGGATGCGCAGCCGTTTTTCCGCGAAAAACTGCAGGACGCTCAGCGCCATTTGATCATTCGCGACAAAGATCGAATCCATTCCAGGATATTGATCGAACAATTTCTCGATGGCAAGCGCACCGCTTGCAGAAGACCAATTTCCCTCCACACAATGACTGTCAATAGGTTCCAGTCCGGCTTCCTGCAAAGAATCCCTCCACGCTGCCATCCGCTGGCGCGCTTCCCACCAATCCAACGGTCCGGAAATGTGGCCTATCCTGCGATAACCCTGTTCGAGCAAATGTGACATTGCCATTCGCCCGCCACGGTAATTATCTATTGAAACAGCCGAGAGATTGTCCCGGAACTCCATTGTCAGGAAGACCAGTGGAATCTTAATATCAGCGGGAGGATTATTTACCCATTTTCGATTTTCCCCAACTTCGGGGACAGCCCAGATGATCCCATCCACGTGGAGGGAAAGCAACGCCTGAAAAATGGGCATGATATCTTCGGTATCGTAACTGGGGAGTTCTTTGAGAAGGATGGAATATCCCACCTCCGCTGCCGCCGAGGTGATTCCGCTCAGCGTGCGAGACGGACCAATATGCTTAAGTCCCGCTGTAACTACACCTAATGTGTAGCTACGGTGACTGATCAAACTTCGTGCGAGAGCACTGGGTTGATAACTTAATTTTTTGATGACTTCCTGTACTCTTTTCCGAGTCTCAGGCGAAACATCTGGTCTTTCATTAATAACGCGAGACACCGTCTGTGTCGATACCCCAGCCACAGAAGCGACTTCCTTTATCGTAGCCCGCAAAGTTTTTGACCGCATGTAGATGTTATCGTTCCCGTTATCGATAACGGGAACGATAACATTTTACATATAACGGTCACAGAAGTCAAGGGCCGGCACGTTTGCGCACTGGGTGTTCGCGTATTTGTCTTTCCAGGATCCGCTAGAAGTAGTTAGCTCCTGGATAAGTCCTCGCTACAGACTGCATAACACAGAACACACAACGCTCACGGCTTTTGAATAATCTTCCAGGGAAATATGTTCATTTGGGGTGTGATCAAGCGCCGAATCTCCGGGACCATAAACGACCGCGGGGCATTTCCACACTGGCGCGACGATGTTCAAGTCAGCTGTTCCCGTTTTATAGACGAAACGCGGCTCTCCAAGCTGTGACCTGATACCGCTTAAGAAAGCTCGTACCAGCTGTGTGTTTTTCTCACATCCCCACGCTGGGACGGCGAATCCGATCCGTTCCACTTCCGCATCACCGACGATCTCTTTCAGTTTCCCATACCAATCATCCGGCGAAACCTCCACCGGCAAGCGGACTCCCACCTTCAACCGGGCCCACTGTTCAAATTCATTGGAATCCGATTCCATGGTGCGCAACGTCAACAATAATTCGTGAAATAACTTTTGTTTATCGTCGTTAAACGAATCGACATACACCTTGATCTTCAACCACGCATCCACTGCCGCTTCTGGCGCGGTCTCCTCCCCACTCGCGGTGTGTGCCTGCGCCCTCCTCGCAGTCACATTCGCCCAGGCACTGCCTTTGTATCCAAGCGCGACACGTTCCCATTGATTTGGTTCACCGATAATGGCAAAGTCCGGCTTGTATTGATTGACGACAAACCGTGCACCTTCCGAGTCGCGTTCCTCCTCCACCGCACCAACCACAACAAACTGCCAGCCATCTTTTGCGCCAGCCTGCGCCACCGCATCCACAAAACACGCCAGTGGACCCTTCGCATCCGCCGAACCGCGACCGTACAAATCGTCGTGGGGCGGGATGCCATCCCACCTTACCTGGATCTCTCCGGGCACTGTATCAATATGCCCCAACAAAACAACCTGCTTCGGTCCTTGTCCCATCACACCAACTGCATTCCCAGCTTCGTCCATAAACGCGTTGTCATAACCCAATGATTTCATCCGTGTTACAAGCCACTCCACCGCGCCGCGTTCCTGTCCAGATGGACTATATTGAGAGACCAAACCAATTAGCGTATCGAAATTGCTCATCTACTATGCTTCCACCGACACCAATTCCGCCACCAATACTTCTGTCAATACTTCCACTAAATGATCGATCTGCGCATACGAAATCACCAGGGGCGGCAGTAAACGAATCACTGTCATCCCTGCATTCAGCGCGATGATCTTTTTCTCCTGCAATTCTTTGATATACGGTGCGACCTTCTGCTTCAATTCAATCCCGATCATCAACCCCATCCCACGCACTTCACGGATATTAGGTGAATCAATTCTCCTCAATTTATCCATCAAATAGGCGCCCTTGACCAATGCCTGACGCGGCAGATCTTCCTCCTCCATCACGCCCAGCGCCGCGACTGCCGCCGCGCAGGCCAGCGGATTCCCACCGAACGTCGAGCCATGGACTCCCGGAGTCAGATTCTTAACGGTATGTCCGATCAACACAGCGCCCATCGGCACGCCACCTGCCAGTGATTTTGCACATGTCAACATATCAGGGATGACTCCAAAATGCTGGATCGCAAACATTTTGCCTGTGCGCCCAAACCCCGTTTGAATTTCATCCACGATCAACAACGCTCCGTGCTCGTCACAAAACCGGCGCGCAGCCTGGATATATTCCGCACTCGCCGGATACACTCCACCTTCGCCTTGAACAACTTCGAAAATCACCGCAGCGGTTTCTTGATTCACAGCTTGAGCCAATGCTTCGATATTGTTATAAGCCACATGACTGAACCCGGGCACTAGCGGTTCAAACCCCTCACGATATTTTTTGTTGAAAGTCGCGGAGAGCGAGCCATATGTTCGTCCATGAAATGCCCGCATCGCCGCAACTATATTTTTTCGCCCCGTTGAGATGCGCGCAAACTTGAAAGCGGCTTCCACTGACTCCGTCCCCGAATTGCAGAGAAAGACTCGATCGAGTCCATCTACCAACGACGTAATTTTGCTCATCAGCTCAGCACGTTTATCGTTGGGAAACGACTCAAACAAAGTTATCAGCGTGGAGGCCTGCTGATAGATCGCCTCAGCAACTTTCGGATTGGCATGACCGAGATTGGCAACACCATGTCCGGCTGAACAATCCAAATATGCGTTACCATCCGCATCAAACAACGACGCGCCTTGCCCGCGCACGATTACGAGCGGCTGTTTGGCATATGTCCCTGAAGAATGTTTGGTTTCAATATCAATAATCTCTTGTGCGTTCATTGAATTACCGTTCCATTTCCTTCCAAAGCATTTGTAATTGGATTTTGAATTCGCCCATCGGCGATGACGACGCGACTCACGCCGCCTCTGAGCGCTTCCTCCGCGCCCAGCACTTTCTTCTTCATTCGACCTTGCGCCGCTGCACTCGCCGCCGCAAGTTGACTCTGCGGCAACTGCCGGATGAGCGTCGACTCATCCGGGAAATTCCTCATCAAGCCCGGCACTGCTGTTAAGAGAATCAACGTCTCCGCCTTCAGAGCAGCCGCTACCATTGCCGCCGCACGATCTGCATCCACGTTGAGCGCCTCCCCTTTTTCACTGATGGCCACAGGCGCAATCACAGGCAGATAACCAGCATTCATTAACATGATCAACAATTCATGATTTACCGATTCGATTTTCCCCGTGTAGTCGTCGCGGATAATTTTCCGCTTGCCGTTTTCGATGCTCTGAATGGAATCCTTGCGGGTGGCTTGTATCAGTTTACCATCTAAACCCGATAAACCAAATGCATTAATTCCCAGCATTTGTAACTGCTCTGTCAACAATGAATTGACCTTGCCATTCACCGCCATTAAAAAAATTTCAAGAGTCTTTCGGTCTGTATACCGCGACGTATATCCCGAAGGTGAAGTGATCATCTTCGGCGGCGCGCCTACTAATTCGCCCAGTGAGTTTGCTTCGGCAGAACCGCCGTGCACAAAGACTAACTGTTTGCCCTGTTTCAACAACTCAGCAGCATCGGTGCAGATTGCTGTGAAATCAACACCTTCCGTGCCGCCGAGTTTCACTACAGTAATTGCTTCAGCCATAAATTCTCCGAAACAAATGAAGAAGTCAGAATAATGAATGATGAATTTAATTCTTCATTCTGAATTCCGCATTTATCATTCTATATCGGGTGCAACCCCGCGAACTCCAACCCAAGAGTTTCATCCCAGCCCATCATCAAATTCATGCACTGTACTGCGGACCCCGAGGCACCTTTCATGAGATTGTCGATCGCGCACATGGACACGATATGACCATTGCTCTCATCCAGTTCAAAGCCAAGATCTGCATAATTCGAGCCGGCCAGAATCTTGGGCTCGGGAACGCGATAGATTCCACGCTGTTCCCTGACCACTCGCACGAACGGGTTTTCATTCGACACAGTGCGATAGGCCTTCCAGAGATCTTTTGTCGCCACGCCTTGTTTGACTTTGGCATGCGCGGTTGCCAGCACACCGCGGACCAAATCTACGGCGGTCATCGTGAGTGAGACGTCTTTGACGCCCATTTCCTGGATCACTTCTGCCGTATGACGATGTCCAAATGCGGAAAACGTTCGAATCACATTGGCGCGTTCCGCATGCAGCGAACCAGAATTTCCTTCTGCACCGCCCTCTGATGAACCCACCTTGATTTCGATATAAATTGGGGAAGATAAATCCAACAAATCCTCTTTGACCAGGGGCAACAGCGCAAGATTGCTCGCTGTGGCATTGCATCCCACCCCACTGACATAATTTGCTGTCGCTATCTCAGAGCGATGAAGTTCAGGCAAACCATACACGAATTTGCTCAACCATTCGGGCGCGGCATGTTTCTCACCGTACCATTGTTCATATATCGCGGCATCCCGCAAACGAAAGTCTGCTGCCAAATCGATAATCTTCGACGCCAGCCTGGCGTACTCTTCGATATGATGTTGCGCCTGTCCATGCGGCTGGGCAAGGAAAAGAATATCAACAGGCTCAAGCGCGGCAGGATCGCTGAACTTCAATTGCGTCCGCCTGCGCAGATTCGGATGGACTTGATACACATACTCGCCCAAATGCGAACGTGATGTCACCCGCTTAATTTCAACATTCGGATGGTTTAGCAAAAGGCGCAACAACTCGCCACCGCCATAACCCGAACCGCCGATAATCGAAACTTTCACTTTGATTTCATCCTTCATACTTCAGCCTTTATCCTTGCTGCCTGCATCACATACTCCACGATCTCTCCTGCAATATCGATCCCGCTGACAGGTTGCATCGTATGGAATTCCATCGTGTGATTGATCTCATTGACGACCAATCCTTTTTCAGGATGTTCAACCAGGTCCACCGCCAGCACACCGCCGCCGACAGATTTCGCGGCGCGCAGACACAACTCTTCGATCTCAGGCGTAATGGGACACAACTCCCCCTCACCACCGCGTGCCGTGTTCGTGATCCAATGCTCAGATTTGCGGTACATCGCCGTCAACACGTGCTCACCAATCACGATCGCGCGGATATCACGTCCAGGTTTATCGATGTATTCCTGAATATAAAACACAGAATGCTGTGCCGACCCCAGCGTGGATTTATGCTCCAGCACCGCCTCTGCCGCATCGCGGTCATTGACCTTCGCCAACAGACGTCCCCAAGAACCAACCACCGGCTTCAACACTACAGGATAGCCAAACGCTTCAATCGCTTCCAAAGCAGCTTCCGGTGTGAACGCTGTCATATTGTGCGGCTGTGGGACCCCATCTCGCGCCAACACCGCGCTCGTCATCAACTTGTCGCCGCAGATCTCCGCCACAGATGCGGTATTCACGGTTGCCACTCCAAACGCATTCAGCAAACGCAACGCGTACAGCCCGCTGTTGTAGCTGATGCTACGCTCCAGTACCGCGTCATATTGCTGCCACGGCTTTGGGTCGTTCAGATCGAAATGGATGGCGCGGTCATCCAGCCGGTCATAATCGATGCCGCGCTTTTCCATTGCGCCGAAGATCCACTTCTCTTCGACGCGGACGCGCGAATACAAAACGCCAATCTTGAGTCGTCGTTGCATATTTACTCCGTAGGACCATAGACGATGGACTATAGACCATTCCATTAAGCAGGGTCTGTAATCCATTGTCCATCATCTATTCCCCCCAATCTTCCTGTTCCATGGGTGCGAGTTGCACCGCCGCAGGCTCAAGCGCGGTCACTTCCAGATCCACGCCGCAATCGGAACACACGATAATCTCACCGACTTCGGTGCCAGCTTCCAACTCAATTTGGGCCTCACATTCAGGGCAGGTAACAGTAGACATTTTTATACTCCTTCGATTTTCTTGCCGCTCGTTTTTTTACTCACCAAACTTATGAAATAGATTGCAATTTGGATTTCTATTTCAAGTTTGAAGATTTTCGCGACACTTCGTGATTTGTTTTTTTACGGATTGGAGACTCGTGCCGCCAATCGCATTTCTCTTTTCGACGGATTTCAGCGGGTCGAAGACTTGATACACATCAGCTTCAAACGGACCGATCTCCTGATACGCTTCGAGCGACATGTCCTCCAAACTGAGCTTTCCTTCTCCCGCCGCACGGACAGCTTTTCCGGCCATCTCATGCGCCTTGCGGAACGGAACGCCTTTCTGCACCAGATAATCTGCCAAATCAGTCGCCATCATCGTTGAGTCGATTGCACTCCGCATTCGTTCAGGTTTCACTGTAATCGTTTTCAACGCACCACCGATGACAGGCAGAATCGCAAGCAATGTATCAGTTGCCTGAAAGACCGGGGCTTTATCTTCCTGCAAATCCTTATCGTATGTAGATGGCAATCCTTTGAGCGCTGCAACCAATCCCGTGAGCAGGCCCAGCAACGTGCCAGCCTTGCCGCGGGATAATTCAAAGACATCCGGATTCTTCTTCTGTGGCATAAGACTCGAGCCCGTTGAGAAGGCATCGGAGAGCTCAAAGAATCCGAATTCGGCGCTGGTGAATAATACAATTTGCTCGGCAAGTTTGCTCAAGTGGACGCCTATCATCGTTGCGCAGAATAAGTACTCGGCGGCGAAATCTCTATCAGAGACGGCATCCAGGCTATTCTGAGAAACTCCTGCAAAACCAAGTGACTCAGCCAGGGCAACACGGTCAATATCGAAAGGGACGCCAGCCAAGGCACCAGAACCTAATGGCAACACAGAAACACGCGCATTCAAATCGTTTAGTCGTGAGTGGTCACGTTGTAGTGGCCAATAATGACTCAACCACCAGTGCGCGAGCAGAATCGGTTGGGCGCGCTGCAGATGGGTATAGCCCGGCATGATGGTTTCGCCCGCGGCTTCGGCTCGCTCAACCATTACGAATTGCAAATTTTTAAGAGCAGAATCCAACTCGGGAATCGCCTGCAATATCCATGAACGAAAATCCGTGGCAACCTGGTCATTGCGGCTGCGTCCCGTGTGCAGCTTGCCTGCAACCTCGCCAACCAACTCAGTGAGGCGGCGCTCGATTGCCGTGTGGATATCTTCGTCGGAGGGCACGAAGGAAAATCGTCCCGAGGAAAATTCCTCTCGGACGGTAGCCAGCCCAAGGGCGATGGAGGCGTGCTCTTTATCCGAAAGAATGCCCGCTTGATGAATTGCATCTGCCCAGGCGAGACTCCCATCCACATCCTGAATCGCCATGCGTTTATCGGTGGGAATGGATGCGTTGAGATCGAAAGCAAGTGCGTCGAGTTTTTGAGAAAAGCGTCCGCCCCAGAGGGTCATAATTGTTCTCCAATCCGTGTAGGGGCGCAGCGAAACCGTTCGATGACAAAGTCGTAAACCGACTCGCTGTGCCCCTACCAAATTAATCTCGCTTGAAACGGGAGTAATCAGGCTTGGGCATATCGAGGCCCGAAACCGGCAAACCGTTGAGCGCGCGGACCTTGAGACTCAAACCGAAGAGGCGGATAAAACCCTCGGCATGACTCTGATCGTAGACATCCTCCTGACCAAAGGTGGCGAAGTCTTCGCGATAAAGGCTGAACGGCGACTTGCGACCCGCGACGATGATGTTGCCCTTGTAGAGTTTCAGGCGCACGGTGCCAGTGACAGGTCCCTGCGTGGCGTTAACGAACGCGTCAATGGCTTCGCGCAGAGGTGTGAACCAGAGACCATTGTAGGCAATCTCTGCATATTTCACTGCGACCATTTCCTTGAAGTGCATGGTCTCGCGGTCAATCACAAGCGACTCAAGTTCGCGATGAGCAAAGAGGAGAATCGTGCCACCGGGGGTCTCGTATACGCCATGTGACTTCATACCAACGAGACGATTCTCAACAAGATCAACGCGCCCAATGCCATGCGTGCCACCGATGGCATTGAGCGTCTCGATAATTTTTGCAGGCGAAAGTTTTTCACCGTTGACTGCGACAGGGTTACCGCTCTCAAATTCGATCTCGACATGCTCAGCCTGTTCAGGCGCGTTCTCAGGGGACGTGGAAATTTGATACATCACTTCTTCCGGTTCATTCCATGGGTCTTCGAGCAAACCGCCTTCGTGCGAGAGATGCCAGAGATTCGAGTCGCGCGAGTAAATGGACTTGATGGTCGCGGTTACAGGTACGTTGTGTTTTGCAGCGAAAGCAATTGCATCTTCGCGTGAGCGGATATCCCATTCGCGCCACGGAGCAATGATCTTGAGGCGCGGGTCGAGCGCCATGACGGTGAGCTCAAAACGGACCTGGTCGTTGCCTTTGCCGGTCGCGCCATGAGCAACCGCATCCGCACCGGTTTCGTGCGCAACATCGACGAGATGTTTTGCAATTAGAGGACGGGCAACCGATGTACCCAATAAATACTTGTGTTCATAGACCGCCCCCATCTTGAGCATGGGAAAGAGATACTCACTGGCGAACTCTTCTTTCATATCATGTAACACAAATTGACTCGCGCCGCTCTTGAGGGCCTTCTGCTCCAGTCCCGCCAGATCTTCGTCGCCCTGCCCCACGTCCGCGCAAAAGCAGACCACATCACAACTGTAGTTTTCCTTCAACCACGGCACAATCACGGATGTATCCAGCCCACCCGAATAGGCTAGTACAACTTTCCTCACTTGCGGTTTTGATTTCGGACTCATTTTTTACTCCTTGTTTATTTATTCCCTCTCCCGCCGGAAGACCGCGAAGTGTTCCGCAGGAGGGTTAGGGTGAGGGCAAAATAAAACAGCCCGCCGGGAAGGCAGGCTGTTTGCGTGGACTTATGTGCGTTTACGCACTGTTGCGTCTGTTATTCCATCATCCAAACAAAAGGAACCCGACCTTCTCGGTGAGAAGCAGGCTTCGGACGACGGGTACGCGGCAATGCAAACGGGTAATACATATTGGGCGGTATTTTACTCGAAAAGCAAGATGTGTCAATAGTTTTGGCATTCGATTTTGAAAGACTACCCAAATGGGTAATACAAAATTTATTTTCGATGGGAATTGGAAGCGAACAGCTTCGATGGTGCCATACGCCCTTCCTTGTTAGGCAGCAGAGTACCTGGCAGGCGGTGAGGCCGGAACGGCCTAGCAGCCGCTCTCCATTCCTATGATCTGTAGCGTTCAGCCAGATTACCACTCCGAGTCTGTTCAAAGAATTTCTTCTCACTTTCCTGAATTTGTGCCAACAAGCTGGGATCCTCCATGACTGGGATACAGATGGCTTCGCCCAACTTAAGCCCCATCAATGAAGCCTGGACAACATCCTCAGGCTTCATCACAATCGCGGCAGGATATCTGTTGGGATCAATTCCCGCCTGCTCATGAAATTCAGTTTGCACAACGCCTGGACAAAGTGCCTGTACCTGCACACCCGTTCCCTCCAATTCGCTTTGAAGAAGTTGCGTAAAAGTGATGATAAAAGAATTTGCCCCTGCGTACGTGGCACGCTTGGGTAACTGGGACGATCCCAGCGATCGGCTAAACGCGAGCCGTGACGAGACATTGACAATTGAACCATGAGCCCGCGCCAGCATGCCTGGGAGCGCGGCCCGCGTCAGACGTGTCACCGCCAGCACTTTCAAATTGATTAATTCAGTCGCCTTATCAGGATTGAGTTCGATAAAGGACATGTAGCCTCCGAAACCGGCGTTGTTGACAAGCAGCTCCAGGGAAGAATCTTCAGTGATCCGTTTTTCCACCGTCCGTAATTCATCCGGCTGACTCAAATTAGCCGTCAACACTTCAATATGCGCCGAGTATTTTCCATGCAATTGTTCAGCGAGATGATCCAGCCGATCGCGGCGGCGAGCTACGATGATCAGGTCATAACCATCCCGTGCAAGGCGTTCGGCGAAAGCAGCCCCAATTCCAGAGGATGCGCCTGTTACCAATGCTCGCGGTCGTTTTGGTGTATCTGTCGCCATCTTATTCTCCTCAAACTTTTCAATCAAAATAGTGATTTGACAGCTTATTGCCGCTTGTCTCACGCATAACATGCGTAACTAAACTTTCGAATGATCATGCAGGCTAAAGCTCCAGTTCCAGGTTTGGTTAATTATGCGGCCCTCTGTAATGAGATCACTTACAACGATTTACATCGCCTGCCGGGCCAACCACTCCATGCAATAGTCCGCCACTTCCTCCCACCCTTTTTGCCCCAGGGTAAAATGATTGCGGCCGGGGAATTCCTTGAAGTCCGTGACGGATGTGCCGGCTTCGTATCTTTGATAATTGGTTTTGTTCAGTCCGGGTGGGATGATGTGATCGTTTCCACCCGCGATCATGAGCAGTGGCGCATGCTGCTTGCTAAAATCAATTCTTGCTGATAGAAGTGATTCGCTTGGAATACGTCGCGATTCGGGAACCACATATCTTTCAAATGCCGCCTGTTGTTCAGCCAACGGCATGTCGTTGACGAAGGCATATTGGAATCGGTCAAAGGTCATGACCACCGGCGAGTCCTGATTCACAAATGGAGTAATGTGTCCCCAGTTGGCTTTGAGAAAAGAAAAGGTTGTCGTGAGGACTCCGGTCGGGGGAGCAGAATCGATTGCGATGGCAGAGGAGGCAAGTCCACGAGCGAGCAAAAGCTGGGTGATCAGCGCGCCCATCGAATGTCCGATGAGGGCCGGTTTTTCATCCAGCGCTTTGATTTTCGTCGCAAGATGATCCACGATATTGCTGAGGGTCAATTTTCCCAGCGAGGCGTCTGGGGTTTGGAGTTCCTTCTCCGATTTGTCTCTTCCCGGATACGCTGGTGCGAGACAGGAATATCCTTTCGCCTCAAATCGCTTGACCCAATCCTCCCAACATAAGGGGGTCATATACAAGCCGTGAACAAAGACAACTTTTTTCGAACTCATGCCTGGCTCCTTCCTGGATTACCGTATATGTGTCACATCGCAGTTCCATTGGAATACCTACTCGTTTAGTGTAATAGCATCCTGGATGGAATATCCAGTTTCGGGTCCTCGATTTGCATCCACTCTCTTTGTTTTACCGCTCCGAGCCAGCACGATCTCAGCCATAATAGACATGGCGATTTCCTCGGGAGTTCCTGCGCCAATTTTCAGTCCAATTGGTCCGTGCAGACGATTCAACTGTTCCTCGGTGAGTCCTTCGTTCAGTAGTCGCTGGCGGCGTTTGGATTGTGTGGTTTGACTTCCGAGCGCACCGACATAAAAAGCGTTGCTCGGCAATGCAATCTTCAAGGCCGGATCATCCAGTTTGGGATCATGCGTCAACATGGCAACGGCGGTCGATCGCGTAAGGGGAATTTGCTGAAACGCGTCCTGGGGCCATTTTTGAATCAATTGATCCACGTTTGGAAATCTTTCCTCGTTACCAAAAGCACTGCGAGGATCAATGACGATTGTCCGATAACCGAGGGCCTTTGCCAGCGTCATCAGTGCGATTGTAATGTGGACGCCTCCGACTGCAATCAGCGTTGGTGGAGGCAGCATCACCTCCATGAAGACTTCCACATTCTCATTTAGCATGGCGCGGCGAGATTCGCCATGCGCCAGTGCTTCTCCTGCCAACTTCAACACCTGCTCGTTCAATTCATCATTGATCGTTCCGCTGATGGTCCCATCCTCGCGTACCAACATCTCGCGACCCACTATTTCATCAGCACCACGCACCACGGTGACAAGCACGGCCGGTTGTTCATCCAGCAGCACAGAACGTAGAGCCTTGAAGAATTCGGTATCAAGCGGTTTCACAAAGATGTCAATACTTCCACCACAAGCGAGACCAACGTCCCAGGCGGTTTCGTCTGCCACGCCAAAGTGCAAGAGTTGCGGATGATTTGATTTCAAGACTTCAACTCCTGTATCGAAGACCGCGCCTTCCACACATCCGCCGCTGACGGAGCCGGTAATTTTTCCATCGGGAGTGAGCGCCATCTTGGCGCCTGCACGTCGCGGCGACGATCCCCATGTTTGGATGACCGTCGCAAGCGCGATGGATTGGTTATCGTCCGCGCGCCAGCGATCAAGTTCAGATAGGATATCGCGCATGATTATCTCCATTCATTCAGACCACAACGGGTCACAAAGGGGCACGAAGGATTGTTACCGCCGATCCAGTTCAGCCAGGCGGTCAGCCAAATCCTCCAGGCTAGCCAGATTATGCACCGGCAAAAAATTGTCGATGTGTGGCAGGGCAGCCTGGATTCCGCGTGTGAGCGGTTCGTAGTCCGCTGCGCCGAGTAGTGGATTCAACCATATGATGCGGTGACAGTTGCGTTTCAAACGTGCCATCTCGCGATCAAGGAGCTCCACGTCGCCGCGATCCCAGCCGTCACTGATGATCAGGACCACCGCGCCGCGACCAAGCATCCTCCGCCCCCACTCGAAGTTGAAATATTTCAATGACTCGCCGATGCGCGTTCCGCCCGCCCAATCGTCGACGAGTTCGCCAACATTTTTGAGAGCCAAGTCCAGGTCACGGATTTGAAGCGGGCGCGTGATGCGGGTCAGACGCGTGCTGAAGACAAACGCCTCCACGGGCTGAGTCAGTGCGGCTTTCATCCCATAAATGAAATGCAGCAGAACGCGCGTATATCGTTCCATCGATCCGCTGATATCGGCAATGATCACCAACGGACGAGGTTTCAACTTAGGCTCACGATAAGACCAGTGGAATATCTCTCCGCCAGCGCGCAGACTTCGGCGTAATGTGCGACGTAAATCGAGCATTTCACCTTTGCCTGGCCGCCGCCTGCGCGTGCGGCGTTCACTGATCTTCCACTGAAGATGCGCCATCATTTCATTGACGGCATCAGACTCCTCGGCGCTCATCTGTGCGAAATCCTTATGACGCAGCACTTCGCGGTCACTGTACGTACGCGTGACTTCGATAACGGTCATCGGCTCTTTCGAATTGGAATCCGTATTGTTTTCCGCCGGAGGCGGTTCATCTTTCAATGGCGGAGGCATGACAATCGGTTTATTTGACTTCCTGCGCCGCGACAACCCTTGCCATTCCACGCCCCAACTTTCGGCGGGCTTACGCCAGAACAGCTCAAACGCTTCATCAAACAGTTCCAAATCTTCGCGCTCATGGACGAGCAGTGTGCGTGCCGCGTAAAAGAAATCCGCTTTATTCCCAATCTCAATATAATCGAGTGCGCTGACCAGATCCATCATGCGACCCGGATTCACATCCAGGCCCAACCCACGCAGAACGCGCCCAAAGAGCAGAAGATTATGCAGGAGGCGACCGCTCAAGCCGTCTCTGCCTTGATACGATCCAGGATGACTCGCGTCTGTTCACCCTTGATCTTTTCCACGTCGTCCTGATACTTCAACACCGCCCCCAGCGTTTCATCAACGATGACCGGATCGAGGGCTTTCTGATCCAATGCCACGAGGGCGGTTGTCCAATCCAACGTTTCAGCGACGCCGGGCAGTTTGTATAAATCCATTTCACGTAATTTTTGAATGAAGCTGGTGACCTGCCGGGCGAGTTTTTCCGGAGCATGAGGCAGACGTGCCTGTACGATTTCAATCTCTTTTTCGAAGGAGGGATAATCGATCCAATAATAAAGACAGCGACGTTTGAGTGCATCATGGACTTCCCGCGTGCGATTGGATGTAATCACAACAACCGGCGGATTCGGTGTTGTGATTGTCCCGATCTCAGGGATCGTAATTTGAAAATCGGAAAGAATTTCAAGCAAAAAGGCTTCAAACTCCTCATCGCTGCGGTCAAGTTCATCAATCAATAAGACGGGCGGCTTCACCTTCGATTGTTCAATCGCCTGCAAAAGTGGACGGCGCAACAAAAATTCCGGACCGAACAATTCCGCCTCGTTTGCTTTTTCGCCACTGGCCTCCAAAAAGCGGATGTGCATCATCTGCCGCGTGTAATTCCATTCATAGACCGCGTGGTGGACATCCAGGCCTTCATAGCATTGAAGTCGAATCAGGTCCGTGCCAAGTAGGGACGCGATCACTTTGGCCACTTCGGTCTTACCGACCCCAGCCTCCCCTTCAAGAAATAAAGGACGATTTAATTTCAACGTAAGATATAGCGATGTTGCCAGCCCATGTTCGGCAATGTAGTTGCGTTCGCGCAGGGCGGATTGAAGTGAGTCGATTGAAGTGAATTCCAAGGCAGCCTCTTTGTAAAAGTTACAAAATTCTTGAACACGTCGCATGTGCTGAGCAGCAGTCTCAGCCGTCTAGACCCTATGCTGGATGATGATTTCTATTCCCATCGATCTCCTAAAAGGTTCTTCGGAACAAGACTCAAAAACGCCTCAATAATTTTATCCAGGTCATTTTGAATTTCCCTGAAGAGCCATAACTTTGATCTCGCCTTTTGGCGGGCATAGGTCAGATGTGCTATTTCTTTATTAACCCTATCCTTGATCTTTTTCAAATCTTCTTTGCCTTTAGGTGGTCTTGCGTTTTCCCATACACTTGGCGATGAAAAGAAATGCACAGCGACTACGTCATCATCCCGCCCCTTCGTGTAAAAGAAATCGAGCAATGCTCGTATATGTATGCCAAACGCCTCAATAAGTGGATTATTTGTTACACGTAGAACGTCGTCGTCGGCGCCGCTTTGAGAAGTCCTAATAATTCCTGTGCTTCTAAAAAGAAGTTTTGTTTCTGGAGCATGAGTATGTGATGTGAGTGTCGATGCAGGTTGCGGATTAGTCTGCCCCTCTAAGATCGAGACCAGGCGACTCATCATCCAGATTTCATAAAAAAGGTGGTCAGATGCTTTTTTTAGATTATCTTCTGTGTATTTTTTTACCATCATTGCTTGTCCTGATAGGTCTCACCGCCCAGCAGGGTTCTACGGTGGTCGATGGACTCTTTCCAATAACAGGAGACCTCCAAGGCAACTCGGAGGCCTCCCTATAAGTATAAGCTGATTCGGGCATGTCACCCTCCCGAAAGACACCGGGACGATGTGAGCAACAGCGAAGGGTCTCGATAACAGTGTCAAAGATTCTTCGCCGCTTCGCGGCTCAGAATGACAAGCAAGAATCTCATCCTCCAGCGCGCTGCGCAGCCAACATTAACGCGCGCTTTGCCATCACTTTCGCCAGATGGGCGCGATATTCAGATGACGCATACGAGTCACCCATGGTTGCTTCGATGTCCATCATGTCAGCGGCGGCGGCGATGTTCGCTTGCGTGGGTTCCATGCCCATCAACGCGTCTTCAACGGCTTTGGCGTGCATCGGGTTGGCAGTGATGCCACCGACCACAACGACAGCACGCGTGATCATGCCTTTCTCCACGCCCAACATCGCAGCGACTCCCACCACCGCATAACTGGAGGCCGGATGACGATGCTTGAGATACGCACCGCCCATGCCGGGCATATTGCCATACGCTGGAACAGAAACGGATGTCACGATTTCATCGCTTTTGAGAGCAGTCGTGAACAGATCCTTGAAGAATTTGGCAGCCTCGATATCACGTGTCCCTTTGGAGCCGGTGACAGTAATGGTCGCATTCAACGCGATCATCAGTGTGGGATAGTCCGCGGCGGGGTCGGAATTGGCGAGGCTGCCGCCGATCGTGCCGCGGTTGCGGACTTGCGGATCCGCGATCACAGCCGCCGCTTCTGCCAATATCGGGCAGGCAGTTTTGAGATCGGATGAAGCGGCGACGGTTGCATGTGTGGTCAGCGCGCCGATCTTCACTTCCTTTTTGCCAGCCTTGATGCCAGAGAGTCCTTTGATGCGACCGATATCCACAAGCATAGTGGGATTTGCCACACGCAATTTCATGGATGGGATCAGGCTATGTCCACCGGCCAGTACTTTAGCGCCCTTATTCTTTTTCAACATGCTGACGGCATCAGCTACCGAGGTCGCGCGATAGTAATCTACATCGGAAGAATACATGATAAGCCTCCTCTTTTATTTGGCCGATTGGATGGCGCGCCAGACCTTTTCAGGGGTGAGCGGCATGTCCAAATGTCTGACGCCCAGCGGAGCTAACGCATCCATAACCGCATTCACAATCGTAGGTGTTGAGGCGATGGTACCCATCTCGCCGACACCTTTCACGCCGAGCGGATTGTGCGGCGAGGGCGTTTCAGTCCGACCGGTTTCCAGAGGCGGGAAATGATGGGCATGCGGCATGGCATACTCCAGAAGGTTGGATGTGATCAGTTGACCGTTCTCATCGTATATACCGTGCTCCCACAATGCTTGTCCAACGCCTTGAGCGATTCCTCCCGAAACCTGCCCTTCGACGATTTGCGGGTTGATGACTTTGCCAACATCATCCACTGCCACATATTTCTGGATTGTCACCTCACCGGTATCACGATCCACTTCCACTTGCGCGATATGCACGCTATTGGGATATGTGAAATTCGCGGGGTCGTAGTAGCTATCTTCTTCCATGCCTGGCTCCAAACCCTCGGGGAGATTATGCGCGGTATAAGCCGCAAAGGCAAGCTCGCCAAAAGCTTTCGCTTTGCTAGGCACGCCTTTGACATATACCTTCCCCTGCTCCTTGTCGTAGACCATTTCCTCCAACGGCGCTTCGAGTTGATGAGCAGCAATCTTCATCATCTTTGCGCGCACCTTTTCAGCAGAACGGACCAGCGCGCTCCCGCCGACCGAAACGCTGCGGCTTCCATACGTGCCCATGCCGTTCGTAATTACCGCCGTATCGCCATGCACGATATCGACATCGTCAATGCTAATGCCCAGTTCATCGGCAACGATCTGTGCAAAGGTTGTTTCATGACCCTGACCATGTGCGTGCGATCCGGTCAGCGCTGTCACCTTGCCGGTGGCATGAACGCGCAAGCCTCCACTTTCCCAGAAGCCGGTGACGCCGCCCAGTGCGCCAGCCACTTTGGATGGCACCGGGCCGCTGGCTTCAATGCACGCGCCGATGCCGATGCCCACCAGCCGGCCTTGTTTGCGTGCTGCGGCTTGAGCGGTGCGCAGGGCGGAATAACCAGAAAGCTCCAGAGCTTTATCCATCACGCCGGCATAGTTGCCACTGTCATATTGCAGGGCAACCGGTGTTTGATATGGAAATTCTCCAGCAGGAATAAAGTTCTTCCGGCGGAATTCCACCGGATC
>JBGPNQ010000037.1:0-23283 GCA_041487615.1 Anaerolineae bacterium
AAACCCTGGTTCGAAGAGAATCGCGCAGCTTATGAGCTTGCCAGGGAGCGCTTCGAGAGCTTTGTAGACCAGTTGATCCATGAGTATGGAGAGATTGAAGACCTCGGAGGCATCACTGCGAAAGACTGTGTCATGCGGATCTATCGCGACACCCGCTTCTCGAAGGACAAATCTCCCTATAAAACAAATATGGGCGCCACCCTTGCGCCCGGTGGCAAAAAGTCATCCAGCCTTGGGCTACCACCTTCATCTTCAGCCCCAGGATGAAACCATGATCGCCGGAGGGTTATATTTGCCGAGCCCGGAACAGCTTGCCAAATTCCGCAAAGCTATCGACCAGGATGCGGGTCCGTTCAAGGCTATTGTCCAGGATAAAGAATTCAAGAAATATTTTGGAACCCTGGACGGTGAAAAGGTAAAAACTGTGCCTCAAGGCTATTCACGCGAGCATCCGGAAATTGAAATGCTGCGCTTCAAACAAGTGGTAGTCGTTCATCGTTTAACTGATGAGACAGTGCTATCGCCTGCATTCGGCACCCATACGATCAAGGTCTTCAAAGCCATGAAACCGTTTTTGGACTATCTCAATACGATCCTGAAACAGGACATGCACAGCTAAGGCAGTTGCAGAGAAACGAGTATCGATCAACTTGCTCGGCGAAGGTTTTTGACCGAGCCGCTAATAGACCGAAGGTCTCCAAGATCCTGGTGCGGGAGATCTGCGGTCACAATTCTGGTCGGGGTGCTGCGCGAAGACTCACGACCAGCGTAGAGCCTCTAGATTGGATCTACGACAGTTAGATTTTCAATGCCGGAGTTGCCCGCTCTTTTGTAAGTAGGAAACAAGATGAGCAACGCTAGAGACATACTGTCCTGGTCAGTGTTCCGAACCACTCCTCCCAGAGCGGGGTTGTAAAATGATAAAGGGGAGAATGAACAATTTCAGAAAAGGAGAATCTCATGAACCGTCGCACATTTCTCACCATTGCAGCGCTGCTGGCCCTCGGCTATGCCGCAGGGCTGATCCTGATCCCGGCGATTATGAACTCAACGTATGGCTTTGCAGGCAGCGATTCTGAGATACTGCTCTCGCGCTTCTTCGGCGTTGAACTGCTGGTGCTGGGCGTGGTCACCTGGCTGGCCAAAGATCTCACGGGTGTAATTGTGGGTCCCCTTATTACGGGAAACCTGATTGGAAATGCCGTCGGCGTCATCGTCGCCCTGATGGGAACGCTCAGCGGCGTGATGAATGCTGCCGGCTGGTCTGCAGTTGTGATCTATGTTTTTTTGACACTTGGGTTTGGCTACTTCCAATTTATGGCGCCGGTAAAATAACCAGGATTTCACCCGAAAGCATCAAAATCAAACGGCTTGACGTCAGAGTCAAGCCGCTCTTGATTGCAAGAGACCCTAAAGGTCTTAACAATCGTGAAGGCTTGCAAATCGAGGGTATCGATAAGGTTTGTTTCGCTGCAAATCTCGGCAAGAGACCTTTAGAGTCTGTAAATTAACGGAAACCTTAGGGCCTAAATGACAAGCCGACAAGCCCGCCCCCATTGCTCTACGACACCTATTACCACATCCACAACCGCGGCAACAACGGCGAGAATATTTTTGTTCGGGAACGCAATTATGAATAGTTCATGAATTTGTATTTCAAATATATCGACCCCATCGCCGAGACCTTCGCCTATTGTTTGCTGAGAAGTCATTTCCATGTGCCGCTGAGGGTCAAGTCGGAGGAGGGAATTGAACAAACCCAAAGGTCTCGGAGGACTTCAGGGTTTATGGGAAAGCAAACTCTGGCAGCACGAGGAGCAATTGGAATCTCATCTATTGACAGTCCCCTTCTCGGAATTCAACCCTTTTCACGTCAGAGAGCAGTATGGAAAACGGGCCATATTTTCCCTGACCCACCAAGCGGCCGTCAACCTTGTTGAACACCGGAACATTATCTGTGATCGTGTCGCCGTTGAGCAAGGTGATCGTTACCGTTAGTCGATATGGCGGATCGGATATGTTTACGACTTCAAAAGCGCTCATGGTATCGAAGAGGATATCCTGTCCATTCGCCAACGGCAGCTTCGGCCCAGGGGCTCCTAGGGTAACACTGGTAAAAGTGAACGTATCTGACTGAACTTCAGCCTGTACTTCCGATTTTTGTGAAGTAACGCAGGCCACAGCATGGGATGTGGATGTTAATACTCCGGCAGTGAGAGGAATCGATGTCGGTGTTTCAACGCCAGCGATGGGGCTGACGGCTCTTGTTTGAACGATGGTCGCCATCGTTGTCGCACTTGCCCGCGGTGTGATGCCCGGCGCTGATGGAACAGTGCCAGTAGGCACGGCAGTACGGTCGATCGCCAGTCGGATGTCCGGGAGTAAAAACAGAACACCTAGTGCGGTTAGAATCAAACCGATGAGCGAGGTTATTTTTCCGCGTTTGATGTCAAAGTTTTTTATCTTGAGAATGCCGAGCCCAGCCAGGACTATAAAAACCCCGCCAATTACCAGGACGACTCCAACGTAGCTCAGCGGGTTTTGATCAGCAATCGGCGGCATATTTGTTTCCCATTGCCAACATACTACACCTGATTTTCGCTCGAAGCAAGGCAGAGAGTTACTGACTCTGAAGACTTACATAATATGTCATACGAGTAAATCCTTCGCCGCGGAGGCGACGAGAGCAAACGCAGGGTTGGAACCTATTCCTAACTTCGATGATCAGATCACGTATACATGCCGGGCCGCTTAAGGGTTATACTACTATTCTTATCCGATTAGTATGTTAGTAGAAGGAGTCCCGAATGAGCGTTGAACAAGTTGCCCGTGATTTAATTACAAACATGACTGATGTAGAAGCGACGAAGGCCCACCTTACCGCGAATGCCATGGCAAGTGGTGGTGTGCTGCCACAGCCCATGCCGGCCCTGGAAGCCTTCAACATAATCGCCGGGCTAAAGACTGCTTTTCCCGACCTCAAATTTGCAGTTGAGCAGGTCACGGTGAACGGCAATCAGGCTACAGTGAAAGCGGAGATAACTGGCACAAATACCGGTCCGTTGAGCCTGCCCATGCCGGGGATGCCGAGTAACATGCCGGCGACCGGGAAAAAGGTATCGGCGAAAGATGCCTTCGTTGTCACTGTGGAAGGCGATAAAGTTTCTCATTTACACGTCGATTCGCCTGCTGACGGTGGCCTTCCCGCGGTGTTGGCGCAGATTGGCATCAAACCTCCGGGCATGTAGATTCTTACAGCCAAATAGAACACAGCGGCTTGACACAAGAGTCAAGCCGCTCTTGATTTACAGGAGACCTAAAGGTCTTAACGATCGTGAAGGCCTGTAAGCGGTGAGGGATGTCGTTGCGAGTGGCGCTGTAAGCGCCCCGAAGCAATCTCCACTTTAGAGAAAAACCTGTCGCCAATGGGAGATTGCTTCGTCGGGAATGGCGCCCTCCTCGCAACGACATGAGGGAACGCATCCCAAGGGTTTTTTCTTTGAACCACTCTCATAGCAGGCAGAAGGGTCTGGAATGTGATTGCTTACATCCACCAAAATCTGCAAAAACATAAATTCGTAAAGGACTTTCGGGATTGGAAATGGTCTTCGTATGGCATCCTCCTTGCCGAAAAACGGACAAAGCTGAAGCGCGATACTGTCCATTTTTATATTCACCCTCTCCAGGATACCTGACCGCGTACTTAGGGCAATCGCATTTGGATTTTTTATCCGCTAATCTTCGCCAATCTTCACGAATTGGCAATCAGATTGGCGTGAATTCGCGGAGACATCGTGCCCGTAGGGTATTGGTGGATTCTTCACCAAAAACACTGACCTTGGAGCGTCTGGCATTTTCTAATGCGATAGCCCTAGGCATCCGGCCTGTCCGCTCTTGATTTATGATTCTACGAAGGAGACTCAATGCGCGTCGGGACCGCTTGCCGGTGGCTCAGGCATACTGATATTCCATCGCTTCTCGTCTCGATCTATCCGATAAACGTACGGAATCGCGTCGGGGTTTGTCGCTGATAGCTTCTTCATGGCCCGCGTCAAATTCCCTGATTTCGTGGCAACTCTCCTGCCACGATCCTTGATACTCTCGTACACAAGAGTGTCTTTGAGTATCTCCGGTAGAATGCCGCGATCGTAATCCCTGAATACAAGAGCTATCCTGGGGGGCATGACTGTCATCAGGCTTTGTCCATCAACTTCTCTGGAGAGAAGAGCATTGCCGGCAGGGTCATAGACAACGTTCTCATATTTTTCCACCAGGAACTTCACGCCATTGAACTCTTTAAAGACATAATCATTCCTGGCCATCCATCCCTCGAAGGAATTTTCAGGCTGAGACATCCATTCATCGAGAGTCCCCGGAAATTTCTGCCCATTGGCATCTTTCCACAGATTAAACAGCCGCTGCGACTCGTCCAGATACTTCTTTTTGAACCGGGCATCCATTACGTCCGCCCCCGGGTAATTTTCCAGGACCCAGGGGTAGTACTCGGTGTCTTTCGGGATGTCGGCCGTACGCGGGAAGTACGCAGCTCGCTCCAACACCGATTCGTGGACCCGTGGAGGACCAAAGCTTTCAAACGCAACCTTGTCCCAAACTTTGTCCCGTTTCCCGGAGGTGTAAAAGAAACCCCAGGCTGAACGCGGGTCGTGGAACTCGTCTGTGGAATCGGGCGCCAGGCAAAAGTTCCAGTATTTGCGCGAGCCGAGGTAAAGCTTCATCCCGTGCTCGAAAGCTTTTTGGATCATCCATTCCAATGCGATGTCTGAAAAGCCTGCCTCCCAGAACCCGCCTCCGACGTCCGTGTGAGCGCCGCCGAACCAGACCTGCTCCACTGTCTGAGTACTGTCGGCGTACTCCTTCCAGATGGATGGGAAGAACCATTTGCGCTCATCATCGATCGAGAGCGCATGGCAGGCATGTTTGACGCTCGCCCGTAATTTGAAGTTGTGGTATTGATGTTTCCAGGCCGGCACGCGGTCAACCAGCGCATCCAGACCGGGCGCTGCAACCAGACCCAGGGCCGGCACGGTATCCCATACTCCCAGAAACTCGATCTGCACCCACTGGTTCGGATGCTTGCGCACAAATTCAGCCGATTTTCCGTGCTTTGCATCATCCAGGTCATCGCGCACGGACTGGTTGACACGATGGAAAATATTGTCGATGAACCGGAACAAGCCATTTGACGGTTCCTGTCTCGAAGCAGATTGATCGTAGGAGCGCTTCCGGTTCATATAGATCGAGTATGCCTCCTTGATCAATTCCGGGCGGGAGGCGGGCAGGATTCCAAAATAGTGGATGAAGCTGGCCAGGCTGCGCACGGTGGCTGCGCCGCGGCTGAACCCGAAGAGAAAGATCCGGTCACCGGATTTGTAGTTATCGAAGATGAAGCGGTAACATTGCAGGATATTTGTATCGATCCCGGCGCCGAAAGCCAATCCCGTCAGCCGTTGCGGACCCGTGCCGAGACCTTCATCGTAAAAAACGATCTGGTCATCGGTACGGTCCTCCAGCATCCTGAATAGCTTATAGACATTGCTGTCATGACCTTTTCCACCGTCCTGTCCGGTCCCATCGGAAAGCACTATGATATTCTTTGGCATGGTCTCCTCCTAACCAACGACTCCCGCTGATTTGAACGACGTCACCGTCCTTGACAAAAACCTCGCTATTATTATGACAGAAAATATTTCAAAAACAAGAGGCAGGATTGAAAATGGCAGGGCTCTCTCAAATTAATGTCAGACAAGACTCTTGAACCGCGAAGCCGCCAAGGACGCGAAGAAAACCATCTCCGGCTCATGATGACACTTCCGAAGCCGCAGTTAGCAGCCTGCGGATCGTGTCGATCGCATCCTTGAACCTGCCATGCCCTAAATAGAATCCAAGCTCCTGTGGCAGCGGATAAAGCGGCAATGAACCAGACCGATACCCGGTTGAGATCTGCTGCATCAGCGTCTGTGCTCTTTTCAGGTCTTCACGCGAGTCAGGTGATAGCCTGGAAAGCTCCTCCCAAATTTCATTCGTTTCTCCTACTTCACCGTACGCCTCACCCTGCGTGCCGATCGCTTTTCCCTTTGTCCTGGCTATTTCCGGATAGGTCCGTTTCTGGTACTGCCAGGCGCGCAACTCACCCTGCACCGAGAGCCGCAGCAGAATCGATTGTTTCAAATGAAACGTCTCATGCAGGATCAGGGATAACACATACGCATCAAGAGGATCAGACCTCGGGGTCAGGGTGATATTTCCAAAAAATGTCCAGCCGGCTCCGCTTTTGTATTGCGTATGAAATCCAATTTTGGGTTTTCGACGTTTGAGGTACTCCACGATCTTGTCCCCCGGCAGCGCGGTGCTCAGCAGCCTTTCGAAGACCTTTTCGGATCGAGGGGCATCCAATGCGTCCCATTTGAATTCAGGCACCAGCCTGTCAAGGACTTTCGCGCCATCGATTTTGAATGTGCTCATCAATACCTCCGCTTTCCTTTTTGGTGGGAGTGGCTAAAGAGGTGGGTCAAAATCCCTCTTAGCCACTGAGCACACAGAGCCCATTGACCAGCACCTGCGATTGGGGCAGGTGGAAGAAAACTCTCAAATCTCTGTGGCTTAACACACTCAATTTGCCACTCCTTTTTGGCTGTAGTTCTTATTAAAGGAGTCAATCCATTATAATACTGTGGTAAGCAGAGAAGGCGGGATGGCACGATGATCGGGTGGTAAGGTTTTAGTGGCACAGGCGCTGTTTGCTCCGTCCGCCGTCTTCGGCGAAGGATAGACCGGTAAAGCGCCGCCGGTACCGCTGTGCCGCATCTTCGAGATGGCGGCTGGAGCAGCACCATTCAAAATGGAAACAAAAGGCAAAGTGATTCATGAGTGACAAATATTCTTCGCTTGAAAAATATTTTCGTGACCTTCCCAGAAATCAGGAAGATGTGCTACTCACGTTTGAGGTCATCGAGAAGATCCTGGACGAACCCCTGCCACCTGCGGCGCGGGAAGACTATCCATGGTGGGACAATCAAAAGCAGGGTATGCAGGTGGAGACCAACGCCTGGATGGATGCTGGCTGGATGGTGGATACTGTCGATCTCAGGGAGAAGTGGGTCCGCTTTGTGAGGCAGTAGTCAGAAGGCAATTCGCAAAGTTAATCCTGCCGATGGAAACTTGTTCAACATAATATAACGTGCGCAAAAAAGCCTCCCCTTCAGGGGAGGTTGGAGGGGTTGGTTTTGAATCCTACACAGTAAGGATAAACTCAAAGAAACAACCAATCGAGGAGAACTACACCATGTCAGACATCAAATATGAAATCGTCAGGAAGCTTGGTATGTTATCCAAATCTGCCTCGGGGTGGGCGAAGGAAATCAACCTGATCAGCTGGAACGACCGCGAGGCGAAGTACGACATCCGTGACTGGTCCGCGGATGGGACGAAGATGGGCAAAGGGGTGACTCTATCGAAAGACGAATTGCTGGCATTGAAGGATCTGCTGAACAGCATCGAACTGTAAAATGTTCTACGACAGAGTTCCGCATAATTATCTATGCTCAATCTCTGAATTTCAGCGTACAAAAGCATCTGAAAAGTTTAGTTGCGCATGTTATGCGTGAGATAAGCGGTAACCTGATGAGCATGCTGCCCTCCGATATCCATCCCGAAATGGATGTTCTGCAAATCCAGTTATGGAAGCAGGCAAGTCCGGGGCGCAAAATCTACCGGGAGATCAGCTTTACAAGTTGCGCTTGGCCATGGCAGACATGTCATTTGAAAAGCAAAACAGGCCCGACCGATGGGTCTTGATCTGTAACACTTACACTACCGGTACATCACCATGTGCACCTAGCTTCATGAGCAACTCAACAATCTGTTTAGGGTTATGGTGGCCGCGTTGCCATGGATCCTCAACATCCTGACAAATGAGCCCAATGTTGTCTAGTGTAAACCTGCGATAGCTCCCATTCAGGGGCAAATAACGTTTGCTCATTCCTGGTACGAAATCAAGCTGACGGCTGTCATTAACAACGATGTGGGTCAGGTACCTACTGGAGGCACGCTTCGTACTCGCATGTTTGTGTGCAGTGTCCAGGAATATTTCTATACAATCATCCATTGTATGGTTGTATGTTTCTTCATCTTCGAATATGTTGCCGATCAACACCTTGGGCACATCCAGGGATGCGATGGCGTCGGCTACTCCATCTATCATTAAATGCGGTAATACGCTTGTGAAGAAACTGCCCGGACCGAAAACAACAATATCGGCTGATTGGAGCAAATCCAAAACCAATGGATTCGGCTTGATCCGTAGGGGCTCTATTGGATGCTTATTGGATGATAGATCCCGCGTAAAGAACACATTCTTTATCCTGCCTCGAAACTTGTTTCGATCAAGCTTCGTGATTACCTCTTGCCCGACAATTGCCTGTCCATCGTCGAGATTCCCGCCAATGTGAAGGTTTGTTTCGAGGGATACTGGCCACACATTGCCTCGGATGGAGCAAAGCTGGCGGAAAACATAAATCGCAGTGTTCATATCATTGTCATGAGAAAGGAAGGCACCCGTTAGCACAAAATTCCCCAGACTTCCTCGTCTCAAGTCGAATGCTCCAGGGAGTGCTGCTTCGAATATCTTGAGGTATTTTGCGATCACATTTTGTAAGCTGGGTTCGATGGAAGAGATCAATGGGTGGGTGCCATCTGTAAACCTGTGCAGTTCCTGACGCAATTCATCATCAGTACCTGCGTCGGGTAATCGCCAATTGAACAGCTTTACCACCTCACCCACCCGTCCTTCTCCATGTGCCATCGTCATGAGTACATGACGTACATCTCCAACAGGGATGACCGGGAAATGCCTTCTCAAGATCTTGGAACTGCCGCCATTATCCCAAATGGGTACAACTCTGCTGACGCGATTTGTATGCCGAACCAGCTCGATATTAATCTCGCGGAAGCCTGTTCCTCCAGCGAATATTACCGTATGAATATCATTCCTTATTTGACTCCCTGATGGAGAACTCACTGCGCCATTGCTGGCCTTCATCAGATGATCAGTCTTTTCCTTGCGTTCCTTGGCCAGCCAGGAGTAATACACTGTCTTGGTAAACCAAACGATCCGACGTTGAAACGCCAGCAAGCTGATTGCGCCGATTGAAATAAGAAAGCCTGCTTCGGCATATTGTTGCGCGATCAAAGCGATAACAGTGAGAAGACTACTAATGAGAAGAACGCTGCGGGCAATACGCAGGAGTGAACGATGATAATCCATACGGCGAACGACTTCCGCAGATCCATTGGCATAGAGATCGTAGCGGATCCTATCGAGTGCCAAAGCTGGATTTCCTTCCCGCGATTTCCATCTTAATTCGATTCGACGGTAGAGGCTTTGAAAGGTGGCTTCCGCCAACACGTTCACGATAAAGCCTGTTACATAGGATGCAGCTATGAAGATGAGCGCGATCAAAAAATCGCTTAGTCCCGTTAGTGAACTTAGGTCCGCGGTTTGGACATCAAGGACCCTGGCAATTCCAAAAAGCATCAGGATGCCCGCAATGAGATATTCAGCCAATAATTGCGTTGTGGTCATGATCTCTACCTCCGCTTTCCGTGACGTGCGTGGATGGCCCCGGCATTAAATGGTGACTTCGATTAGGTTTCCATCCGGATCCAGCATGGAAGTCTCGTAGTATCCGTCACCTGTATATCGGGGTCCGTCAACGATTTGATAACCATCGTTCTGCAGCTGTGACGTCAAATCATCAACCTGTTCTTTGGAGCCCACCGAAAAAGCGAGGTGAACGTAGCCAACTCGCTGGATGTTGATACCATTGTGTAACTTCTCGACCTTGGGTGAATACATTAATTCCAGGCGGGCACCGCTGGGGAAGGACAAAAAATAGGATTCGAACTGTTTTCCTACATTGATATATTTGGCATTTGATGTAGCGTTAAAGTACTTTTCATAGAACATCTTCAGGCGCTCAATATCCCTGGTCCAAATTGCTATATGCTCAATCTTCATGTTCGCCTCATTGCCTTGCCCTACTTTTGTGTTTCAAGCGTAACTATACAGAATATCCTGATGTACGTCAAGTATGACTGGTTACAACGCGAAAAATATTGATGGGTTTCAATAAGATCAGACGCGACACTGCTTCCTTCCGGACAGCGGCCCGAAATGGATGCAAGAGATTGAGCAATGCATGAGCCACCCGCTAGTGGCGGAATCTTCTGTCCGCAAGCAGGTTTGCTCCCGGGATGAGCAAGCCAAGCGCCAGAAAAAAAATGTAGCCGATTGTCAGGGGCCTTTGCCAGGCAATAGTCGACGCATAACGGGCAACGACGATCCACTGCAAGGCGCAAAAGGCAAACAGGCTGGAGCATGTCCCTGCGCCATGATGGATATCGTTTTCAACGGCGATGGAGAGGCAGGCTACGCCAAATGCGGAGAGCCAGGATGACACCGCCCGCGCTGCCAACGGCGGGACCGTCCACGGCCAAAAGTTGGTCATCGCTTCGGGAATGAAAAAGAGGCCCAGTCCGCAGAGCAGGGTGAAAGCTGACAGGAGCAGAAAGCCACCGCGCATCCACGCCGGAAGCGGAGTCTCAGCCCGGACATGTGCAGCAGGCAATCGACTCTGGATGATCCATGCTATCGCCAGGATGGGTGGCACCAGGGTGTACACGGCGATCCACACCCATGTAACAAAGCGCGTGAGGAAGAGCGGGGCCATGAAGTGAAATTTTCCGAGATGCAGAAAGGTTGTAATGGTTAACAGTCCAGTGGCGGTGATCGCCGCCGCCATGCTCGTACGCACATACGCCCAATCGCGGGCGCGCGCACCGGTGTAGGCATGGAACATCGCCGACCAGTAGCCTGCTCCCATAAACGCGGCGGAGATCGGTGCGGCGAAGGTCCATGCGAAATAGGTCTCGGTCTGCGCCGAGAGGACAAATAATTGCACACCTGCAATGAACAACAACGGCAGGACGAGAATATTCAGTACAAATCGGGAATAGGATGTCAGACCCGCTGGGTTCATATTTAATTTGTTCATGAGGCTCCTTCCTTGATGAAGCGGCTTGTTGAACGTAACACTTGTCCACTCGCTGTGATGCATGTCATTCTCATTGCAATGGACTCCAGATCTCATTCGACTGCTGCGAGACACTGTCACGAAGATTCGAACGCTGGCATCAGCACTAAAAAGATGCTGGTGGTTCTGGATGTGCAAAAAAACATTTGATCTTTGGTGACCGAAAGCCGAGGGAGAGCCGCCTCCCCCTTGGTGCGCTACGGAGTTCCTGAGGAAACTGGTAGAATAGAAACCGGGCATGTGAAGGATTCATCACATCGGTCGGGGAGGACAAAAACGAGACCGCGAGCATAGTTGAATTTTGTCATATGACCGAAAGGAAAGACCGCCGTGAAAGCCAGGGCCTATCTGCTGTACTCGGCTATCGCTCTTGTCTTCATCATCGCCTTTAGCCTGCCCATGCTCATATCGCGCTCGATCAATGGAGGGATTCGCCGTTCTGACCTTGTCATTCCGAATACCGGGGCAGGTTCCGCCACGCTGACAAATACACCGGAAAATATGCTGCCGCTGGACACATCGTCCCCGGCCTTGAATACTGCCACGTCCGCACCCACGACGACGAACACAGCCGCGCCTTCTGCGACACCCTTTTTCACGCTGACGTTTTCTCCGACTGTGACACCATCGGATACGCCAACGGCCACTCCGTCACGGACTCTGATCGAGCCGTACCCGACCAGGACGCGCAGGGATCCTAAGGTGCCCTCTGCCACGCCAACCCCGCCGCCAACGGAGCCACCTCCGACGAATCCGCCTGCAACCGATCCTCCGCCACCAACTGATCCACCGCCACCAACCGATCCACCGGCCACGCCGCTGCCGATCTTGCCTCCTTTGCCGTGATTGTATGGAAAGGTTCTGAAGGCCAACGTAACGCCGGGGCACTGAGCGTATCTGTGGTCAGTGAGCGATAAGATTTTGCCGCTTGTCTCTTTCGTACACTCCATGATGCAATGCTGTGACGAACATACTTGAAAGCGGTATACTGGTGATCGATCAAGTATTCGATGAACTGCAATAAGGAGGTTTCAATGTCGAACAGAATCCTTGTCGCGTATGCAAGCCGGGCGGGGTCGACGGCAGAAGTGGCGGAAGCGATTGGCAAAACGTTATCTGAGAGTGGAGCACACGTGGATGTACTCCCCATGAACGACGTGAAAGACTTGACTGCTTATCAGGCGGTGGTGGCAGGCAGCGCCATCCGGGGATCGAAGTGGCTGCCGGAAGCCGTGCAATTCATGCGGACGCATCAGTCCACGCTGCGACATATCCCATTTGCGATGTTCACCGTCTGCATTACGCTGGCCATGTCTAACACCGAGCAATACCGTTCGGCGGTGCGAGCCTGGGTTGCGCCCATGCGTGACCTCGTCCGTCCGCGCAGTGAGGGTCTCTTTGCAGGCAGACTCGATTTCAGCAAACTGCCTTTCAATTGGGATACACTGATGCTCCGCCTGACAGTGGCATTGGGCATCTTCCCGCGCGGCGATCATCGGGATTGGAATGCGATCCGCTCCTGGGCGGAAAGTCTGAAACCGATGCTTGCCTGATGCTGATTAGTTGCGGGGCTGTGTCCGCGCTTGAAGCTTCGGCGGGTTGACGGGCAATTGCAGATGGAAGGTGCTGCCGGGGAACGTGGTCTCATCATGCCCGGCGCTTTCCACCCAGACTTTACCGCTATGCGCTCGCGCCACGCCTCGAACGATCGCCAGCCCCAGGCCAGGTCCCCCGCCCTTGAAGGTTGTCTTGCCAGAGGAATGGATGGCAACGCTACCAACCTGATAAAACTTTTCGAAGACAAGTTCGTGATGTTCCGCATCCAGTCCAATCCCGGTATCTTTCACAGCGATCTCCACGCCAGGAATCTCTTCATCGATCATGCTCCCACAGGTGTGGACCGTCACTTTACCACCGTCGGGCGTGTACTTGATGGCATTCACGACCAGCTGATATAGCGCTTTCTGGATCAAAGTGGGATCGCCGTGGATCTCAGGCGTATCGGCATCGAACTCAACGATGATTTCGATCTTTCGCGCTTCGACGGCTGGTGCTAATTCATGCACCAGCGTATTGATCACTTCGAGGAGAGGTACGGCCTCCGGTACAACTTTCAACGTTTCGGTATCGATGCGGGTCACGTCCAGCATCAGGTTGACCACTTCATGGATGCGGTCGGAGCCTTTGATGATGCCATCGATCACATCGCTCAACGCCGCGTTGGCCCCGATATCCGGGAATGAGCGCAACATTTTGATGTAGCCATTCAAGACGGTGAGCGGTGTGCGCAGTTCGTGCGCGGCAACTTGAATGAACTCCAGCTTGTTGCGGTCCAGTTGTCGCAGCACATTGTTGGTCCGCTGCAGGTCGGCGATGGCCATATGGTCGTTGGCGCGCATCCGGTCCAGCGTGATGCGGATGATATCGATCGCCATGCGGGGACTTTGGCTGAGGATGGTTTCAAAATCCTTTTTCTTCATCTCCAGCATCGTACATTGGGTGAGCGTCTTAACTGTCGCAGCACGCGCCGCGTTTTGGATGAGTGCCATCTCGCCCACCAGGTCACCCCTGCCTCCGACGCGCAGAATCCGTTCGCCCGGCTCGTCTAGCATTTTCTTGGAAATGACCACACTGCCATCCGCGACAATGTAGAGCACATCCTCATACGCTCCTTCATGGCACAAGACGTGATCCGGCGGATACGAGCAAAGCTGGGTCAGTTCCGCAATATCCTGCAGCTCATTCTCTTTCAGCCCCTTAAAAGCAAGGCGCAGAAGGGTAATTTTCTCGTCGGTATGAGTCGTCTCCATGATGGACGAGTATAAACTGAACGCGGTTCATGTGTACAACAACTCAATTACAATAATAGCTCAAAAGACAGGAATTCCCTGTCATTGGCGCTGCATGTGCTCGACAGATAGTTAAAAGGAAATATTGTTATGAAAATCACAGATACTGTTTTCGTCGTTCCGGATGTCGTTGCCAATCCCTATATCATCGTTGACGCAGATGGATTGACCATCATCGACACGGGCATGCCATCTTCTCACAAGAAGATCCTTGCGTATGTTGCCGGCCTGGGAAAGTCTCCGAAGGATGTGAAACGTATCATCCTGACACATTCCGATATCGATCACATTGGAGCGCTGGATGCCTTGCGGAAGGCAACCGGTGCGCGTACGTATGCCAGTCGCATTGAAGCGGAAGCCATCGCAAACGGCAAGCCTTCGCGCCAGATCAAGCCGACAGGTTTTTCGCTCAGGCGAATTCTCTTCACGATCATGAGTCCCTTCTTCAAGGCAACACCTGTCCAGATGGACGAAATTCTCGCCGACGGTCAAACATTGCCGGTGCTGGGCGGCCTGCGCGTGCTGGAAACGCCGGGACATACACCCGGTCACATCTCATTGTTTTTGCCGGCTGAGGGCGTCCTGTTCTGCGGCGACTCAATGGTGACCGATGCAGAAGGTATTCATGGTTCCCGTCCCGGTCTGACCTGGGATGAGGGGAAAGCCAGAGAGTCCGAGCAAAAGCAGGCTGAGTTGGGTGCGCAGATTGTTTGCTCGGGCCATGGTCCGGTAGTGATGGATGCAGCGGGCAAATTCCCGGTATAGACGATCTTGACCATGGACAATGGACCGTGGACGGAGGACAAGAGTACCGGGAGGCATCACTGGCAAGTTGGATGGCTGATCCTGATCTTGCTGCTCCTGCTCAGGATTCCGTATACGATCGCCATCATCTATCTGATGCCGATTGAAAATCAAAATGGATCTGCGTTTTATGAAGTCGCTACTTATCTACTAACAGCGTTCCTGATCTGGTGGGAACGCAAGTGGCTGAACAAGTTCCACATTGATACCTCCGCCCTCTTCCTCATCATTTTCATCCGGCCGCTCCAAACTCTGATCCTCGGTTACTGGAAAGTCGATTCACCGCTGGCATTTCCACATCCATTGGGGTTGGTGCTGTGGGGGATCTCGCTGGGATTGCTGATTGCGCTGTGGCGGAGCGGTTTCAAACCGGCTCTTGTCAGCTCGCGATCCTTTGCCTGGATCGTGGCCGGAATATTCATTGGCATTGGTCTGTCCGTCACGGAAAACTTCCAATCGTTTTGGCCGGGGATATCCCGTGCGTTTACAACCCCCTCAAGGACGGCGCTGACACCTGTACTGTACTCCGCCAGTCTCAACCTTTTATATCATCTCAGTTTTGCACCCATCAACGAAGAACCGCTGTTCCGCGGCTTTCTGTGGGGCTATCTGCATCAGCTCAAATGGAAGGAGAGCCTGATCTGGCCCTTTCAGGCGGTGCTGTTCACCTCTGCACACGTTTATCTCGCACATCAGTTCCCTCTCATGTTTTGGGTATTCATTCCGCTGGCCGGGCTTTTGTTCGGTCTATTGACCTGGCGCTCACGTTCCATCGCGCCTGCCATCCTGGCCCACGGGATGGTAAATGGATCGGTTTATTTTCTAATCGTGCTGCTCATTCTTCAGTCCCTGCATTGATGTTTCATGAGCAGGCACAAGGTTGGGGTAGAATCGAACCGGAGACAGGTATGAAACCTCGGCTTGCTGGAATCTCATTGCTCTTATTTGGTTTATCGGTCATTTTATGGCTGTCCATGACGGTATTCGAATCGGCACTTGCCGGCATGTCCCCGGGAGCGGAGCGGGTACTCATACTTCTATTCTTGATCGTGCCCCCTGGCATCGGTGCTGCGTTCGGTGTAATGAGCTTAAGGCGGAAGGAAGGCGGCGCGTGGCTGGCGGCGACTGGCATCCTGCTCAACAGCCTGTTCGCACTCTTTCATACGATGATCATATTATTTGCAGGCTAATTCTGTATTGGTAACATTGATCGAGTGGACAGACAAGTTACCCACGGAATAAGGACAATCGAGGAAACTATATGACCAAGTACACCCGGACCAGGAAGACTCGCATCAAGCGCCTCCCCAAGCGCGGACATTATGACCATGAGACCATCCATCGAATTCTGGATGAAGCATTGATCTGTCACGTTGGCTTTGTCGAAAATGGACAACCGTACGTGATCCCGATCAACTTCGCGAGAGTGGATGACAACCTCATATTGCACGGAGCAAAGGCCAGCCGATTGCTCAAGCACATCGAAGCGGGAAACCCTGTCTGCGTGGAAGCGACCATCGTGGATGGTTTGGTGCTGGCGCGTTCTGTATTCCATCATTCGGTGAACTATCGGTCTGTGGTGTTGTTTGGCACGGGAAGAGCCATCGAAGATGAGCACGAGAAAATGGCAGCATTGGAAGCGGTCACGGAGCATTTGATCCCCGGTCGCTGGCGGGAAGCGCGTCTTCCAAACCGCAAGGAATTGAACGCCACGCGTGTCGTCTCGATCAAAATCGATGAGGCATCTGCCAAGGTGCGCGTCGGTCCGCCCATCGATGAACAGGAGGATTATGTGCTGCCAATCTGGGCCGGGATATTACCTTTGCACGAGATACCTGCTTCCCCCATCCGCGATGAATTGCAGTCGACCAATTTCCCCCTGCCTGGCTATATTGCAGGATATTCCCGCAGGAAGAATCTAGACTAGCACGATCTTTTCTGCCGTGACCGTTAATTCCTCACCGCAGTTTACGCATTTTAATGTATTGGCTGTTTTCGTCCAGGAGGATTGACCGCACGAGGAACATTTCAATATCTCAGCTAACGATTTTGCATCGACGGGACTCGCGGTCCCGTTTTTGTTTGCCAGGACACGATCGAATAATTTCCACCATTTCGTGACCTGGATGTTCTCGAATCCGCTTGCCTGAAGCATGGATGTGAGTTGCACTGCGCTCTTGACCTTGGCTTTGCGTCCTGATTCTTCGGTCCCGCGTGACGTGAGCAGGATTCCGCCCGGGCGCACGAGCCGCGACATTTCATTCAGTGCAGCCTGGGCATCAGGCAGCAGTTCAAGCACTTCGAGACAGCACACCGCGTCGAATGCCGCGTCGGGAAACGGAAGAGGCATGGACTGTTGTCGAAGCAACTCTACTCTCAGTTCTGCCGGTCGAGTAGCCGAAGGCGTATCGAGACCCGCCAACTTCGCTGCCGCCTGTTCCAACATTCCCTGGGAAATATCAAGGGCGATGATCCGACCCTTGAAATCGAGTCGACTCAGCAACGCAAAAGAGAAACGACCTGTGCCCGTCGCAAAATCCAGGATGAACGGCTCCGGCGTGTCTTTCAGTTTTTCAAGCAAAGGTCCGGCGAGCAACTCATCATCGCGCAGCTGACTCTCGCGTTTGCCCGAATCATATTTCTTTGACCAGCGATTATACAGCCACGATTGCAAGCGCGGACCCAGATGCGCACCTTCGTAAAAATAGATCTCACGGTCAAGCAGGAAACCAACCAGGACGAGAACGATGCCCGCGATCACCCAATTCATTATCGCTCCAGGAATACCATCGCGAGGATCTAGCTGTTTCGTTGCCTCAGCGCTTCATAGACGATCAACGCAGTCGCAATGGAAACGTTCAGTGAATTCACTTTTCCCATCATTGGGATTTTTACTTTGACATCTGCCTGGCTCATCCAGAACTGGCTTAACCCTTCGTCCTCGGTTCCCACGGCGACCGCAAGCGGAGCGCGCAAATCCTGACGCGTGTACTCCGCCTCAGCGGATGGCGTCGCAGCTAGGATGCGAATGCCGCGCTGCTGCAAGTAAACCAACGCCTGTGCGCTCTTTGTCTCCACGACCGGGACGGTAAAGATTGTCCCGCGCGAAGCACGGACAACGTTCGGGCTGTAGGCGTCCACGCGCGGATCGCAGACGAGTACCGCATCCACGTGAGCCGCATCCGCAGTACGAAGGATCGCGCCGAGGTTGCCAGGTTTCTCCACCGATTCCGCGACAATGATCAACGGCGATTCGCTTAATTTCAAATCGTCAAGTGAAACACGTGGGATCGGAAAGACCCCCAGCCAGCCATCGGGATTCTCCCGGTAGGACATCTTCTCAAACACTGCGGGGGAAACCGTAACGATCTCAGTGCTGACATCCTTGATATCACGGTCGTGTGCCGCGGCAAGTTCCGGGGCGGTGAGGAGCGTGCGAGGCAAATATCCCGCTGCGAGCGCAAGGGAAATCTCATCATAGCCTTCGACGAGCATCGATCCTTCGCGCTGGCGTTGTTTCTTGTCATCGCGCAGTTTGACGATTTGTTTGACGCGTGGGTTTTGCAGGCTGGTAATATCGATCAATGGTATTCTATCTCACCAACAATAAGCACGCGGCCTGGTGAGATGCAGTTACTTCCATCAGGCGCGGATCACTGTGCTTGCAGACACTCATGACCACCGGGCAACGGGGATGGAAACGACAGCCCGAAGGCAGGTCGATCGGATTTGGCGTTTCGCCTTCCAGAATGATTCTTTTCTTTCGAAGACGCGGGTTGGGAACGGGAATTACTGAGAGCAATGCTTTGGTATATGGATGTTGAGGGTCTTTCAATACATCCTGCATGGTTCCAATTTCCACAATGCGACCGAGATACATCACAGCAACATGGTCTGCAAAATAGCCAACCGTCCCCAGATCATGTGTAATGAAGATGACGGAGATGCCGCGCGATTTTCGCAAATCCGCAAGCAGGTTGATGATCTCGGCGCGGATCGAGACATCCAGCATGGACACGGGTTCATCGGCGAGCAATAGATGTGGCTCGAGAACCAGTGCCCCTGCAATCACTACGCGTTGACGTTGCCCGCCGGAAAGCTGATGAGGGAAGCGATACAGGTAATCATCAGCAGGTTTCAAGCCCGAATCTTCCAGGGCACGGCGTACACGCTCACGACGTTCTTCGTGCTTAGGCGCGATCCCATGCACGATCAGCGGCTCAGTGACGATCTCCTCGATGGTCTGCGTTGGATTCAACGATTCATAGGGATCCTGGAAAACCATCTGAATCCGCTGACGGAATTTCTTGCGTTCCTCATTGCTGGCATGAGTGATGTCCACGCCTTCGAAGATGATATTTCCTTCTGTTGCTTCTTCAAGCCCCATCAAGGTCAATGACAGTGTGGATTTGCCGCATCCGCTCTCGCCGACCAGGGCGATCACTTCGCCGCGATGAAGCTGCAGGTCCACATCATCCACTGCATGGACAAACGTCTCGTTGCGTGCGAACCAGCCCGGTCTACCCGCCTGGAAATATTTTTTTAAGTTCTTTACTTCAAGAATAATATCGTCTGGCATCAATACCTTTTGCAGCCACAGAGTCAAGGAGACTCGGAGATAAAAAGAATCTCAGTGACGCTGTGTCTCTGTAGCTAATTGTTCTCCACTAAATGACAACTCGCGATATGATCTCCGCCGTTCAATAGATGAAGGGCAGGCATTTCGACGGTACATCTCTCAAACGCCAGCGGACAACGCGGTGCAAAGCGACAGCCCTCGGGAAGCGCATCCAGCTTCGGAGGATAACCCGGGATGGCTGTCAGCCGCTTATCGGGTTGGGAAAGGTCAGGGAACGCTTTGAGCAACTCCTGGGTGTAGGGATGACGTGCTGAATTGTAAATCGTGTCCACGCTGGCATATTCGGCGGTCACGCCCCCGTACATCACGAGGACCGAATCGCACATCTCAGCCACGACACCCAGGTCATGAGTCACAAAGATCACCGCAAGTCCCAACTTCTTGCGCAGGTCATCCAACAATTCCAATATTTGTGCCTGGATCATCACATCCAGGGCAGTGGTTGGCTCATCAGCAATTACCACCTGCGGGTTGCAGGAAAGCGCCATTGCGATCATGGCCCGCTGTCGCATCCCACCGGAATATTGATGAGGAAAATGATCCTTGTGTTCAGCAGCAATCCCCACCAGATCGAGTAATTCGATCACGCGTGCATTCACCAGTCCCGGCGGCATCATTGGCATATGCTTGAGGATGGCTTCTGCAATTTGATCCCCCACCGTGCGCACGGGGTTGAGGGCATTCATCGCTCCCTGAAAGATGATCGAGATCCCACTCCAGCGCACATCGTTCATTTCGTCTTCACCAAGTGCGGCAAGATCCTGATTACGAAAATAGATGTGCCCGTTTGAAATTTCACCCACCGCGGGCAGCAAGCGCAATAATGCCATCATCAACGTTGTCTTGCCGCAGCCACTCTCACCCACCAACCCAAGCAGTTCTCCTTCGTGCAATTGAAAACTGACGTTGTAAACTGCCTTAGCAACCTTGTGATCATTCACATAATTAATGGAAAGATTTTGGACATCCAGCAAAATAGGAGCATCCTTCTTCCCGCTTCGAATGGATGATACAACTTCCGCGTCACTCTGGACCGTGGGCCTGCCCGGCATCAAATGATGTGATTCCAGCCTTGGGTTGAGGACTTGCTCCAGCCCATGTCCGAGCAGGGTCAGCGAAAGGACAACCCACACGATCCCGCAGCCCGGCACGAGCAGCGCCCACCAGGCGCCCGCGCTCATCGCGCCGCGGCTGAATGCAAAGTTGAGCATCTGTCCCCAAGAAATGGCGCTCGGGTCACCGAGACCGATAAAGGACAGAGTCGACTCGTTCAAAATGGCAGTGGAGATCACCAAAATCGCGTTCACCACCAGGATGGGCATCACCAATGGCAAAATGTGATGGCGAATGATATGTGGGTTTCCGGCGCCGATTCCCCGTGCCCGCAAAACAAACTTTCGCGACTTGACCGCCAGGGTCTGCGAACGGACAATACGTGCCGTCGTCGTCCAGCCAAAGATGCCGATCACAAAAATAATATTGAACAAGCTGGGCTTGGTCAGCGCGACGATCACAACGATCAATGGCAGATCCGGGATGACCAGCATGGTGTCGGTAAAACGCATCAGCAGGTTTTCGACACGTCCGCCGTAGTATCCCGCAACCAGGCCAATCGCTCCGCCAATTACCACCGAAATGAAAGAGGCAAAGAAACCGACGATGAGGGATACACGCGCCCCAAAGATGAACGTGGAAAAAATATCCTTCCCGGCATCATCCGTGCCCAACCAGTGCGTGCCACTTGGGCGGTTGTAAATGTCAGCAATGCCGATACCTGCGCTCGATTTTGGATCAAAGGGTGCAATCACCGGCGCAAAGATGGCTACCAATACGGCGACCAGCAGCATCCCAACCCCAAATACTGCAATGCGGTTTCGGCTAAATACTTTCCAAAATCCCACCAGGGGAGATGACGGGACTGACGGTTTGATTTCAGCGGTCTGTAAAGCCATAAATCAGCTCGTCGTCTGTACTCTTGGGTCGAGGTAGGAATAAGTGAGGTCGGCAGCAAAGTTCGCAATAATAACACTGACCGCGATCAGGAGGAAACCGCCCTGCAAAATGGGAAAATCCCGACGAACGACAGCTTCAAAAAGAGCACCGCCCAGACCTGGCCATGAAAACACAGATTCGATCTGAATGACTCCCGCAACGGTATATCCAAGATTGAGTGCGATGATGGTTACCAACGGCAACATCCCATTTTTAAGAGCGTGATCTTTTAGGATCTGAAACGTGCTGAGGCCCTTTGCCTTGGCAGTTAGAATGTAGTCCTCGGCCAGCACATCCATCAAGCTGGAGCGCATGATGAGCATATATTCGCCCATATAGACGATGGTGTACGTGACGGTAGGTAGGAATAAATGCCAGGAAATATCTCCAAGCTGGGTAAGGAAAGGATAGCTACTCATACCGGGTGTTGATTTGCCCCCGATCGGAAAGCCATGATTACTGCCCCAAAAGAGAAGAACGATCCCCAGCCAGAACGTCGGCAAACTCCATGCCACCAGCCCGGAGATTAACGCGCCATAATCAATGGCAGTCCGCGCTTTCCACGCAGCGACGATGCCAAACAACACACCGACAATAATGGCGAGGATCTGTCCACCTCCGATCAGGATCACCGTGTTCCAGAGCCTCTCCCACAACACGTCTGCCACGGGGCGGTTGTAGTAGAACGAAACGCCCATTTCGCCGTGCAGCAGGTTCCGCACATAGATGAAGAACTGTGTATTAAACGGATTTACTCCGCAGTCCCCGAATCGAAATGGCGTGATCGTTTTCACACAGTTAATGACAGGCTTATCCAATCCGAAACGGACGCGGATCGCTTCGATGGTCTCCTTTGTCAGCCTGGGATCCCGAATCCCCTGACGCGCGGGGTCACCCGGTAGAACGCGGAAGAGGAAAAAATTCAATACGACCACGAAAAGGATCGTAAATAGAGACCAGCCAGCTTTGTTGCGAATATATCGCCAACGATTCAAGGAAAGCTCCAAGGAGGGAGAGGCAGAGAAAATCTGCCTCTCCCATAATGTGCTACTTTACCGGCTCGATCGCCAGCAGGGAACTTGGGTCTTCCAGCGCCACTTTGGTTTCACCATCTTTCCAACCTTTGAAACGATCGACACGATACGCCTCAATCGCGGATGCATAATACGGGATGATATAGGGCGCATCATCGTGAATGATGGCTTGCATCCGATGCACCATTTCGACGCGTTTGGTATGGTCAAGTTCCAAGCCTTGTGCCGCGAAAAGTTGATCATACTCCGGATTTGAATAACCGGTCTCGTTATACCCGGTGGGAATCTGGTCCGTCGTCGGAATGATCAATAATGTGTTCGGATCGGGATCTGCCACCCAACCCCAGAGCATGATATCGTAGTCCAGCGCGGGGCAGCACTTCGCTGTCAGCGCGTCGCTTTCCACCGCCTGTTTTTCGAGCTTGATACCCAACTGTCCCCAACTTTCTGAAAGCAGGTCGGCCACACGCGGGGCCGTTGTGTCCGAGCTGGGCCAATTCATTCGGAACGTAAGTGACTGTGAACCGTCCGGCATGTCTCGAATCCCATCGCCATCTGCATCCTTGTAGCCGGCGGCGTCGAGCATCTGGTTGGCTTTCGCAATGTCGAAGTCGTAATCCTTGATATCGCTATTGAACCATTCGCCCGTACCCTTGGGGATCAGCGCGATGCCCGGTTCTCCAAGCCCGAGCAGGACAACATCGATGATCTTTTTCTTATCTGTAGCATGTGCCAGGGCCAGTCGAACCTGCTTGTCGCGTAGAGCTGGGTGGCCTGTGCACAGGCCTCCGGCATCCTTTGGACAATTTGTGGGGTCAACCACGTTGAAGATGATATCTGCAAGGTCTGGTGAT
>JBGPNQ010000038.1:0-23095 GCA_041487615.1 Anaerolineae bacterium
AAGAACACGTTGCGTGCCGCTGAATTGCAGAATCCATAATATACACGGAAATATTTGATATATTCCGAACATATCCATGAGAAAGATAGGCAGGTATCAACTTAGGGCAGAGATAGGACGCGGCGGCATGGCAACTGTCTACCGCGCACTCGATCCGAATTCCAACCGTGAGGTGGCCATCAAACTCCTGCCTCACGAGATGATGCATAACGTTGATTTTCGGAAGCGCTTTAACCAGGAATTGAAAACAATTTCCTCGCTGGAGCACGGCTCTATTGTGCCTGTCTACGACTCCGGGGAAGAGGATGGTCAACCTTACTTTGTCATGCGCTATATGACGGGAGGCTCGCTTAAAGAATGGTTGAAGAGTGGTCCCTTATCACTGAAGGATACGGCTGTTATTGTCGAACGACTGGCGTTAGGCCTGGCTTACGCCCACAAACTGGGCGTGATCCATCGTGATATCAAACCCGATAATGTTCTCTTCGACTCAAATGACAATCCTTACCTGACAGATTTCGGTGTGGCCAAGCTTGCCGCATCAACAACTTTCTCAACAGGGAGTGGCATTGTTGGCACACCTTCTTATATAAGTCCTGAACAAGCGAGGGGAGAGAATCAAGGGATTGATCATCGTTCGGATATCTATGGTCTCGGTGTGCTCACCTACCAGATGTTAACGGGTGAGCCGCCGTTCAAGGCCGATACCCCGATGGGCGTGCTGGTAAAACATATCCAGGAGCCGGTGCCGAATATCCGGGACATGAATCCCAGCCTGCCTCCATCGCTGGATACGATCATCAAGACTGCACTGGCAAAAAACAAGGAGGATCGTTACCCCAGTGCATTGGAATTTGCGCGCGCACTTTCTGTAGCAGCATTCGGCGAAGAACGGACACTGCCCGCCGCACTGGTACTGGAACGAAAGCAGGCTGCAGTTTTGGTACGCAATCGATCCGGCTGGATGATTGTCGGTGTTGTGCTGCTGGCCATTTTAGCAGGAGGCTATTTTTCTTTCCCCTTCATTGCACCATCGGCGACTGTCTCCCCGACACCTTCGCTCACGCCATCCGATACGCCTACTTTAACCTTTACTCCATCCAACACACCCACTATGACGGTTACGCTGACACTGCAAATACCCGTAACCGCTCCCACTGCCCCGGGTGGTGCAGACAGGGTCGCATTACTGCGGGGCAATGAAATTGTTCAAATGAACCTGGATGGTAGTGCTCCCCAACCGCTCAACAGTGAGAATTATGAAAAATCCAATCTGCAATGGATTACAGGAGGGCAGTTTGATGGACGATTGATCTATATATCTCCAACTCACAATTGTGCCTATATGGTTGACAGCACCAGCAAGGAAATTGTCTGTTTCAGAAAGGATGAACAACTGGAGGGGTTTCGAGTTTCGCCCGATGGAACCCATGTCGCAATCAGCGTGGCGAAGACCTTGTACATCGTTCCCTTCAAGTATCCTTTCAAGGAAGCGTCGTGGAAAGATGCTGCTATTACCAGGCATATCCTGTCAGGCAAGGAGAACGCTTGTTGGTATTCGCCGTCCATCAAGGATGTGCGCTGGTCGCGCGATGGAAGGCGAATCGCCGCACTCGTAGTCGATACAACGCTGGCCGGCTCGGAGCAAATTCACCTGTTCAATGTAGACCTCACAGATTGCAGGTCAAAAAGCCCCGTTTCACTTGTCCCCATTGATACGTTTCCCAATAAAATCTTTCCTGCCGGCCTGGGAAGGCCATATAAAATTCCCAGCTATGATTGGGATGGCGATCATTTATTTCTTTTGAACGATGCCAGTCGCAATGTCCGGTTTGGCAATCTATATGTGTATGATAGTGATCGTAGGGAGGGGAAAAAAGTGGAACCAATTGGTTCCTGTTGTTATGCTGATGCCCGCTGGAGTCCGGATGGCCAGTATGTTCTATTCCTGTATCAGGATGAACCTGAAGGAGAGATTCAGCTCTACTACATTCCAGCGAGCGGTCTGGCTGCAACGGAAACATGGACTCCGATCGATACTTTCAAGTTGCGCGAGAGGGCGTATCCAGCATTGGACCCTTCCCAATAGGAAATCCCGAGCAGGCAGCAAATATATGGTCGCATTAAGTCTCTTGTGAAGATTGCTCGACAATCAGATTTCATTGTTGCGAGGAATAAATGAATAAACTCTTGAGATGGGTGGGACTTGTTTTTGGTGTGCTGGCGGGGCCACTGCTGACGGGACGAAATCGGGCGGCGAGTACATGCCCTGGGGGTCGTACAAGTTCATGGATGAGGATGAGTTGAAAGCTGTCTGGGTCCATTTAAAGTCCCTGCCAAAATTGGAACTTGGCGATCGTTAATCGGAATCGGTAAATATTCTTGAATCCTTGAAGATTAGGTACAAAGTCCTGGTTTAACCCTCGGGATATTTCTTGTTTTGATATACTTGGCTTATGCATCCGGATAAGATAGGACGATATACGATCAAAGAGGAGCTGGGAAGCGGGGAGATGGGGGCCGTCTACCGTGCTTTCGATCCCAGCTTTAATCGCGAAGTGGCAATCAAAGTACTTCCACTTGAATTGATGCGCAATCTGAAAATCCTTGCACGTTTCAAACGGGAACTAAAGATGATCGCATCGCTCGAGCATCCTGCAATCGTGCCGGTTTATGATGTGGGGGAGGAGAACGGTCAGCCCTATTATGTGATGCGTTATATGTCGGGTGGTTCATTGCGTCGCTGGATCGCCAATGGAAAACTTTCCCTGCAGGATACAGCCGACATCATTGAACGAGTTGCGCTTGGGCTGGAATACGCTCACCAAAAGGGGATTGTCCACCGTGACCTGACGCCCGACAACATCCTGTTCGATAACCATAATAATCCCTACATTACTGATTTCAGCCTGGCAAAACTGATCGCAGATACATTCCGCACAAATAGCGGCAGTGGTTTTATTGGTACGCCCGAATACATCAGTCCTGAGCAATCGCAGAGTTTGCCGGTCGATCATCGCGCCGATATTTATGGATTGGGCGTGATCATCTACGAAATGTTGACTGGCGAGAAGCCATATCAGGCAGTGGATGCCGTGGGTGTCCTCGTGAAGCACGTTTCCGAGCCTGTGCCTGAAATCCTGAAGGTCAATCCCGATTTGCCGCCTGAGGTGGATATCATTATTAAGAAGACAATGGCGAAGAGCAGGAATGATCGCTATGAGAGTGCAGTGGATCTGGCGCGCGCGTTGACGAAAGCGGCATTCGGTGAAGAGCGGACATTGCCTTCTTCCACGACTCTCCTGGGCAGACAGAGTAAGGCTCGTTCTTCGCGACGGGTGAGCCTGGTCGCCGCGGGAACGGTTTTGTTGCTGGCTTTGGCTGGGTTCGTTGCTCTGCGTGGTCAATTGCCTTTTCTGCAGACTCCCAGTGCCGTCTCCACAATTGCAGAGCCTTCCGCCACTCTGATCCCGACGCCCACGCCTGTGCCCACAGAAATGCCCACCGAAATTGCAACGGCTGTGCAGGAGCCTACCGCGATCCCGCCGTTTGGAAATGCAGACAAGATTGCTCTCCTCTCGGGTAACGACATCTATTTAATGAATGCAGACGGAAGCGACCTGAAACTGGTTCGTACCGATAACGCCGCCAAATCCAGCATGCATTGGATCCCGGGTGGCAAGCTTATTTACATGTCCCGCAACTGTGCTTACATGCTGGATGCAGAATCCAGGTTAACAAGGCCAATTGTTTGTTTCAACGCCAATGAATTGCTGGAAGGATTTCGTGTTTCCCGTGATGGTAAATATGTGGCAATCAGCATTCAACGGACACTGAATATTCTCCCGTTCAATCTTGATATACTAAAAAACGTAACCACAAGATTCAATTTGATAGAACTGGATGAAAACTGTTATTACAACCAATATCCGTTCCGGGAAGTATTGTGGTCAAAGGATGATACACAGCTCGCTGCTCGTGTCATCGATACAAAGGTGGTCAACTCCGATCAGATTTTTCTCGTAAACGTGGATATTCCCAATTGCGCAACCGTGGGTCTCGTCCGCCTGGATAAGATTCCCGGAAATCGCATTGACTTTGTAAAGGAAAGCACCAACCGTGTTACCAGCTATGACTGGGACGGTGGTCATCTTTTCCTTTTAAATGATGCCATCCGTAACGATGGGTTTGGCAACCTCTATCTATATGACAGCAGTACGAAAGAATCATCAAAAATAAATCCCATCGACGGCACATGCTGCTATCGGGATGCGCGCTGGAGTCCGGATGGAAAATTTATCTTTTTTGCATATCAAAAATTCGACAGCAGCACCATCGTACTTTACTATATTCCGCTTGCTGACATCCACGATGGGGCATCATTTACACTGTTCGAACTTCCCAGCGGATTCTTCTCCACACCGCGGGATAAACCACAACCTGCCTTGAGACCTTCACAATAAGAAATGTCTGTACACGAAGCAAACCCGCCCCTCCGGCGGGATTTTTTGTGGGGCTTGACTTATTCGTAATTTAGTACTATCATTAAGTTAATTATAGAACTAAATTCATTCTAGGTCAGGAGGTCGCGTGGTTGACTCATCCACTCTCACCAGGAAATTCCAAAAAGAGATGAACGCAGGCATTGCGTCACTTGTGCTGCTCAGTGTTCTCGAAAAAAGCAACGAGCCCATGTATGGCTACCAGATCGCCAGACTGCTCGAGGAATATAGCGGTGATACATCCTTTATGAAGCAGGGCGCGTTGTATCCCGTGCTTCATTCTCTTGAAAATGGCAGATTACTCGAAAGCCAGGTGGAACCGTCGGTGTCCGGTCCACCACGCAGATATTATGAAATCACACCTGAGGGACGTGACATGCTTGTCACCTGGCAGAGTGTATGGAAGCAAATGAAATCGTTTGTAGACCGGGCGATCAAAGGAGGCTGATATGATCAAATCTGTTGAAGAATATTTGGATGAATTGAAGGCTGAACTCAAGGATAGCGATACTGCCACCGTTCAGGATGCGCTTGCAGATGCAGAGGAACATCTCAGGGCTGCGCTGACCAATCGTAGTGAGAACCAATCCGAAGTATCGGAAGAAGAGGCGCTGAACCAGGTCATCGAGCAGTATGGTTCCCCCGAAGAGACCGCCTCCGCTTACAGGGAAGTGGAGCGTCGTACCAGTCCTGGTTTGGTGCGCGAAATCCCGACTCAACAAGTCTCTGCGATCAAACATTTCCTGGGCGTTTACGATGACCCCAAAGCCTGGGGCGCATTGCTGTATATGTTGATCTCGATGATTACAGGGATCGTGTATTTTACCTGGGTCGTGACAGGGCTTTCCCTTTCCCTGTCGTTCGCCATCTTCGTTTTCGGTCTGCTCTTCGCTGTGTTTTTCATGTTCTCCCTGCGCGGGCTCGCTTTATTGGAAGGAAGGATCGTGGAAGGATTGCTGGGCGTGCGAATGCCAAGACGGTCTGTGTTTTTCCAAAAGGATTTGACCTGGTTCGAACGTCTCAAGACCAGCCTTACCGACAGGCATGTCTGGCTGGCGATCGTCTACTTTTTCCTGCAAATGCCGCTGGGTGTGATTTACTTTTCCGTGATCGTCACTTTGTTTACTCTCTCCGTCAGTTTGATGGCTGCACCGCTTGTTCAATCGGTGACGCACTTTCCCATCCTCAGTATTGGCGTGATGAGATACTATCTCCCTTCCTGGTCGACTCCACTATTTCTGCTGATCGGCTTTTTGATCTGGACGCTGACGATGCATTTGGGGAGATGGATCGGACAAGTACACGGAAAATATGCAAAGATGCTTTTAGTGACGGATTAATAACAAAGTCCCGCCTCAGTGCGGGACTTTGTTATTATGGAGATCCTTATCCTCCCCCGACCGTTGAATGACACTTCTGGCAGACAGCCACTGTTGTCTGTTGATTGAGAAATCCGATTTTTACGTCTCCCCTGGTGTCATGGCTTAGGTGACAACTGACACAGGTCGCAGCGTTCTTGTCGATCGCCTGCCATTTCGGGAGGAAAACATGGAAGTGATTATTGAAATCCTGTTTTTGGGCAATATTGGCGTGGCACTTCAGACAATTCGCATCGGGATACGGCTCCTCCAATGCAGCAGGCTGGGGATAATGCCCACTAAAGTATGAGATGAGATCGGTTGCACCTGCCATCAAACCACCATAACGACCGGCGATACCCGGACCGGTGTGACAATCAATGCAGCGAGCTTGTCCTTTAATGTCATGGATGCTTGCCAGGTCCACTGGGTTGGCTGCCGTCGAACGATCAAAAAATGTTTGCTCGCCCTGGGTATGGCATGAAGCACAAAAGCCATTGTGATTCTCAAATTGCATGGCGGTTAATGGAATGACCATCCCAAACAAAACCAACCCCGCGATCACCGCGCCTGCGAAGAGCTGTATTTTTCTGTTCAACAATTTCGACGATGATTTTTTGACCCTGCCCGATTTTTTTGTCATTGGCCTGCCTCTTGTTGGATGGATATCACATTTTATACGGATAAGATAACGTCAAGATTAAATCAAATGGGTTGAAAATGAAAAATCCCGCGACGAAGGCAGGACTTATCGACTCGGCTCAAAGCGACCCTGTTGTTTGCTTCCGTTAAATTGATTTTTCCTCATTCATAGCGGAACCGCCAAACGCCCACGCTGAAAAATATCACCGCGAACCCCAGCAGGACTCCCGCTTCAGGCAAAATATCGCGCAAGCCACCACCACGCAGGACGAGGTCCAACATGCCTTGCATCGCCCAGCGAGTGGGCAGGATCTTCACCGCATTCTGTATTGCCGGTGGAAATAATTCCAGTGGATACCAGCAGCCGCCCATCAAGGCAAAGATCATGCCAAACATGACACTTAATGCGCTGGCTTGACCCTCGGTCTTGATGAACGTACCCATCGTTGTACCAAATGCGGCTGCGGCAAGTGCAGATGCCAGCAAAATGACGAACAATGCCAGCGGCTCGCGTCCCCAGTTCAGTTTCATCACAAGGATGGCAAACCCGACCAACAACAGCATTTGCAGGAGCGCCATTACCACCTGACCGGAAATCGTGCCAAGCAGAAACGTCGCTTTTCGTGAAGGAGTCGTGAGCAGACGACGCAATGTCCCTTGCTGCCGTTCATACGCGAACAGCGCGGAAATCCCAAACAGCGGAATGAATACCCACGTAATCAACTGCCCGGCGGAGGAATTCGCGCGCGGGTCATAGTCCACTTGATCTGGCGTGGAACCTTCCACCACTGTCACGCGTTCAGGTGCATCGTTTTGTATTTTCTGCGCCAATTCCAATGAACTCTCGAAATAGGCCTGCTTTTCAACCTCCGATAAGAAAGCCTGTTTTGCCTCCCGTTGATTGACCGCGTTCTGCGCAGCGGAGATGGCGCTGCTGACACGGCGGATGGCGGTGAATAGGGCGCGCCTGGCAACGGTCGCGTTCAAGTTGTTGGGTTGTTGGAGTAGTTCAACTTCGGCAGAACGGCTCTGCAATGATGAGAGATCAATCCCAGCGGGGATGAAAAATACAGCATCCGCGCGGCGGTCATCGAATTGACTCTGCGCTTCTTCGCGAGAGACAACTTCGGGACGGACAGCCGTTGAATGTTCAAGTTCAGTGATAATTTGTTTTGAAATGGTTGTTTGGGCTTCATCCACGACCAATAACCAAATGCGCGGATCCTGGTCTCCTGAAGGCGTTCCCCCTGCCAGCAGAAACGTGAAGACGATCGGCAATACAATGAAGAACAACAAGTCCGACGGACTCGCAAACCGGATAATGGCGTCTTTCCATGCAATGGCAAGGATTTTTTTCATTTTTGCACAATCCCATTACGGCTAAAGAGCAGGACCGAGATACCAAACAACACAGCGCCCATGATGAGCAATGCCATGATCGGCTCTCCCAAATTTTTCAAGGTGCCGCCCAGAGCAAGTGTGGTGAAACCATCCAGCCCCCAGGCGTTGGGAGTGATCTTGCTAACGGTTTGAATCCACGAAGGCAACTGGTCGAGAGTAATGAAACTTCCGCCGAGGATGCCAAAGATGAGCATGATGGCGGTACCAACACTTCCCACCTGCGCCGGCGAACGTGCGAAAGCGGTGATCAGCATGCCCCAGCCCGTTGCGGCAAATACCGCTGCAAGGATCAGTGCTGTTATGCCTAATGGGTCGCCCCATTTCACTTGAAAGAATAACGCCGAGGCAAGGATCAAAATCCCAACTTGTGCAATGCCCATGAAGAACACCCCAAGCACCTTGCCACCCAAAAACTGTGCAATGGAAGTAGGGGATGTGAGCAGACGCAGCAGGGTTCCCTGTGAGCGTTCCGCAAGGATGGACCGTCCCCCGTAGGAAACGGTGTACATCAGGAACATCAATGCCATTCCGGGCGCAAAGTAGGCCAGCAGATCAAACTCCACGGCTTGCGCACCTTCCTTGTCCGTTTTGAGCGTGATGGCAGTGTTTTCAGACTGACCCGTGTTTTGGAATAATTTCTGAGCTTCACTTTGTGCGCTTTGCGGATTCAATAGCCCGGCTTGTATCAACTGCATAATCGATGTGATGCCGCTTGTACGCCCCTCTTCGACGCGTGAGATGAATTCATCCACGATGGCTTGCACGACCCCCGCGCTGGTCGGGCGTGTGGGATTCGCATACACTTCGATTTTCACCGGTTCGGGCTGAACGAAGCTTTGATTCAGCATTGTCCCATCCGCGGGGATGATCGAACGCGTGAATCCTTCAGGGATGATGATCGCGGCTGCGGCTTTGTCGTTGTCTACTAAACGACGGGCCGCGTCGGCGTCGGATGAAGCGGTTGGTTCCATTAAATTGGCGAGTTCCTGTGAAGAGAAGACATCCGCCAACGCATTGCCCAGTTGATCCTGATCCAAATTGACGATGACCGCAGGAATGTCGGAAAGTCCGTTCGAGTTGCCACTGAAGCGACCGGTGACAAATCCCATGCCGACCGTGAGGAGAAAAGGCGCGAGGAGCATGAAGATCAATGCAGCGCGGTCGCGGAACATGAGTTTGAGATCCTTGATGCCGATGAGAAGAAGTTTTTTCATAATGATTCTTTTGCCACTGAGTCACAGAGACACTGAGAAATAAGAATCTCTGTGCCTCTGTGACTAATCTCTTAATGCCCTGCCCGTAAGATGCAAAAATACCGCTTCGAGATTCGGTTCGCGAATATCAATCGAACGAATCTTGATGCCGCGCTCATTTGCCTTCGTTACCACAGCTGCCAGCACCTCCTCTGCTTCATGGGCAGTGACCGAAACTTCGTGATCGCTTGCACGAGCTTCCAGAATATCCTTGGTGCCATCGAGCGATTTTGCCAGGGCATGCGAGTCGTCATTCTCGCCGATGTGCAGGATGAGCGTTTCAGTCTGCCCGACCTGTTGGGTAAGTTCCTTCTGCGTGCCGATCGCGATCAATTCACCGTGATCGATGATGCCAACGCGGTCAGAGAGTTCCTCGGCTTCCTCCATATAATGCGTTGTGTACAGCACGGTCATACCGTGCTTGTTGAGGTCTTTTACCGTATCGAGGATGGCGCGGCGTGATTGCGGATCGATGCCGACCGTGGGTTCATCCATAAAAAGCAGACGCGGCTTGTGGAGCAGCCCCACGCCGATGTTGACGCGGCGCTTCATGCCACCCGAATATGTTTTGACCCGGTTTTTGGCTTTATCTGTAAGGTCGATTTGCTCCAACACTTCGTCCACGCGGCTGAGAAGTGAGCTGCCGCTGAGTCCATACATTTGTCCCCAGAAGATGAGATTCTCGCGCGCGGTGAGATCTTCATAGAGGGCGAGCTCCTGTGGCACAACGCCAATTACTTGTTTAACCGCCATCGGCTCTTTCGTGATGGAATGGCCGCTAATTGTCGCATCACCAGAGTTCGGAACATATAAAGTTGAAAGCATTGAAATCGTTGTGGTTTTGCCGGCGCCGTTTGGACCCAGCAGGCTGAATATCTCCCCTTCTTTGATGTCGAATGAAATCCCTTTGACAGCAATGAAGTCGCCGTACTTTTTGACAAGATTGCGCACTTCAAGAATGGATGACATATTTGCTCCTTAAAACAAATCTGTTCTATGTACGGGAGATAGCATCAGAAGTCGCAATTATTCCTACTTCACTGCCCAAAGATAAGCGATTGCCCCACGATGGATTCCTCGCTTTGCTTCCACAAGCGGGCGCAAATAATTGACGAAAGTCTCTATTTCTTCAGGTGTCAGCACTTGATGAAGTGCTTCTTCGATGCTTGGAATTTTCGGGTTACCCGCAGTGTGCATCAACCGGTCCCAATCTCCGCTCTCATGCGGCTTGATCTCAACCTGTAACTCAAGGTGGATCTCCCTGAAGCCGGCCGCCTCGGCAAACCTGATCAAATCCCGTTCATCGAAGTCAGTCATCGGATCAGTATCCGGTGGTTGAATGCTCTGATACAACGCTTCCAGCTTCGCGGCTATTTCCTTGATCGGCTTCACATCATAACCCAGGAAGAATCCCGGTGGTTCAGGAAAAGCGAAACGGTTGATCGGCTCAAAAATCGAGAGACGTCCGACTGGTTTGAGCACGCGATGGAACTCGTTAAACGCCTGCTGTTTGGCTGCGACATAAATCAGCACGGAACGCGTCGTGACCGCATTGACAGAAGCTTCCATGATGGCTGACAGATCGTCCGCGGCTGCGTTCAGGAATTGACAGCGCTCCAGTAGATTCATTTCCTGCGCAAGAGAATGCGAGTGATCGAGCAGGTCCTGTGAAATGTCGCTGAAAATCACGCGACTCGTACTCACCTTTTCCAGGGCGCCGAAAGCGATCAGGCCATCGCCACAACCGACATCGAGCAGTGTCCCGCCGTCACCCAGATTTGCCTGGCTTAGGATTTTATCGCGCCAGGGATACAGGTATTTTGTAAGAGCTTCCTGCATGGCAAATTTGTCCCCGCCGAAACGACGATGCAGAAGCCACTGACTCCACATATCGTGATTCGAATCCATTTGCTGCTCCTAAATTATGCCTTCAGATATTCGTGCTTTTTCACGATCGTCTGTTATATTGCAGCATGAGCTCACGCAATCTGTCATGCGGCAATGCCCTGGCGCTGACTCCCTTATGCCCGGTCATGTCCTCTGCTGCGATCATGGAATTGATGATGGCTTCTTCTGTTACATAAGCAGAAGACATCAGAATTGGATCGATGAAATTGTTGCTCAGCGCATTGATGGATGCCAGACCATTTTGATCACCGAGCGCAGCATCGGGATTTGCGGTGGAGAATGCAAAAAATATATCTCCAGAACCGTTGCCGCCCAGGGAACCCGTGCGGGCCATTCCGAGTGAGGCGCGTTTTGCCAGGCGCTTGAGTTGATGAGGAAGAAGGGGCGCATCGGTGGCGAGGATGACGATCAACGAGCCGCCATCCTGTTTGAACGGATTTTCGCCCCTGGTCCAGATGGTGTTATCTTTTAAATGCTGACCTACGGGGACACCCGCGATCGTCAATTGGAAACGACGCCCGAAATTCGTTTGAGCGAGTGCGCCCACCGTCCAGCCGCCAAGTTGTTCGGGGATCTTGCGCGAGGATGTGCCGGTCCCACCTTTGAATTCGTAGCATAACATTCCTGTCCCGCCACCGACGTTGCCTTCCTCGACGGGGCCAGATTTCGCGTTTCGCAAAGCTTCCAACACATGCTCCGGTTTGACAAAGAAAGCATTGATGTCATTCAGCCAACCATCCGCTGTTTCTGTCACGAGCGGGCACGACCATCCCTGAAAGATCCGGCTGTGCTCCACCTGCCATTGGATGATGGTGTCACGCACAACGCCTACACTATGGGTATTTGTAATCCCGATCGGACCTTCGAGAAAGCCGCCTTCCTCCACCCAGGCAGAACCTGTCATTTCACCGTTGCCGTTGAAAGGGAACCAGGCCGCAAATACGGGATCGTGATCCTCCTGCCCGCGCGGGTGGATGATGGTCACACCTGTCCGTGCGGATTCATTTTCGATAACGGTGGCATACCCAACGGTCACGCCCGGAACGTCTGTAATGGCATTGTTTGTCGCGGGTGTGCCCTCAAATGGAATCCCCAAATCACGGGCGCGTGGCTTGGTCATATCTCTCCTCTGGAATCTATAAAATAACTTTCACGACTTTCGCGAGGCTACCAATTCAACAAGTTGATTCGTGATCGCCCGCATGACTTCATCGGGCACACCGTCCACTGCCTTCGATTGGATGCGCGTATCGATGCCGTCGTTGACGTAATCCACGACGATAAATTGTTCCAACGTCAATGCAATTTCAGTCGAGAACCAATCCAGTTTGCAAATGGACGCGATGTTCTGCGTAATGTCACGCAAAGGCGTGAGTTCATATTTGTGTTCGTCCTGTGGTGTGACCATGGAGAAGCCGTGCGTAAGTGGGTGCCACCAGCAGGGATAGGTTTTACCGGCCGCGTAATAGACGCGGAACCAGGCGGGTTGTCCGTGGATGGTGCGAGGAATGACCGTTGCCTGGATTAGATATTTTTGTTCAGGGAATTCCATGCGGGCGCGCAGGATCTGGTCCATGGAAAAGGCGCCAAGAATAACGCCTTCACTGCCACCTTCATTTGTTGGCTTGATGACGAATTGATTGCCCAAAGGAGCGAGATCGAATTCTGGAATAACGGGCTGCTCGATGAACGGAGCCAGGATCACTGTATACGGGGTATGTATCCCGGCAGTGATGAGTTCGAGATGCATGGTGGCTTTATCTTCCGACCATTTGGAGATTTCAGCCGGGTTGATGCGAAAGGTATGGTGTTCGCGCGACCAGCGATGGATTGGCTCAAAGCGCGGGTTGTATTGAGAACGGTCAATGATGGCGCGAAATGAAATATCACCCTTGTATAACCCTGTAATCGATTCAAGAAGATTGTCGGGCGTGATTTGCCAGAGAGTGAGTCCTTTTTCCTTGCAGGCGCATTCGATCATTTGGACGAAATCAATGTCATATTCCCAGTACCAGGGTAGGCAGATGTCATAGTGCATGGGGGGAATTGTAAGGGAGGAAGGATGAAAATAGAAGGCAGAATGCAAATGAAAAGATGGATGCGTTGTTGGCGCATCCATCTTTTTGCAGAAATGTTTGATTATTCGGAGATTGCTTCCCGCAGGTCGCAATGACAGTGGCTACGGTTGATAGGTCACATTGACGGCGATGTAATCCAGTGAGAAGTCGCGCGAGGTGTTGCTGGAGACATCGATCACGCGGATACGGAAGTTGGTGTTACTGAAATCGCCCACACTCCAGGTGTGTCCCCATATGTCTGTGGGAGTTCCCAGAACGTAGGTTAATTCGCCTGTGCTTAATGTGGCGGTTTGCTTCGCAGTTGTCCAGGTAGTTCCGCCGTTCCAGGAGATCTGTACACAGATATGAGGAGATCCGCTGGTCGAGTCTGCGCGTGCGTCCAACCGGACTTCAAGGCCTTTGACCACAGCCGTGCCAGGGATGCTGAAATTGTAGTTATAGAAGTTGTGTTTGTCTTTTCCACTGCCAGTACAGGAGGTACCACTGCCGGTGCCGCTGTTTGTGTCAATCGCGTAAACACTGTCGTTGACAAAGGCATTGGTGGGGTTGGTTTGGTAACCATTGTTATCTCCCGCGCTGGATGTTTGAGCTGCCTGCGCGGTGGGTGCAAGGAAGCCAGTGCTTGTAGTTGGAGCAGGTGTACCCGTGGCCGTGGGTGTGAAGGTTGCTGTGGGTGTGCTGGTCGCTGTTGGTGTATTTGTGGCTGTACCGGTTGCAGTGGGAGTTGCTGTCGGTCCGCCACCGCCACCGCAGCCAGGCAACTGGAAGGAGCCAATGCGCGTCCGCCACGGTGCCGAGCCAGTAGTCTGAACATATTCGTTGGTATACCAGAACGTACAGCCATCCACAGGGTCTAGGGACAGCATGCTATAGTCGCCCCAGCGTGAGGCGCTATGTGTTTGTCCACCGGTGCCGGCGAAGAGCGTCCCTTCACCTTGTGGCAGCGTTCCAAGCGGATCGGTGGCCAAGCGCCCGGTATAACGAATAGCGGGAAACATCGTGCTGCTCGAGGCTGAGTAACCCAGACCGATATTACCGCTGCTATCCATGGCCGCACTTGCCATCCAGCGATGTGTTGCGTCAGGCGAGAAGGTCCCCTGTTGGAAAATGCTCCAGCCACCGCCTGAGTTGCGCAGCTCGTACCAGCGGATGCCTGCACGATCAGCGCTGTTTACATCCACGGTGTGATTGGCAACAATCGTCTGGTAGGAACCAAAGTTGCGGTATTGTAGCCGGTACATCAGGCGATCCGAGATCGCGTCCAACCGGCGAGTTGTACCCGATTGCGGAATGCAGTTGCGGCTTCCGGCGCACATATCGGAATCGAACGCGGCCGTTGCCAGAACGGTGGCTTGTGTGAATGTGGAAGCCGCAGGGTTTGCCCAATTCACGCTGAACTGCCAGACCTCCAGTTGGTCCTGGGGATATCCGAAGCCGTTATCATCTGCCTGCATAAAGTAATTGGGAGTTCCAACAGGCGGTGCTTGACCGTCCAGGTCTGTGGGCAACATGCCGCCAAGGTTGGGGTCGACACTGAACAGGTCAAAATAGACTGCCTGGGCGGGCAATCCTTGCAGCATTTTGTCACGTTCAAATGCGACAGCTCCTGCACCGGCCCAGGTGTTTCCCACAAATTGATTGACGGACATATAGTAACCGTCTGACCAGACGCCGAAGTGTGGATAATCGTTCAACTTGGTGGCACTGATCTGAAATGCATATCGATACCAGGCGCCAGTTGGGTCGCCGGTTTGGGAAACAGCGATACACTGATAGAACGGTCCGCTCGGATAATTGGGCAGGGCAAATTGACTCATCATCCAGCGGTTAGCCAAATGATCATATTGGACAATCGGGTCGCCGTCGTTGGATGTCTGACAGGGCGGTCCGAAACCGGACCACAAAGTGTTGCCTGCCGCAGGTCCATAGAGCAGAGTTCCGGTTTTGCTGTAAATGGCAAATGACAGGTTTACCCATTGCACATAATGATTGGGACCGACATCGCCGTTCGTATCGGGCGGTAAAACGCCATTCACATTCGTGACACCATCGAAGTTTTGAAGGGTGCTTGGAATACTGGGAGCAGGCGCGAGTCCAAACCCTTGCTGTAGGACAGGATCGACGAATTTTCCGGGCGGTACATTCTTGGCTCCTCCACCCCGTTTCGGCAGCGGACGGAGTTCATTGAGATCGGGATCAGGCTTGGATTGCTTCGGAGGGATTACGGGAATCGAACCGAGAGATTCAGACACATCGTTCTTGACAGACGTGACTACTACGGGTCCTTCCGCGCTTTGTTGCAGAATCTCCTGGACCTGGGCATTGGAAAGCTTTTCCTCAGGGCCTAGGCGGGCGAACCTCGAAATCTCTTCGAATGCGTAGGGCTCTCTTGCTCGAATGATCAGGGCAGCTACGATTACAACCGCAACAATGCCCACAAGAATAAATAACGTTCGTTTGCTTTTCATTTTTTCTCCTCAATTGGCGAATCATCGATACTTATTGTTCCTGGTAATATCGAGAGTTAAAAACAAAAATCCCCATTGATCAAATGGAGGGGAACGGGTGTTTGACCACAGCAGCCAAAGCAATGCAGGCATAACTATTCTGTGGAAATTAAGATGAACCAACAGATACACGATTCCTGGCTGCTGTGTCCATGCAAAGCTCTCCTCTATATGGTTGATATGGGAAAACGCTGATCTACGCAATCAACGCTTATGACCCGGTAGAACAAAAAACATAGTAGGCCTGGAAGCCAGATAATTTCGGAGGATTTTACTCTCGTTCCATTGCCTGTCAATCATTTGCTGCGATGTTGTTATGAAATCAGGACGAATAGGGAGGTATTTGGTTTCATTTGCCATGGTATCCAATTCCCATGATAAAAGCGATTACAATGGGCAAACTTACCGGCGAGATATAGCCAACGCCGGATTTGAAAGGAATTAAGATGAGCAAAGATTCGGTTCAGGACGGAGTTGTCGTTTCGATGGAATATACACTGCATGTGGATGGCGAAGAGATTGATTCTTCCGCTGGGCAGGAGCCGTTGCAATTTCTCGCGGGATATGGAAATATCATTCCCGGGTTGGAGCGAGAGATGAATGGTATGAAAGTGGGAGATAGCAAGGATGTCCTGGTGGCGCCTGCTGAGGGATACGGCGAATATGATGAAGATGCCTTTATGGATGTTCCCCGCGGAGAATTTCCCCAGGATATGCCCGTGGAAGAAGGATTGGAGTTGACAGTGCGTGATGATGAAGGTCAGTCACGGTATGCGCGTGTGGATGCTGTGGAGGGTGACTCTGTCCGTCTGAATTTCAACCATCCGCTTGCGGGCGATGAACTGCATTTCAATGTGAAGGTTGTAAGTTTGCGTGAGCCGACGGAAGAGGAAATTGAGCATGGACATGTCCATACGGGTGGACATCACCATTAGCCCTCATCCTAACCCTCTCCCATGGGGAGAGGGAATTAACGAACAGTCCCGCCGAAAGGCGGGGCATTCGATTAATCGGTTGTAGCTGCCAGAGGGAGGGTCTCGTCGCTGGCAGGAGCAAACTCTTTTCTCGCGCCGAGGCGTACATGAAGAGCGTAGTAGGCCAGGACAGAGAGTCCGCATAATGCTCCACCTATATACCAGAGCAGGTTCGGGTTGTAGTTATCCAGAATATACCCTGCCGCTCCCGGACCGATCGTCGAAGGGATTGCCCACGAGAGTCCCGCCACAGCCATATAGCGTCCACGCTTGTCTTCGGGCGCGAAACCCGCCACCAGGGACTGGCTGGTTGGAACGACGATCATTTCACCGATGGTGATGATGACAATGTTGAGGGCAAACAAAATAAATGTGGTAAAGACACCAAACAGCACGAACCCAATGACATAGAATATTGTGCCGAATGACATCATCAGGAATGGCGGGCGGTGTTTGATTTGACGAGTCAACCAGAACTGGAACAACACCACTGTGATGGCGCTGGTCGTCATCAGGAGTCCGTAGCCCTGTGGGTTGATGCCATGATTATCGCGCAAGTAAACAGAGAGCGATCCGTACATCTGTTGATAAACAAGAAGCATGAGGATGTTTGCAACGATGAACGAGATGAACGCCGTGTCACGCAATACGAAGCGATACCCTGTAATTGTTTTGAAGAAGGACTCGCTCTTTTCCTGCGCATGAGGTTCGGGTTTCGTTTCAGGAATGACGCGGTTAATAACCACTGCAAGAACACAACTGATGACCGAATCGATCACAAATAAATAGAAGAAGTTTTTGCTGGCAAGGAAGCCACCGATAGTGGGACCGATGATCCACGAAAAGTTGCCGACGACGCGCAGGATACCAAACCCTTCCTGTCGTTTGGTTTCAGGGAGGATGTCCGCGATCATCGCTTCATGAGCAGGATGTGCAACGCTCGAAAGCAGGCCTACTACGATCACCAGTGGATACAAAATGTTGAAGTCGCTGACGAGACCGAACCCAAGCGTGCTGACGGCGCTGAACACAAGACCGAAGAGGATCAGTTGTTTCCGTCCAAATTTGTCGGTCAGTGCGCCGCCGAGCATGCTTCCAACCAATCCAAACAACGATGATATCCCGAGCAGAATACCCGCCTGTGTCATGCCGACGCCAAACTTTTGTGTGATGTAGAGCGCGAAGAAAGGGAAGAGAAGTGTGCCACCAATGCCGTCTACAAAACGTACAACGACGACGATCCAAAACAGGCGTGGAAACTCATGGTAGATTTTCTGGAATCGAGTGATCATTCAAGTCCTTTCCTGTTGGGGAGACTTTATTATAGCACACTTGTTCTAAAATTGGATTAATGATTTTCTTCACTTTCCAAGACGAAACGTGCGCTAGAACAACAGTCCAACCGCTAGAACTGCCATGAGTGTGATGACGAGTGCGAAAATCCATCGTGCAGCCCTGGAGTCACCGAACCCAAGCCGCTTCTGCAGACTATAGGTCTCGACCTCTTTCATTCGCTCTTTGATGAGCTCCTTGGCTTCTTCACGGGACAAGTGATCGTTAAACATGATATTTCTCCTTTCAGGTTACACGTTAGCTGAGCAACCCAACCATCCAGAAAATAATGGGAGCGGAAATAGCCAGCGTAACGAGCAACCTTCGCGCTGGTTTAGTGGTTTTGATCTCGTGTGCAGATGTAGTGCTCATAAGTGCTGCTCCATCATTAGGTATCGAACTGTTGTCTAAAAGCCATACTGGGACAACATTTCCATATCGGAATTTGTGTATCTATCCTTGCTTACTCAGTTTCTTCAAATTCTCAAGTGCATGCCAATTATCCGGGTTGAGTTGAAGCGACTTTTCGAAATTCTGAATTGCCAATTTCGGTTCCCCGACCATCGCATATAACTCAGCCAGTGAGTCGTACGCGTTCCAGTATGCAGGGTATTCCTGGACTTCCATTTTCATAACCTCAAGTGCTGCCTCTGGCTGTTCGGTCCCCGCGAGGTAGTAACTGAACATGAGCAACGTGTTTTGATCAGGCTTATATTGAGGCAGCTTTGTGTGTTTAATAGCCATATATTGTTTAATTGCGGCTTGTACGCCTTTCGCTTGGTATGCAGCCAAAAGAGCAGCTCCCGCGCCAGCACGTGGACGATTCGGTGCGACGTAATTCTTCCAGCCATATTCCTGTGCGATATTCTCCATGAGGCAATCGCCGAGCAGAATACCGAGCTCAGAATTTGCCATGATAGCTGCTCCCTGTCCAGAATCGCTATCCATGACCAGCATTGCCTGGAACCCGGCATCATCGCCGATGTGCCCGAACAAATTGGGTCGCGCTTCATCCCCCAAAAAGAATCCAAGCCCCATTCGATCAGGGTGTTTTGTGTTGCCCAGGGCGAACTCGGTTACCTGCTCCATCTGCGATTTCAGCATTTCACGAGCCATGCTTTCTGATAGCACACGGTTTGCCTTGCCGTGTTTGGACAATGCGATTTCAATTGCCAATACAGCCAGATCAGAAGGTGTGCTCCACAAGCCTCCTGCTGTCATCTCCGGATAAATATGCCATTTCCCAACGACACCCTTCCCATTCCAGTGCGTTCCGCTTGCGGCCTGTTTTGCTCGCACGTCTGGCAATGGCTGTTCATAACTACTATTGCGCATTCCAATCTTGTCGAAGACGAACTCCTGCATAATCTGCGGGAACGGTTTCCCTGTTACATCGATCATGAGTTGTTGCTCAATCAATGTGCCACCGCCTGAATAGCGCCATTTTGAGCCCGGAACAAAATCCACGCGAACAGGTGCTGTATTCGACGGTGGTTCGCCATTAAGTATTTGTATCAAGGTGGGAATCGGATCATTTACACGATGACCTGGGAAAAAATGCACTGTGAGTCCGCCACTATGACTCAGGATACGTCGTAGAGTCACCTTCTGATCCCTGGTGAATTCATTTTCTGGTACTTTCCAGCTGGTGAGTTTCTCGTTCACATCCTGGTCCAATAATAGCTTCCCTTGTTCTACAAGGGAAAGTGCCCCTATCGCTGCCACAGGTTTGCTAACGGAACCAGCCTGAAAAAGGGTATGAGGCGTTACAGGATTTGATGTGCCAGCCTCTGTGACTCCGTATCCCCTGGCCCAGGCAATTTTGAAGTTATCAATAACAGCGACGCTCATACCTGGAATTTTGTAGAGTTCCATTAGCTTCGCAAGTGTAAGTTGCAGGGGCGGTTCGTTCCTGCTCAAGGCTAAAGGAGGCAACCCCTTCTCCACGCTCTGAATTCGCTCATCAATTTCGGCCGGCGTATTGTTGGATAGTTTTATTGGATCTTTTTGCATTCATCCTCACCTAGTGCTGTCCCAGCGTTCCCAACGTTCTGACTTGCCTCTCGACCCTGTAAAAGACCCACGCGCCAAACCACAACATGAGGAACATGGAAATGATGAGCAAGAGGATCTCGACATTAAGCGGCAGGATCGTTCTCGTCTGCAAAAGCCAGCCGCGGACCGCGTCCAGGCCGTAGGTCAACGGGAGCGCCAACGCGACTGGGATGAGCCATGTCGGCAGGGATTGTACAGGGAAGTTCGTACCGGAAAATCCCTGTACGAGAAAACTGCTGACATCCACCAGCGTATTTGCTTCGCGCATCAACAGCACCAGGCCGGCAAACGCAAAACCAAATCCATAAAGACCGATCAACATGGGCAGCGCTGTGAGGAATGCCGCGAGAGTATTTCCCGTGGGTTTGAACCCAAACAATGCACCGGCGATGACGAGCATGATCAATGAGGTGATGGCTGTTGTCAGCAGACTAGTCAACGTCCGCCCAACGAGGATCAGCAGGCGGGAGACCGGCATCAACCAATTCGATTCGAGCACGCCTGCATCCATGTCATTTTTGAGCGCATATCCCATGCCCCAAAATACGGTCAGGATGAAATTGGCCAGGACGGTTCCCAGCAAAATAAATGACATGTAGTCACCGGTGCCACTATAGGCTGCGAAGCCGAGCGCCTGTCCATTCGTGCTGAATGCCTTGCCCATGAAATAAACAGGCGTGATCCAGATGATGGGTTGAAAGATATTGGATACGGCGTTCAATGGATAGCGCCAGAAGACTTTCCAATCCTTGAGGGCAATGACAAACAATGCCCGCAATTGTGTTCCAAGGCTGGGTTGTGAAAGAGAGGTGGTTTTCATCGTATTCACCTAATATTGTCCGATCGCGCCTGTTCTGCGGGCGCGGCGTTCCATCCAAAGAAATGTGAAATAACCAACGATCAACCAGAATGCGCCAAAGGCAAGGAGTGGGACCAGATCGGGCAGAAGTGCAGGGATGCCTGCGTTTGAAAAGGCAGCGGCGCGCATCCCATGGATCAGATAGGATTGTGGGAGCCATTTGGCAATCGACTGCATCCAGCCGGGCAGCAGGCTGATTGGGAACGTAATACCGCAGAAAATCATCACCAGTCCGCGGATGAGGAACACGAAGGCATTCGCTTCCTTGACCGTGATCACGAGACTTGCAAAGGCAAAACCTAATCCGTAAATCGATGGGATCGCTGCCAGCATCATGAGCAGGATCATCCACAAACTTCCGTGCAACCGTACATGGAAGAGAAGCCCGAATTCCAGCGCGGTAATGGTGATGAACATCAACATGGAGATGAATTGTGGGCCGGTGTGCCCAAGCAGATACGAAAATCTCCAGGTGGGGGAAAGCCAGTTGGACTCCAGTGTGCCGCGCATTTGTTCATTCCGCAGCGAAAAACCGACATCCCACAATACGATGTTTTGCCACATCCATACTGTTGTGCCAATGACGATATAGCCGATGAAGTCGCTCGCGCCGGTTATTTTCAGGAAAACGGCAAGTCCGCTGCCATCGGGACCTGCAAGCGCGCGAGCCGTCAGGATGTACATCATGGGGAAGATCAGCGGCCAGATGAGCAGTGCGATGATCCAGCTTGGATAGCGCCTGAAGATCGTCCATTCGCGGTGAACCACCGCCCAAAATGCGCGCAGGTCCGATACGAATCCTGGTCTGCCCAGGGATCGAGGAGAAAGAGTGGTTTCCATTTTTTCTAATCCCGCAAAGCCTTGCCGGTAAGATGAATAAATACATCTTCAAGTGACGGCTTGACGATGTTCATATTTACCAAACGAGTGCCATTCCCGCTGATATGCTCCACAATGCGGGGTATGGCGGTGCGGCTGTTTTGTGCCTGCATATTTACTTCCCACAGATCGGCTTCGCCCTGACGCCGCGTTATCAGGTTCTCAATACCTGTGATGCTCTTCAGCTTGTCGCCGAGATCGTCATGCCACCCGGTGACTTCAAGGCGAATCACTTCCTTTTGTTCGATGCGGCGCTTGAGTCCTTCGGGTGTATCGAGTGCGATCACCTTGCCAGTATCGATGATCCCAATCCGGTCGGAGAGCTGGTCGGCTTCTTCCATGTAATGTGTTGTCAACAGAATGGTGTGTCCCTCCTGTTTTAGTTCGGCGATCAATTCTCGTACCCGGCGGGCTGCCTGAGGGTCAAGACCGAGCGTGGGTTCATCCAGAAGAAGAATCGGTGGGCTGGCAAGCAAAGCCTTTGCGATGGCGACTCGCTGGCGCATCCCCGTCGAATACTTCTCGACGAGTTCATTGGCGCGGTCTTTCAGTTCCATTCGCTCGATGAGTTCATCCACGCGTTTCTTCGCCACTGCCTGCGGAATGTGGTACAACGCTGCGAAATATTCCAGGTTTTCGCGACCGGTCAGTTTCCAATAAATGCTGCGTTCACCCGCAAGGACCGTCCCCAGGCTGCGCCGCACATCGTTCGCTTGTTCGACAACGTCATAGCCATTGACTCTTGCCGTTCCGCTGGTTGGTTCGAGCAACGTACAGAGCATGCGGATGGTTGTGGATTTGCCTGCGCCGTTCGGTCCGAGCAGACCGAAGATCTCGCCGCGCTCGATCTGCAAATCCACGCCATTGACGGCTGTGAACATGGTTTTCGGCTCGCGCTTGCGAAAAAGGCGAAAGCCGCGTTTGACAGCGAGGGACACGTCGGCAGTCTTGTCACCGGTCCCTGGGCGGGCAGGGAATTTTTTGACAAGCTGCTTTGCTTCAATGGCAAAATTAGACATAGCGAGACTCCTTTTTAAAGCGTGTTTGAATAAAACGCAATTCCACGTGAAATATTATTCACATATTACAACTTAATCTTAGAAATGTCAATAGTCGACTTGTGAAAATCAATATTCATCTTCAGAAAATCAATAAAAACCCCGCCAGATGGCGGGATTATTAAGGTTCAAGGTCAATTTGTCTCCATAACTTCGCCTTCAGGGATTGGTATTTTGCGTTGGCCCGCGAATATCATCAACACAAACAAGATTGCCGCAGTGTCGATCAACAAAACAGTTGTCATTAGCTGTGGACCTGTATGAGCGAATATCTGTCCCAGCAGCCATG
>JBGPNQ010000039.1:0-22802 GCA_041487615.1 Anaerolineae bacterium
ACAAGACCTTGATACAGTCGTGTTGAATCGCCCGGTCTCTGAATCGGAGACCTTCGACGAGTTCTCGGATGGCCTGCCGATCGCCCATCTTGACGATGTCGGCCGCCAACTGCTGGTTGGGGACCTCATCGTTCCGTCCGAGCGCGGAGGCGAGCCTGTGCATGACTGCCATAGTGGCCCCTCTGACACGATCATAGCAAACGCGTGCATACTATGCTTCGGGAATACACACCCCGTTGCAAACACGCGGCGTCGCGGTTGCAACCGTCAGCGATGGCTCCTGCGCCGCATGCGGCACCACCTTGACCCAATCTCTGCAGCAGAGCGCGCGTTCGGCGAGCCAGTTGTATTACTGTCCGACTTGCGGGCGAATCCTGTATGCAGACTAGCGGGTTATTGGCATACACGACATCCTAGGACCCGATCATGCGCTTCCTGCTCGATCCCCTTTCATTCGGTGTGGGCTTTGTCGTTGGCATCCTGTTTACATGGTTGCTGAGCCGCATCCGTCCGTTGTTGCAGCAATGGCGCCAGGGATTGAAGGAACAGAGCCAGGCTGCACAGGTGCGGCGAACATCGGGACTGGAAGATAACCACCGACGCATTACATTACGCCGCGCGCAGGGCATGCATCTGGCAGCCTCCCTATTCTCACTTGATGAAATTTTACAGGAACCACGTCTCATTGCCCCACCGGCACGCGTGGAACCGGGCGTGATCGGCATTCAGGAAGATATCATTTCGCAGACACTTCCGTATATGCCTGCCTGGCCTGAACTCGCTGCAATTTATCATGCAGCCACATTGAGCCTGACGGAAGCCGTTGAAGGCGGATCCCATATCGTGATCACCGGCAGGGCCGGGACAGGAAAGACTGTCGCACTGGCCCATCTCGCTTCAATGGCGGCCAACCTCAACGTCCGGTTGGATCCGAATGCCGAGGCGAATGCTGTTCCGTACCTGTATCACGTCGCAGATTTGCAGCTCCCGTTCGATGCATCTAAAGATCCAATCAACATTATTAACAATGCAGTCGGCGAACGCGCACCTGTGTTTGATCTTGGACGTTTGCCTGGCTTTATTCAACAGACATCCAAGAACGGACAGGCACTTGTACTCATTGATGGTTTCGACGAACTTGATCCACAGGGACAAACCAATGTCATGGAGTGGTTCAAGGCATTGATGGCGGCTTATCCCAAAATCCGTATTGTGACGACGGGTTGTGTCGGCCAGCTGAACGGACTGATCTCCATTGGATTTAACCCACTTGCCTTGATCGGTTGGGATGCGCTGAAGAATGCGCACTTTATTCAACAATGGGGTGAGTTGTGGTCACGCACGGTTGCTCTGGAAGCCTGGTCACAGACCGGACCCGAGCAAGTAGATCCGATTTTACTCAACACGTGGCTCTTAACAGATAACAATGGTCTGACTCCCTTTGAGCTGACTCTGAAAGTCTGGGGTGCTTATGCGGGCGACAGCCTGGGGCCGCGCGTGCTGGATGCAATTGCCACGCACGTCCGTCGACTTGCTCCCAGCGGAACGCCGCTTGCCGCGCTTGAATTACTGGCAATGCAGGTGGTGTTGACAACGCAACCCGTTTTCGATCCGCGTCAGGCACACAGCTGGGTGAAGCAGTATGATATCGTGGAAGATAAACCCATCGACAGCGCAGAGTCGATTACCAAAACCGCGGACGGCGATGCTGTGCCGATGACGGAATCACAAAAGATACGGATCAAGAAATCGAAGGCCGGGGAAGCCGTTCCAACCTACGGCTTGCTCAGCAAGATGGTGGAGAGCGGGTTGCTGGTTTCACATCCGAACAACAAGATGCGCTTCCTGCATCCGGTGTTAAACGGTTATCTCTCGGGTCAGGCAATCGGCGATAATGATGCGGATACGTCCCTGCTAGCCCAGCCCGATTGGGATGGCAAGACTCTATCCTTGCGTTATCTCGCGGCGCGTGGCGATGCTTCTGCAGTAGCGGACATCATGTTGAAGGAATCAGATCTTCCGCTGCACGCACAGGCGTTTGCAGTGTCCCGCTGGTTGCGCGATGCGCCCAGGGAATCTTCGTGGCGCGCAAAAGTCTTCGCGATGTTGCTGGCTATTCTTCAGGCAGAAGGGCAGCCCATCGGATTGCGCGGCCAGGCAATGGCAGCTTTTGTCAACAGCGGGGATCCCGGCGCGGCGACTCTGTTCCGCCAGCTTTTGGGTACAAGATCGTTTGAACTTCTTCCACTTGCTGCATTGGGAAGTGGCGCGATGCGCGATGTTAAAGCTGTCGATGCGCTGGAGGAGGTTCTGCAAGCTCCTTCAGGTGCCGTGAGACGTGCCACGTGTCTGGCACTCGTGGCGATTGGAACAGAAAAATCCCTGGAAGCTGTCGCCCGTGCGCTCCTGCAAGGAGACGAAGATCTTCGACGCGCCGCGGCAGAGGCAATGGCCAACGATCCTGTAGAAGGACATGCCATGCTCAAGGAAGGCGCGACACTTGCAGACATCATGTTGCGTCGTGCAGTCGTACATGGACTTTCACGGATCGACCTGTCGTGGGCGGTGGAAACCCTTCAACACATGCAAGTGGAGGACGATCAGTGGGCCGTGCGCAACCTTGCAAATCAATATCTTGAACAAATGGCGCATCTTGATCCGCGCGTTCCGCATAAGCTAAAAGTACCTTCAGAATCTCCGTGGCTGATCGAGTTCGCCGGCAAACAAGGCATGGGCATTTCACGCGGCGGCCCTGCCACCGAAGTCCTGCTCAGCGCATTCAAGAACGGTGATACCGAGGAGCGTATTGCTGCTCTGCCCTATCTCAAACGAATCGCAGATGACGGCATCATCGGCGCGTTGTATAACGGGATATATGGTGAAGATCCCGAAGTACGCGAGGCATCGTTCTATGCGCTTGAAGAGATCGCATCAAACGGAACCAGAATCCCACATCCGAACCAGTTCGGACTTGGCTAGTTAACAATATCCAAATAAGATTGCCCCAGGGTTTGTAAAGGAGAATGCATGGATAAAGAGACCTTAATGCTGACCGTCGCAGTTCTGGGCGGTACCGGCAAGGAAGGCAAAGGACTTGCCTATCGCTGGGCGAAGGCAGGTTATCAGATCTTGATTGGTTCCCGCATTCCGGAAAGAGCGGTCAGCGCGGCAGCCGAAATTATCGAAAAGCTGGAGGGTTCGGGGTCCGTTGTTGGAATGAGCAATCCTGAGGCCGCACAACGGGCCAATATTGTCGTTCTCGCGGTTCCCTATGTGGCACATCGCGAGACGCTTGAGAGCATAAAAAATATGCTTGGTGGCAAACTGCTGATCGATGTAACGGTACCCCTGATTCCACCAAAGTTAAGTAAGGTACAGATGCCGCCTGCGGGTTCCGCGGCCCAGGAAGCAAAAGAGATGGTAGGCGAAGGCGTGGAAGTTTGTGCCGCGTTCCAGAATATTTCATATGAGCATCTGCTTGGAGATGGCGACGTTGAGTGCGATGTGCTTGTGACCGGCACGAGCAAGGATGCGCGCCGTGAGGTATTGAAACTCGTCGAAGCAGCCGGTCTGACAGGCTGGGACGCGGGTCCGATCGAGAACTCGGTCGTTATTGAAGGGCTGACAAGCGTGCTGATCAACATCAACAAACAATACGGTTCGACACATGCCGGGATCAGGATTACCGGTGTCTCAAAAGAATCATAATTGGTAAATGGCAATTGCCGCTTGCCGAGTACACACTTTGCAACATGCCCCTGACGCTTACGGCGCTTCACCATTTCCCTCTCATCCACCACGGCGACGACCTGGCGGATATTGTTGTTACCGCCCTCGAAAAAAATCGGATTGCAATCGAAGACAACGATATCCTGGTTTTCGCTCAAAAAATTGTTTCCAAAGCAGAAGGACGCGCGGTGAATCTGGTTACGATCAGGCCCTCGCAACGGGCGATTGAACTGGCTCAACAAACCGAAAAAGATCCACGTGTCGTGGAACTGATTTTGCAGGAGAGTAATGATATCCTTCGCACACGTGTTGGAACGATCATCGTCGAACATAAACTTGGTTTTGTGTGCGCCAACGCAGGAATCGATCACTCCAATGTCGCGGGGGCCGGAGATTCCGCGGAAGAATGGGTTCTGCTCCTTCCAGCAGATCCGGATCGATCGGCGGAAAGGATGCGCGGCGATATTCAATCCAAAACAGGAAAACGGATCGGGGTCCTGATCATCGACTCGCATGGCCGTGCCTGGCGAAATGGTACCGTCGGCGTAGCAATTGGGATCGCGGGGATGCCCGGGCTGCAGGATTTGCGCGGCAAACATGACCTCTTCAACTTTACCCTACGTATCACAAAAGTGGGCGCAGCAGATGAGCTCGCCGCTGCTGCATCACTTGTGATGGGACAGGCTGCCGAGGGGACTCCCGTGGTTCATGCACGTGGATTCCCGTATCCGCTGCGTGAAGCTTCACTCAAAGAGTTGATTCGGCCCAAAGACGAAGACCTATTCCGCTAACCCTGATACCTGACACCTGACAACTGACCCATGACGCCTGACACTTCCTTCTGGCACACAATGACCGAACTCGCGCTGAATAATACGATCATCCTCGATCGACCCAGGGGAGCCACGCATCCGCGTTATCCGGATTTGATCTATCCCTTCGATTACGGTTATTTCGAAAATACATCGGCAGGCGATGGCGGTGGAATAGATGTGTGGATCGGCTCGCTGAATAATAAAAAACTAACAGGAATCTTATGCACATTTGATAGACTCAAGCGAGATGCAGAGATCAAATTCCTGATCGCCTGCACAACCGAAGATGTTGAAACCATTCAACGCTTCAACAGCGAAATGCAGATGCTCTTCATTCCCAACCCCATGGTGGAAGATGACCTTTCCGACTGATTTTCTTGACCTGCTCAAAGAAGAAACAAAAGCTCTGCTCTATCTTGCAACCATTATGCCCGATGGTTCGCCACAAGTGACGCCGGTTTGGTTCAGCACCGATGGCGACTATGTTCTGATCAACACCAACGAAGGACGTGCAAAAGACAAAAATATGAAAGCGCGTCCGCGGGTTGCGATGACCATCCAGGATCCCAAAAATCAGGACCGGTATCTTGGAATGCGCGGCGAAGTTGTCGGATTTACTAAAGAAGGTGCAGATGAGCACATCAACCAGCTCTCTCTTAAATACTACGAAAGGCCCTGGACCTACCGAGACGGTCAACGACGGATTATCTACAGGATCAAACCCGTCAACTTTGACCTTCACAACGACTGACCTTCACAACTTCCTGCGGACTCGTCGTTCGATCCGCCGCTTCAAAACGGACCCGGTACCCGATTCCGTTATTCAGAACATTCTCGCCACCGCGACGTTCGCGCCTTCCGCGCATAACCGTCAGCCGTGGCGATTTGTTGTTATCAGCACCCAATCGGTCAAAGAGAATCTCGCCGAAGCAATGGCAATTGACTTTGAACGTGATTTAACGCGCGATGGTCTTTCCCCTGAAAAAATCCGGCTACAGATCAAACGGTCAAAAGAACGGATCACCTCCGCACCTGTGGCGATTCTCTTATGCCTCGACATGAGTGAAATGGACTCGTATCCCGACCAGAAACGTCAACAAGCTGAACGAATGATGGCAGTTCAATCCGTCGCCGCGGCAGGAATGCAACTATTGCTCGCTGTCCACGCGGAAGGATTAGGCGGAGTCTGGGCTTGCTGGCCGTTATTTGCACAAGAGGTAATTTCCAAGACATTAAGCTTATCTGAATCTTGGGATCCACAGGCGATGTTTTTTATTGGATATGCCCAAGAGACACCGCGAATAAAGGATATGAAAGAGTTGAAGAGTTTAGTGAAAATATTGTGACCGTGGACGGTAGACCGAAGACCATCTCTAACACAATAGCAATATCACGGAGCAATGATGTCTTTCAAATTCGAACAATTGGATGTTTGGAAAATGTCGCTGGATTATTATGATTTGATTTATGACCTTGCAGACAAACTTCCAGAGAGCGAACGCTTCAATCTAAAGTCACAAATCACTCGTGCAGCTACATCTATTTCACTCAACATTGCAGAAGGTTCAACAGGTCAAAGCGACCCTGAACAAAATCGTTTTCTTGGTATGGCTCTTCGTTCGTTGATTGAAACTGTCGCCTGTCAACGGCTGATCGCGCGCCGAAATTATACGAACGAGAAAGCCTTAATGGAGAAGTTGGATTTGCAGGCGCAAGAATTAGCCAGGCGTCTCCACTCTTTCCGTCGTTCGCTTATGAATCCTAAAAAAACGATCGGCGAAGAACAAGCTGCATATGATACAGATGAATTCTAATGTTGATGTAGTAAACCGTCCGCCGTCTACCGTCCACGGTCGGATTGTTGCTCTTGCCGGCGGTGTTGGTGGTGCGAAACTCGCCCACGGACTCGCCCAAATTCTCCCTCCTGAAGATTTGACCGTCATCGTCAACACTGGCGACGATTTCGAGCATTATGGTTTGTATATCTGTCCCGATCTGGATACGGTTTGCTATACGTTGGCAGGATTGGCAAATCCCGAAAAGGGTTGGGGACGAGTAGATGAAACATGGAATGCCTTCCGGAATGCGTCAAAACTTGGGGGACCAGGTTGGTTCAATCTCGGTGACCAGGATTTGGGGACTCATCTCGAGCGGACGCGGCGCTTGGAAGAGGGTCAATGCTTGAGCCAGATCACCCGTGATTTCTGCAAAATGTGGGGAGTTGCATGTACGGTCCTACCGATGACCGACTCGCCGGTGCGGACGATTGTCGAAACAGAGGAAGGCGAACTGGCGTTTCAGGAATATTTTGTACACCGGCGCTGCGAGCCGCGGGTCAAAGGATTCAGATTTGATGGCGCAGATCAGGCGAAACCCGTTGACGGGGTGCCCGAAGCGCTCCAATCAGCCGACGCGGTCATCATCTGCCCATCGAATCCCTGGGTGAGCATTGATCCAATCCTGAGAGCACTTTCTCCCCTCCTGACAGGAGAGGGGTCGGCGGTGAGGTGTGTTGCAATCTCTCCAATCATCGGCGGAGAGACAGTCAAAGGTCCGGCAGCAAAGATGTATCGTGAACTGGGAATCGAGCCTTCTGCTTTGGCGGTCGCCAATCATTATCGCGGCCTGGCAACACATTTTGTCCTGGACCAGGTTGATAAGCAACTGCAAGGAGAGATTATGGGGTTAAATATGCAGACATTTGTAACGAATACGCTGATGAAAAGTCATGATGATAGAAGCCGACTGGCTCAAGAAGTTCTAGGTTTCATTGGGAAAAAACTATGACACTTTGGGCAATTGTTCCTGTCAAGCCGTTACGGCGCGGAAAATCGCGCCTGGCTGGAGCGTTATCGGAAGACGAACGTACAGAACTCAACCGAACTCTCTTACAAAATACGTTGAAGACCTTATCCGAAATAAAGGAATTGGAAGAGGTCCTTGTCGTAAGCCGCGACCCCCAGGCGTTGACCCTCGCGCGCAATTATGGCGCCCGGACCGTCCGCGAGGATGGACATGCAGAATTGAACACAGCTCTCAAACGCGCGACTGTGGTTGCACAAGTCTATGCAACGCGCGGTGTTTTGGTCCTGCCGGCCGATCTGCCATTGATCTCACGTGAAGATGTTTTGACCTTAATTCAACGTGCCGGTGAGCCGCCCGTGGTCGTGATCGCACCCGATCGCCATGAAAAAGGTACGAACGCATTATTGATTTCCCCATCAGGATTGATCGAATATGACTTCGGCGAAAATTCATTTCAGCGTCATTGTGAGTTGGTGAAAAAAGCGGGAGCACGACTCGAGATCGTGAACCTGCCTACCCTTGGCCTGGACCTGGACTTACCCGAAGACCTCGAGCTCGTCCGAAAACTGGAACTCGCAAAAATCGCATAACAGCCCCAGGTTCAAAATTTATTAGACAACTCTCCAGCGTGGAAGACTCCACACCCGGAGAGTTGTTTGTTTTTGTTCAAAAAGATACGGACAATTTAATGTGACATAACGCCCTCAGGATAAAGACTTATTACACTCAAAACTTGTCTGACAAACGCTATAATAAATATGTGATATTTGACACAGAAAATCTATAAAATACAAAGAATTGAGGTGTTCCATGAACGACATCACTTCCAGGATCATGACCCAACACCAACTCCAGACAGAACTGCTCCGTTGCGAATACTGCGAGGAGAAGCCCTGCCGGGATGCATGCCCAGTCAACTGCTCACCGTTCGATTTCATGATGGCAGCCCGGGTGGGAAATCCATCAGATATCAAGCGTGCAGCGGCAGAGATCATGAGCAGCAATCCACTGGGTGGTGTGTGTGGCCTGGTGTGCCCCGATCGATTCTGTATGGCAGCTTGCTCTCGAAAGAAGTTTGATGGTTCGATCAATATTCCAAAAGTTCAGGCGACGCTTGTTGAAATGGCAAAAAGACTGGGGGGAATTCCAAAGTTCTCGGTTCCAACTCCAAATGGGAAAAAAGTGGCAGTGATCGGTGGCGGTCCCGCGGGGCTGGGAGTTGCCTCCGTTCTGGGACAACTTGGCTATGCTGTGGATATTTTCGAAAGCCGCGACGCACTCGGCGGCATGATGAATTTGATCCCTGATCAGCGCCTTGATAAAAAGGTAGTGCAGTCCGATATCGGGTTTCTACTTTCCCTCGGTGCGATCAAAGCGAAAACTGGAAAGAACGTGGAAAATCCCAGTTTCCTGCTGGCACAAGGATATGACGCCGTTTGTGTCACAACAGGCTTGTGGAAGCCCATCGAGCTCGGCATCGAAAATGAAAACCTGGCAATCAAGATGGTTGATTTGCTCTCAAATAAACAGGCATATCAATTTGACGGACGCGTAGCGATCATTGGCGGCGGTGCAACTGCATTGGATTGTGCGATTACCGCAAGAGAGCGCGGCGCAACTCATGTGGAAATGTTTATGCTCGAAAAACTTTCCGAAATGCCATTGACTGGCCACGAGCGTCAGGAATTAATCGACCACGATATCGAAGTCAACGGTCGAATCCGTATTGGCAAGATCAACACCGATGGCAAGAGCATAACGGGAATCGAAACGAAAAAGGTTCAACTGCCCGAAGGCCAACCGTTCAAACCTGCGAATATTCTTGATGTAGAAGGAACTGACGGAGTCAGAATTGACTTCAATTCGGTTGTGATGGCGATCGGAATGCGCTCTTACATCGCGCGCGAACAAATAGCTGGACTCTTCTATGCAGGTGATATTTCAAACGGTCCCAGCACGGTTGTGGAAGCAGTGGCAGCCGGGAAGAATGCGGCTCTCGAAATTCATGCATTCCTGAAGAAACAAGAAAAACCTGAAATCAGGAAATCCACAAAATCCTATTATGGGATGCCTGGCTACGACCATGTGCCTGTTTCCCTCGAGACAGATTTCTTCGAGCGAAAAATCAACTCACCGTATCTGCTTTCTGCCTCTCCATTAACGGATGGATTGCAGCAAATGAATATCGCCTACGAAAGAGGATGGGCTGGCGGGATCATGAAGACGGCATTCGATAATGTTCCGATCCATATTCCAGCCGGGTACATGTTTACATTCAATGATCTAACGTATGGCAATGCAGATAATGTATCGGGTCACCCCCTGGATCGCGTTTGCCGCGAAGTTGAACAATTGGTCAGGCAATGGCCTGATCGTTTGACCATGGCCTCCACCGGCGGACCTGTTTCTGGTCATGACGAGAGCGACAGACAAGGCTGGCAATCCAACACAAGGAAACTCGAGGCTGCGGGCGTGATGGGCATTGAATATTCGTTGTCCTGTCCGCAAGGCGGGGATGGAACAGAAGGCGATATCGTCTCGCAAAACGCCGCTCTAACAGCCAGGATCATTGATTGGATCATGGAAGTTGGTTCGCCGGATATTCCCAAGCTTTTCAAGTTGACCGCGGCGGTTACATCGATTGTCCCTATCCTTCGAGCGATTCGCAAAGTGTTGGATAAGTATCCTGAAAAGAAGGCTGGCATCACATTGGCCAATTCCTTCCCCACTCTTGCATTCCGCCCGGCAATTGGACGTGTTTGGGAAGAAGGCGTAGTTACCGGCATGAGCGGTGATAGTGTGACTCCCATTTCATATCTAACACTGGCAAATGCCATTCCTGAAGGGATCGAAATCTCCGGCAATGGCGGACCGATGACGTACAAAGCCGCGATGGATTTCCTTGCTCTTGGAGTCAAGACGGTTCAGTTCTGCACGATCGCTACAAAATATGGCTACGGCATCATTCGTGACCTTGAGTCGGGTACCGCCTGCTTGATGCAGGAACGCGGTATCAAGAACATGAAGGAATTGATCGGGATTGCTCAGCCCCGCCCCATTACTGACTTCATGGCGCTTTCACCAGTCAAGAAGCTCTCTGAATTCAATTACAATCTCTGTACATCTTGTGGAAACTGCGCGCGCTGCCCCTATCTTGCCATCGAACTCGATGATCAGGGAAGACCGCATTCAGACCCGGCTCGCTGCATCGGATGCTCCATCTGCGCGAAAAAGTGTTTCACCGGCGCGATCACCTTGCGCGATCGCACTGTGGAAGAACTTGCCATGCTCGTTGAGAATTAGCATAAACGCCAAAGCGAAAGGATTGATTATGACAACAAGATTTGAAAATGGGATTGTGGCGACATTAGGTCCAAACAATCGCGTAATTTGGAATGGCTCGGTTGTCACCGACGGCGAAATTATCGTCGCCGTTGGTGGCGCGGCTGAAATGAAGCAACGCTTCCCAAGCGCTGAATCAATGAACTGTGAAGGCAAGATTGTCCTGCCCGGATTCATCTGCACCCATCATCACTTCTATTCCACGATGGCACGCGGTATGGCCATTCCGGGCGAACCCGCCGCCAACTTTGTGGAAATTCTTGAACGTTTGTGGTGGAAAGTAGATCGAGCCCTGGTTGAGGAAGACATCACTCTCTCAGCACAAATCCCGCTCATTGAATGTATCCGCAACGGCACGACAACTGTCATTGATCATCATGCTTCCCCAGGGATGCGCGATGGTTCACTGGATTTGATCGAGAATGCAGTTCGCCAGGCGGGAATCCGTGCCTCATTGTGTTACGAAGTGTCCGATCGAAACGTCATGGGTGGTGGTGTCGAGGAGAATGAACGCTTCATCAAGAAAGTCGGAAAAGGTGATGGACAAATCGCTGCAATGATGGGACTTCACGCGTCCTTCACGCTTTCAGATGAAACACTCGAGAAATGTGTCGGCATTGCAAAGGATTCTGGCGTGGGATGTCATGTTCATGTCGCTGAGGATCTGGCTGACCGCGAAGATTCTCTCAATAAATACGGAATGCCCACCGTCCATCGGCTCGACAAAATGGGCGCATCCGGTGAGAAGTCCCTCTTTATCCATTGCGTCCACATCGATGAATCCGAAATGGATTTGATCGCGGCAACCAACACGAGTGTTGTACACAACCCTGAATCGAACATGAACAATGCCGTGGGCGTGACTCCACTCTTCAAGCTGTTGGAAAGAAATATTCTCGTGGGTTTGGGAAGCGATGGTATGTCGTCTGATATGCTATCGCAGATGCGCTGCGCTTATTTACTGCATCGCCTCGCCAACCACGATCCGCGTGTGGCTTTCATGGAAGCACCAAAACTCCTGCTGCAAAATAATGCGAATATCGTCGAACGTCAATTCGGTATTCGAGTGGGAGAGATTGCGAAAGGTCTTCCGGCTGATTTGGCGATCATGGATTACCAACCTCCCACAATCCTGAGCGAGGCAAATTTCCTTGGGCATCTGATCTTCGGTCTTGTAGATGCCACTGTTGACACAACAGTTTGCCGAGGACAAATCCTTATGCGGAATAAGAAGATTCTCTCCATGGATGAGGAAAGAATCGCAGAGCGCTCGCGTGAACTCGCACCTCAAATGTGGCAAAGACTGGCAGCGCTCTAGATTAAGACCCCTGATCGTACAAAAAGACTGTCCCTGAAAGTCAGCGACAGTCTTTTGTTTTACGGATTAAGAGATTGACTCAAGTTATTAGCTTGGAACACCCGCGAATGGCTGGGCTTTCTTGCTGTGCTCAATAATTTCATCCACACGTGGGTGCATGCATAAAAAGCAATATCCAAAAGCTAGTGCATGGGGACAGTTAACCGGTCCCCACTGGGCGCATTCGGCAAAATTGCCAATTCCAACCTCGACCACACGGCAATTCTCAAAGCCGCTCAAGGGTTTTGTTTTTGCTTTCATTTTAGGTTTAGTCATCGTGTATCTCCATCTCCAGATTTCATACAAGAGAGACTGTCTCAAACAACTTAAGCAAAGTATAGGACGACTTTTCTCTAATTTATAGTGATTATCTTCACGATACATTTGGATGATATTCCTCCCTTGATCCTGCTGTTCCACAAGAAAATCTTTGACTCGCTTTCAGGTATAATGACCATTACAATCAATTTTTGTCTATTCTCAGCTAGACAAGAGCACTTCCCAAATCACAAAAACTGAATTACAAAGTGCCGCATAATCAGTATACTTGGAGTCTCGGATTTGACTTACAAATGTATTCGAAGTTTTACCGCCGATAGAACAGGCAGCAACCTTCGCCATCGTCCCATAACTCGAGGAGTACCGCCGTGGAAAGAGTAGCGCTATATTTACAGGACTCGCACGATCTCAGAGATGGATTGGAATACGTACGCTATGCCGAAGCGCGTGGCTTTGAAGCAGTCTGGCAGGCAGAGTCACGTTTGGTTCGCGATGCCATTGTCCCGATGGCTGCCTATGCGGCGGTTACAGAACGAATCAAAGTAGGCTCAGGCGTGATCAACAACTGGACTCGCAACATCGGTCTCCTCGCTGCGACATTCCTCACGCTAGATGATCTGGCACCCAACCGTGTCATCTGCGGAATCGGCGCGTGGTGGGACCCGCTGGCAAGCAACGTGGGAATTAAGCGCCGCAAACAATTAACCGCCATGCGCGAAACGGTGGATGTGATGCGCCGCCTGCTGAACATGGAACGCGTTACGTTCCATGGGGAATTCCATCATGTGGATGGCATCGAACTGGATGTTGTCCACGGACGCCGCGAGCCGCGTAATATCCCGATCATGATCGGCGCAACTGGCGATCAAATGATGGAGCTGACCGGAGAAATCGCCGACGGAGCAGTATTGAATTACTGCGTTCCGCCCGAATACAATGACAATGCTCTGGAATTGCTGAATAAGGGGTTGGAAAAATCCGGCCGCAAAATGGAAAACTTCGACCGCCCACAGTTGATCGTCTGTTCAGTGGATGAGGATCACGACAAGGCGATTGATTACACCAAGGGACTGCTCTGCCAGTATCTCGCTCAACAGCCACATATCGCAAAAGCGTCACGCGTCTCAGAGGATGTCATCAACGAAATTCAATCCATTCTGGGATGGCCAGCCACAAAAGAGCAGATCGACAAGGCCAAGCATCTCGTTCCCGATGAGTTGGTCGATCACATTACTGCCTCGGGAACGCCTGAGGAGGCAAAAACCAAAGTGCAGGAATACAAAAGGCGCGGCTGCACCTGCCCGATCCTTTATCCTGTTGGTGGAAATTTCAAGCTGCTGATCGATACGTTCGCGCAGAATTAAGATAGATAATCCGTCATTGCGAGGAGGGCGTAGCCCGACGAAGCAATCTCATGTTGTCGATTCATTTCCAGTTTCATGAATTCAGCTCGCAATGATAGGCTTCCAGTTTTTCTCTCGCGTACAATACTCTGGAATCTCAACCATAGCCGAACGCTCAAGTTCGGCTATTTCATTCACATCGAGATAGAGCACATCCTTATCGTAGCGGATCAATTTCATTGTCTTGTTCACATCTTCGAGAATGTTCAGTCCGTACCTACGCTCGAGTCTTCGCACAACCGTCTGAATGATGGCAAAGGCCATCTTACTGAGCGACTCCAATTGCTGGTTATGGTGGACGCGTTCAAGCAAATCCACCTGACCGATGGCATTCAGTCCATATTTTTCCAGGATGTCGATCAATAGGCCGGTTTCCACGCCATATCCTGACGAGAAGGGCATTTTTTCGAGCGCGGACCGGCGGCCGCCGTATTCGCCGGAGAGAGGCTGGATGACGCCGGAAAGCTCCGGATAGAACAAATTTAGAAGCGGCCGCGCCGTCAATTCGGTGACGCGTCCTCCCCCGCTCGATTCGATCTTCCCGTTCAAATTGATGGGGCGACGATAATATCCCTTGACGAAGACCATGTCCGGTCGAAGGAGCAGCGGACCGAGAATCCCGTACAGGAAGCGCGGGTGAATATTCACGATGTCGGTGTCGATCCAGAGGATAATGTCGCCGCGGGTCACATACAGGCTCTTCCACAATGCATCACCCTTGCCTATCCTGGCGCCATACTGTGGGAGGATCTCCTGATGAATGTACACAGGAATGCCATGTTTCCTCGCAATGTCGCGCGTTTTGTCCTTCGAATTGGAATCGATGAGGACGATCTCATCCAACAGCGGGACGCGCTCCATCAACTCACGCTTTGCAGTTGTGATCACCTTGCCAACCGTTTTTTCTTCATTGAGCGCGGGCAGAGCCAAACTGACGGTCACTTTTTGTTTTTGCTTGAGCTTAAGAAGCTCCTTGAGGTTTTCAAATTCATTGGCATTGTAGGTATTTTCCGCAAACCATTTATCCACCAGAACAGAAATCGCCTTCTGCCCGACAAACTCGCTTTCCATGTTGGTCGAAGGTGGATGATAGACCTTGACGATCAACAACCCTTTCGACTTTTCGCGCAGGACCCTCTCCGCCACTTCGCCAAGTCCTACCGATGGATCGGCCGTCAAAGCCGTCGCGCCGAGAATCATCACGTCGTATTCCTTATAGTCAAGCAGTATTGCCGCAGTGGGATCATTCGTCCGCAAGTTCTGACGACGGACTTCCGGTAGGTTGTTCAACACGCGGTCCAATCCGCGAAATGCAGCATCGGGCGAGGTTTTGACCGTTTTCGGAACGATGTGCAATGTATCGATGCTGGCATGACCATGGCGCGAGAGCGCCAAACCCACACGCAGGGCGAGTTCTGCATTCGGTCCACCGCGTATTGGGACAAATACGTGCTCGATCTTTTTCGGCATCACGCCGCACACGACAACAATGTTACAGGGTGCGCTCTTCAAGATGGCGCTGATCGAGCGGCCAAACGAATCGCAATGCCCGGATTCAACGATCAACAGATCTGGTTTCTCTTCGCGCACGATCTTCAACAATTCATTCCATGGGTTCACTGTCACGCGGATTAATTCGAGAGAATTAATCTCCTGTTTGCTTTTGATCTGGCGCAATGACCTTCTTAAGTCCTGCGCGGGAAGTGCGCCCGCACTCAAGCTGCCTTCATCCGCGACTGTGACGAGGCCAGCCAGCAAAATCGATGCATTCGAGGCAATATTGTTTGCCACGTGTAGAGAATCCTTGAATTCACAACCGTGGATCACGGGGATCAAAATCTTACGAAACATGTTCCTTGGAAAAGCCCTGTTCATTTATCACACACCCTTTCCAGCAACGGTTGAATCTGCTGTTGGTAAACCTGCCGCCACGCGTATTGCGAGCGGACCCGTACACGAAACCCTGATAACATACTAGCCGAAAGCTTTGCCAAAATCAAGGATGCAATGTTTGCGGGGTCTTCATCCAGCGAAAAATAATCTACGTATGACAATCCCAGGTCTTTTAGTGGTTGAATATCGGCGCAGAACACAGGAATACCCGCCAACCCTGCTTCCAGGAGGGGAATACCAAATCCCTCCTCCCGGCTGGGGAGGATCAGTGCATCGGCAAGGTGATAAAAATCGCTGATCACCTCATCGGGCAAAATTTCATCTGTAAGCTCAGCAAGGAAATGGACACTCCCACTCAGCATGAGAGAACTCCGCAGTGAAGTCAATATGTCAAAGTACTGCCTGTTGGCGGGGTTATGCGGACCGAGCGGCCCCGTGATAACCAATTTTGCCTCTGGAGCCTGTTCTTGCAACTCTGCCATCACTTGTAAGGCCAATTCAATATTTTTCCTTGAAGTGATGCGTACCGGCAATAACAGGATCGGGTTTGCATTTAATAGATCCAGTTGATCCACGAATTTCGAAGTTCGCTCTTCCAGTTTCAGGAAACGGGAAATATCCACACCGTTTGGAATCGCCCATATCCTATCTTTGGGCAATTTCATTAGGTCTGCCAACTCATCGCGACGAAACTCAGAGATTGTCACCTGTTCAACACCATCCCACGCTTTGCAAAGCAAATCCCATGGATAACCATCATGTAACTCAGCGCGATAGCGCGGTGTCCTCCATGCCAGGTCATGATGCCAAAGAATGAAACGGGGATCCTGTGACTCTTCTGAGATTTTTTTGAGCGCGGCGGTCAGAATGAGATTTTTATTCAGGGAGCAAACATTATGAGCGACCACGCAATCTGCATTTCCAATGACGGTATGCAAGTCCGTGGCCAATTTATCAACTTGACCGTGGAATTCAGCTGGAACATTTCCCTTATCTAATTGTTCCTTCATGGAGAGTACAACGGGATGACGCGAATCCGCCAACGGGATTTGGACAAAACTCACACGTTCGTCTGCTTGTTGGCCGCGCCCCGCAACAATCCGGACCTCGTGACCTGCCTCCGCCATGAGACGCGCGTGATGCCCCATGACGCTTTCCACACCGCCCACAACGGGTGGCGCAGAGTAATGCAATAAGACGATTTTCATCGAGAAGGCTCTTCTTTCATTGCCTGAATAGCGAGGTCAATGAAAATTGCTGAAGACCATCCAAACGTGGAGGCCGCCTTTGGAGGTCTTTCGCCTGTCTCCGGGTGATAGTACTCGTAAATATCATCTTCTCTTTCAATGAGCTCTAATGTACGCATACGCAGTTCGCGGGCCAACTCAGTGTAACCGCTGCGCTGAAGACCCTCAATCATAAGATAATTGACATTTACCCATGTTGGACCGCGCCACATTTGTAGCGGATCGAATTTGGGATCATCCAGAGCAACAGTCGGTATCGGATATTTCGTCCAGAATTGGCGCTTGTCGGTCAGGTGAGCTACCAAACGCCCGGCAATTTTCGGAGGCATCCTTCCCGTGATTAATGGAAAAAGGTTGAATGGCGTACGCACCTTGACACGGTCACCATTCTGCACGGCCCAAAACAGCCCGGCATCGGCATCCCAACGAAGCTTAATCATTCGTTCCGCCTGCTGATCAGCACGTCGCGCCCATTGTTCCGCCTCTGCTGACAAGCCAAGAACTTGCGCGATTTTAGCCAGAGCCTCCTGTTGCAGACATAAATAGGTGTTCAGGTCTGGAGACTCGACAGGTACGCCATCGTCCCACAACGGGCTGTCATCCAACCCGGACGAGAAAGGATGCTGATACTCGCACAAACCATTTCCATCGATATCATTCTTTTCGAACCACCAATTATTCCAACGCACAATGGGTTCATAGATTTCATCGAGGAATTCCCGATCATGATCTATCTCATACAGCTTCCATGCAGTCCATGCGATCAAGGGTGGTTTGGTAACGTCCGCCTCGACCGGAAAATTCAGACGCGTTACCGTACCTTCATCATGTACAGCGTCCGGGATCATTCCGTCAGCCCGCTGATGATCGAGCAGGATGCGCAATTGATCCTGTGCGAGATGCGGGTCCACGTGACGATACGCAAGCGCGTGGAAGTAGGCATCCCATTGCCAGATTCCAACATAGTGAATCATGGAAGGCGTCATTGCCTCGCGCGTGGTAAAGAAACGCGTTGAGATGAGTCCGGCACGCATGATCCACCAGGCATAATAATATTGCGCCCGATGCTCATTTGCCACTTCTGGCGCGGCAGCAAACCATTCATGCCAACGCCGCGCGGATGTTTCCAGGATTCCCTGTGCTGAAGGCACGTAGCGATTGAAACCGAGGCGCGGCGTAATGTTCAGCATCAAAACGGATTCACCTGTCGATACCATTCTGAGTTGGATTTTCTGGATCTGTCCGCCATTCAGCGGTTCCGCTGCATTTAGCAAAAGACGCGCATTTGTGGTATAGGCTATGTTGCGGCGAATGTTGCCGGTCAGCCTTAGCGTGCCACCGCGTCGGTCGGTCTGTGCCTGATCCATCGCCGCTGTGAAAGTAACTCCGCAGGATCCCGGAGGCAAAACAAGCAGGAGTGTTTCGGTATCCACAAAAGCCAGACTGAATTTGCCAATCGATGTTTGAAAATCAAGACGATGAGGGTAGGTAACCAACTCAAAATCAAGTGCCTGACCCGCTCCGTTGGTAAGCTGCCAACCGTCAATCAGAGGCGGACGCTGCCGATAGCTGGCAAGCTGTTGATCAAGCTTGAACCAACGCTCCGCAAGCCGTACCTGGAGATCATGGTCAGATCGAAATATCAACAGACGTGAACCACGCTCACTAAAAGGGATTTGCCGTAAATTGATGCGGTTCTTAAGCATTTCCAAGTATGGTGAATTAAAGTTTGTAGGCAATGTTCCTCTATAGGTTCCTGATGACATTGTTGGTATGACTTCCACTAAATTTTCGCCAGCCACAGCGTCTGACAAGGGAGTAAGGCGACTCGTCCCTGCTCAGATACCGATGTATTTCCATTTAGAAGGTTTCGCGAGTATCGAGCGGGAGAAGGTGACATGTTCTGAAGATCGACGAGAACTCTTTGATCACTCACATTTTGCAGGCACAACACTTGATCCTTTCCATCAGGTGAAACACGTAATACGCCAAAAATTTCGGGTGCGCACTGGATTACTTTCTGCAAGCCATAAGGATGAAAAGCTGCATGTCTGCGGCGAATTTTCAACAAATGACGCAGGCGGGAGAAAACGCGCGCCTGTCGCGAGTTGGGATCAGAAAGCACAGCAATGAGTTCATCCAACCGAAACTTTCTCCGATTGATCGTGCGGTTCTGTCCACTTAACTGTACTCCTTCAAGCCAGCTGCGTGACCCAACCAAACTATGGAAGTAGACCCCGGGCACGCCTTTCATGGCAAACAAAATAGCGTGCGCAGTGACAAATCGGTCAATTTGGAGATCAAGCGGCTCATCTGCATCCGGATTGTTGAGCGCATCGAAGTAATTGATGTTCAATTCATACGGACGCTGTGAGCCGTCCACATCCGTTTTGAAGGACACGAGTCCGCCATGCGATTGAACGCGGCCGACTACAGCTTCAATCTGTGCTTCAGGCAAAATCCCTCGCAGGGGATTCAACCCAATCCCATCGTGGGAGGCGAGGAAATTGAAGAATGTTACTTTGCCCAAAGGCAATTCCAGGTTGTCTGCCCAGTGCGAAAGAGTCTCTGCCGAACCCGTTTGAAACGCGTGCAGGACAAGAGGTGGCAGGGAAAAGTTATACACCATCTGCGCTTCATTCGTCCCATCGCCAAAATAGGAAATGTTATCCGCATGAGGGATGTTGGTCTCGGTAAGCAACAGCACGTGCGGTGCAATTTCATCCAGCACAGCGCGGAATAGCTGAATGATGCGATGCGTCTGCGGCAGATTGATACAGGATGTTCCCGCTTCCTTCCACAGATAGCCAATTGCATCCAGGCGGATGATCTCAGCGCCTTTCATAACATAAAACAGCAGGACTTCCATAATCTCAAGCAGCACGCTCGGATTGGCGTAATTCAAATCCACCTGGTCGGCGCTGAACGTGGTCCAAACCCTCTGCTCACCCTCCGCCGTTGAAAAAGCCGTCAGCAATGGAAGAGCGCGTGGGCGCACCACATGGGTGAGATCGTCACCTTTGTTTGGAACAATAAAGTAGTCGCGATAATGCGGGTCTCCAGCCAGCATGGATCGAAACCAATCGCTGCCGACGGATATGTGGTTAATCACCGCATCGAACATCAGGCGAAAATGATGGCCAAGCCTGGCAACATCATCCCAATCGCCGTAGCGCGAATCGACTTTACGATAATCCAGGACTGAGAATCCATCATCCGAAGTCCATGGATAGAACGGAAGGATATGTATCCCTGTTACACTATCCATCAGATACTGTTCGCCGAATTCCGCCAGGACTGCAAGCGGATGTGCATCCGCCCGATGCACTTGATCGGGATACGTGATCAGGATGGTGTCGCGTTGATCCAATCCCCCGGCGCGCCTTGCTGAAATGCGGACGTTGTAATTCGTGAGAGTTTGCAGCAGTTTTTTGAATGTGGATGCGTCCGCGTCAGTGCCGTAAATATCAAACCATAAATTGCGAATCTTCGCACTATTCATCATATCAAGAATAAAATATCATCCGCCACAATAAGATAAGTGTATCCGAAATAAAATAAGCGATATTCAGGTTGCTCGTTTTTCCAATTTTCCTTCAAGATAATCCAATAGGAGTTGCAGCGCTGCGTCCGCAGCTGCCTGTTTATTCTGTGCGCGATCTCCGGAAAAATGAAACAGCTTCGCCCATTCTCCATCGTGGGCAACCAGGCCAACCCACGTAGTACCTACCGGCTTTTCATCCGTCCCGCCGCCCGGGCCTGCGATCCCACTGACCGAAACTCCGATATCCGTGTTTGATACCTTGCGAGTGCCGCCCGCCATTTCCAAAACGGTTTCACGACTGACCGCGCCGCGCGTATTCAATGTATCCCAGGAGACACCCAGCAGGGCGACTTTTGCCTCATAAGCATAGGCGACAACGCTACCCCAAAAAAATTCAGACGATCCAGGGACATCCGTAATACGGTCCGCGATCAGACCGCCCGTGCAGGACTCAGCGAGCGCAATCTTTAGTTTGCGTTCATGCAGGAGCTTGCCTATTTCAATTTCCAATAAGTTGGCCACATTTACCTCAACTGATTTGTTATGAAGATTATACACGGCGTGCCCATTATTCTCGGTTATAATTTTGCGCATGGCAGACTGGGCAGGAAAAACGCTCGGCAAGGTCCATATACAGGAGCTTATCGCCAGGGGGGGCATGGCTGAGGTATACACTGGCAACTACGAGTCTTTTGGGCAGGTGGCCGTCAAGGTAATGCGAGGCCTGCTTGATCGAGACTCGGAGCAACTGGCCCGTTTCCAACGTGAAGCAGAAGTCATCGAAGAATTACGTCACCCAAACATCGTGCAGATGTTCGAATACGATGTTGTGGACGAGTCGCCATTTCTGGTGATGGAATATATTCCCGGTCCGTCCCTTGCCACCTATTTGAAATCATTGCACGATAATAAACAGCGCCTGCCAATCGGCATGGTTGCGCAGATATTGAAATCCATTGCCAGCGCGCTTGATTATGCTCACAGCAAAGGCATTGTTCATCGGGATGTAAAGCCGGCCAATGTGCTTTTGCGCTCACAGGCAGATGTGATTCAGATCAACAAGCCGCTCCCACGGGATGTAGAGCCGGTGCTTACCGACTTCGGACTGGTCCGCCTCCTTGACTCAACCATGCACACGACAGCTGGCTCTGTTTCGGGCACGCCAACCTACATGAGCCCTGAACAGGCACGCGGCGAAAAGGTGGACAAACGGACGGATATTTATTCGTTGGGAATCATGTTGTACGAAATGCTGGCCGGTTCCGTCCCCTTTCAAGCCGATACCACCTTCGGCATGTTGATGAAGCATATCAACGAGCCGCCTCCAGCCATAAAAGGGCTCTCCTCTGAACTGCAGGCAATCCTTGATCGTACGCTCGCCAAAGATCCGGCCCTACGCTATGAAAATGCAGGGGACCTGGCCAATGAATTCATCGCTCTATTCAATGGGCAGACAATATCTCCCGGAACGCTGCATATTGCACAGCTCGCGCGTCAGGCAGCTGAAGCCGGCAAGCAGCCGCCACCTGCCAAGGAGGAACGTCGCTCGACCCGCTGGTGGCGGATCGCCATCGAAGGGCTGCTCGTGATCGCGCTGGCTTTCATCATCCGTCAATTTGTTGGGTCACCCAACACATCTGTTTCACTAACCCCCGCTGCAGTTGACCCGAACATCCCGATAGGAAGGGTGCGTTTCGACGATTTCAATTACTACGTGGATAATGCCGCCATTAATGTGACCAGCGTTTCACAACCCAAGAATGGGACACATTTGGAGGCCTGGTTCAAGAGTGATAATGGCGAAAACATCCGCGATATCGGCCCCATTGAGTTCAGCGCGACCGGTACGGGCCGTGTCGAAATAAACGATCCCCAGCAGCTCAATTTCCTGCTTGAATTTAACCAGGTTCTGATTACGCTCGAACAGGATGGGGTCAGCACTCCCAAACCAACCGGCGAAATTTTGTATTCATCTATCCTGCCTCCGCAATCGCTCGTTCACCTTCGACATGTCCTTGTTTCCTTTGGTCAACTGCCAGACAAAGGACCATTGATGCAAAACCTTTGGTACTACAGCGCGTCGTATATTGACAGATCGATCAACGGAGATGAATTGGATGTAAATTACAAAGTAGGGATCGTACAAGCCTACGATAATGGGGATGAGGCCACGCTACGCGAGAGAAATGAAGAGGTGATCAACTCGATCACAGGAAGTCAGAGCAACCAGTACCGGGACTATGATGGCAACGGAACGATCGATGATCCGGGCGATGGATATGGAAGTCTTCCCAATGGAGATCGACTCGGTTATCTGCAGACAACATCCTTGCATGCAAAATACGCAGCGGATGCAGCCGACTCGACGCCGAATATCCGTGTCTATAG